>CAZEMU010000004.1:21554-29625 GCA_964513315.1 uncultured Acidimicrobiaceae bacterium | reverse complement strand
GAGCCGACTGCGACACCTGAGCCGGAGCCGACTGCGACACCTGAGCCGGAGCCGAGTGCGACTCCGGAGCCGACGGCAACGCCCGAGCCGACTGCAGAGCCAACGCCTACACCGCAGCCGGATGTACGAGTGGTGCGAACGGAAAACGGCGTGATGCTGACCGTGCGATCCGAGGGTCCGCCGTGGGACGTCGTCACCCCGTGCTACAACGTCGCCAGCATCTCCGAGGGACTTGCCCTCACCGGTCCGGTCGACGTGTTGATCGATCCCGGCCATGGGGGAGAGGAGACCGGCGCGGTTGGCCCCAACGGGCTACGAGAAGCCGACGTCAACCTTTCGGTGGCCGAAGCGCTCCGTGTTCGTCTGCTCGACGCCGACTACACCGTGCTGCTCACCCGCTACTCGGACCATCGCATGGCGATCCAGGCCCGGACGGATCTCGCCAAAGCCCTCGAACCGCGGGTCTTCATTTCGATCCATCACAATGGCGGTTTCCCGGAGCCGGTGGGCCAGCCTGGCACCGAGGTCTTCGTGCAATACGGCGACGACGAGAGCCGTCGGCTCGGTGGTCTGCTCTGGGAAGAGATGCAGGCCGAGTTCGAAGACGTGGACATTCCGTGGGTTGGCACCGAAGCGCTTGGTGTTAGCTGGCGCCAGAACGAAGAAGGCACCGACCTCTACGGCATCTTGCGTCGGACCCCGGATCTGGTCACGGTGCTCACCGAGGCGATGTACATGACGACCGAGGCCGAAGCCGAGTTCCTCGCGACCGAAGAGGGCGTCGAGCGAGAAGCCGATGCGCTGTTCCGCGGCCTCGAACGATGGTTCGACACCGCGAGCGAGGGCAGCGGCCACATCGATGGCCTGGTGTTCCGAGGAGACCTCGGTACTGGCGGAGGCACCGAAGGGTGCATCGATCCGCCCGGTCTGGGCTAGTTGGCCTCAACGAGTCCCGACCTCGGACAGACCAGAACTGCGCCGCTGATCAGCCGGTTGCGGAGGGCTGCTCGACGAGGCGCCAGAGGCCGCGTCCGAGCTTTTCGACTCGTCCGGCCCGCTTGAGACCGGAGAGCGACAGGCTGATGTCGTCGAGCGAATCATCTCGCCCGCCAAGGGCGCACTGCTCGTGGATCGACGACCGGTCCATGGGGCCGGGAGCCTGGCTCATGACGGTAGAGACGGCTTCGTTGCGGCTCATGGTCATGAGGTCGGTGATCGCTGGGGCCGTCGCCATAGCGATTCCGGGCGAGATCGGGACAACGCTGCCGTCGTCGATCCCGCCGATGGAAGCGATCGTCGATTCCGATGTCGCTGCAGTGAGACCTCGTCGCTGGGCATAGGACCGCAAACCGACCAGCTCGATTTCGATGCGCTTGGCGTCGTGTTCGAGGGTTGCGACCAGTTCTCGGGCCATTCGCAATTCATCGCGCGTGTTCGAGAGGTCTGCTTCGGCCTGCTCAATTGCGTCAGTGACGTGTTCCACGGTGAAGATCCGATGTAGTGCCACAAGTTGCGAGCAACTTGCGAACTGGGCGACATGGGCTACTTGCGAGTCCTAGCGTGTGCGCTTGGCGCGAGCTAGGTCTGCTGATCTGGAGGAGACTAGCACGACTAGTCAGAACTAGCTAGCGAAAAAACTAGCTAGTGAACCTGTAGGCAAGTAGCGCCGCTGGTTTGGCGTGACTAGCGAAGCGAGCTACTTGCGTCGAAAACCGCGTGGGTCTGCGGTTCGCTCGTGCTGGCTGAGGGCGGTTCGATGGCGGGCAACTAGGGTCAGCGGTCATGTGGACGCTGAAACGCCCAGCTGCACGGGTTGTTGTGCTCGACCGTGAGAACCGGATCTTCTTGATCAATGGTCGCGATCCTGCCGACGCTTCGAAGGAGCCGTGGCTTGAGATCCCTGGTGGCGGGATCGATCCCGGCGAGGACAGCGCTGTTGCCGTGGCTCGCGAGCTGTACGAAGAGACCGGTATCGAGAATGCAGAGATCGGTCCCGTGATCTGGGTCCAGCATGTCGAGTTCGAGTTCGGCGGCATCCACTTCGACAGTGACGAGAAGATTCACGTCGCCTGGTGTGATGGCGGCGAGTGGCGGCCGAAGCACCTCGAGTTTCTCGAAGCGCAGGCGTTCAGCGGCGCCGAGTGGTGGACGCTCGACGACTTGCTCGCCAGCGACAAGCCAGTCCTGCCGGTTCGGCTACGCGAGTTTCTGCCCGACATCGTCGCCGGCAACCTCCCCGAAACCCCCATCGACATCGCGCCTGGTTGAGTGACCGGGCTCGCTGACACTCGCCCTAGGCGTTGGCACGCAGCACTATCCGGGGCCTGCGTGCGGCTGGAATCCGCAGAGCAGCCAGAGGCGAAGCCGAAGCTGCGATTGCGAGTTATTCAGTGGCCGTCGGGGAGGCCCAGGTCGGCGCGGTCGGCGGCTTTGACGGCGTAGCCGACGATGATCGCAGGTAGCAGGAACAGTGAGCCGATGAGCAGGCTGGCGATGACGATCCAGCCCCACGTGTCGTTGAAGCCGGTGAAGATCCCGACGAAAAATGCGACCATGGCGACGAGAAACGCGGTGTAGCCGAGGCGTTTGCCGAGGTCGGCGGCGCGAGAGAACTGGGCTCGGCGTTCGAGGATCGGGTCGGTCGCAGTCATGGGGTCGCGGTCACCACGGCCTGCGCCAGCGACGCCAACCCGCAAGTGAAACGATGACTATCGCGAGATCGGCGAGGGCAAAGGCGAGCAACGAACCCGTATGATCTGACCATTCCAACAAGCGTCTTTGAAGTTGAGTTTCCGTTGGCTGAAGTCATGGGTCGATCCGTATGAGGCAACCAGCGCTCCACGGGGTAATCAATATGTCGCCAGACTCGCTAGCCGAGTTCTCGATAGCCCGCACAGCTGACGAAGCGTACTCGAGGGCGGTCCGGCTTATCGAAGACGGTTGTGTTGGCATAGATCTCGGCGGAGCGGGCTCTACGCCTACGGCGTCAAGGGTCACAACAGAAGTGGAGTGGGAGCGTCTCGGCTCGGCTCTTGAGCGAGTTGTGAGTTTGGGCGTGGATGTCAGCGTTGACACCTGGAATCCTGAAGTCATGCGCCGATCGATATCTGCAGGTGCCACGATCATGAACGCGGCAGACGGGATGCAGGGCGTTGAGATGATGAACGTAGCGGCTGCGACGGGAGTGAGAGTGGTGGTCCCGTTCATTCTCGGTGAGGACCCGAAGGCCATGTCCTTGACGCAAGGCGATCCTTGGGAAACCATGATCCCGTGGTTTCGGCAACGCATCGAAGCGTTGGAGGCTGCAGGCATTCGTCGCGAGTGCTTAATCCTTGACCCGGGCACCGGCTTCGGTCCGGCAGACTGGCAATGGGAAGAGCGTCGCAAGTACCAGGAGGCAATCTATTCCCGGCTTGATGAACTTCGGGTCTTCGAACTGCCGATCTATGTCGCGTTGCCATGGAAGTTCGATGGTGGGAGGTTGGAACTCTTGGATATGGCACTGACCGCAGGAATCGATTTCGGTCGGGTTCACCATCCCCGATTCGTGCGCGAGCGCTGCGACATTTTGGGCCTGAGCGTTTGAGAAGGCCTGACAGGGAAGCGGCCGAGCTCCTCGAGCTGCACTGGTGCCCCGAGGCGGTTTGTGTCCGAACACCGCCGCCGTTCCGCATTAGGGCTCATCGGGCTCGCGCAGACCGATTGCCGCCTCGCTGCAATCCGGTGCTCAGGCATCGGGGTGGGCCGAGTTCTGGGAATCGGACACGGGCGAGGGCCTCGGCGCCATTCCACAAAGCTGGGCCACAATTGCACTCTTCGTGGTCTAGCGACCACAGCTGAACCTGCTCCAGCACAAATCTCGCGACAAAGCACCTCGCTCCGGCGACTGGAGTATCGCACCCATATCGGGGAACACCTTCGGCACCGTTGCATCGAGCCCGCCAGGCGGGGGCTCAGGTCCGGTCGTCTGTCGAAGCATTCAGAGGAGAGTTGTGGCATCGAATAATGACCGAGCGCGAAAGCGCGGATCCAAAGCCCGATCAGCGGCCGGCAAGGCGAAGGCTGGCGCGGGCAACGCGAAAAAGGCGTCAGGCAAGGCGAAGGCTGGCGCGGGCAACGCGAAAAAGGCGTCAGGCAAGCTTGCAGGAAGCGCGAAAGGCAAGGCCGCATCAGCGCCCGCCGCCGCTGCGTCCGCATCCAAAACCGCTCGCACGTCAGCGAATCGCACGGCGACAACAACGACGAAGTCGATGGCTGGGCGCAAGGTCACGGGTTGGACGCGCTACCTACCGCCGAACCGGCGAGGCAAGTTCCCGTGGAAACTGCGGTGGCTTGGCCTCATCCCCCTCGGCCTGCTTGCTCTCATCGGAGGCGGCTGGGCCTGGGACCATATGGAAGACGGTCTCGATGAACGAGCCCGAGCGCACCTGGCCTGCGAAGGCGTCGATGCCGACGAGCTCGATATGGACTGGAGCTACCGCGATGTCACGATCGAAGGTGAGTTGCCTTCGGGCGTCACCGTCGACCGTGTCAAGCAGATCATCGACGGTGGTTCTGACGACCTCGAGTGTCTTGAGCGAGCCGGCATCGATGGCGACGACGACCCAGGCGTCTACGACGTGAACGTCGCCGGCCTCGTCGCCGCAGCCCCGCTGGTCGTCCCTGCACCCGACCCAACCGCCACGCCGGTTCCCGATCCGACCGCAACGCCAGTGCCGGATCCAACTGCAACGCCAGTTCCTGAGCCCACGGCGACCCCCGTGCCGGAACCAACCGCAACCGCAGTTCCTGATCCGACCGCAGTTCCCATCGCAGTCGCTCTGAACACCAGCGGCGGGTACGACGGACGCACCATCACCTTGAGCGGCATCGTCGCCTCTGAGACCCAACGCCAGACCCTGGTCGACGCTGCGGTCGCCTCGGTCGGCGCTTCCAACGTGGTCGACGAGCTTGAGATCGATGAGTCCCGAGCCGCCGAAGGCAACGATGGACTGGTCGGCGATCTCGCCTCGGTCGTCGGACTGTTCGGCGACGAGCTAATCGAAGGCACCGCCCAGCTCAGCGACGGCGCCCTGACCTGGGATCTGCTGGCAGCGAGCCCAGACGTCGCCGCAGGCCTGAGCCTGCCCGGCAGCGGAACGCTCGATGCCGCCGAAGCCCGCGTCCCTCAGTTCACCGGATGAGCGCTCACATGATCCAGCACTCAACCTCACTCATGCACCCTGCCCCCCACCCAATCGCTGCTCTCGCGGTCTGAAAGGACACCATCAATGCCTCATTTCCTTGTCGAATACCTCATCCCTCTCCTGCTGGCCGCCATGTTCGGTCTGCTGCTCGGCTGGCTGCTGTGGCGCTGGCGCCGTCGCGGCATCAAGGTGTCGGAGTACAACAACCTGCTCCAGTCAGAGACCAAGTGGTCGGGCGAGGTCGACGGCCTCCGCTCACAGACCATGTCGCTGCAGGGAGACCTGGATAGCTCACGGGCTGCCCAGACCAAGCTCCAGTCCAGCTATGACACCGAGGTCAACGCTCGATCGGCACTGCAAGCTGAGCTCGATGCGGCCAACGTGCAGCTGGCATCTCGTGGCAACATCCAGGGCGACCTTGACGCAGCGCTCGGTGTTCAGAGCCAGCTCCAGGGCGACCTCGACGCCGCCCGCTCCGCCGAGGCTGGCCTACAAGCCGACCTCGACGCCGCCGCGGCAGATCGCGACGCACTGCAAGCAGAACTCGACGAAGCTCGCTCGGCCAACGCAAGCCTGCGAGGCGATCTCGAATCGAATGTCAGCCGTATTGCTGGCCTTGAGAGCGATGCCGGACAGGTCGCAGCGCTCCAGGCAAGTCTCGCCGCCGCGACGGCCCGCGCTGACGAGAATGCCGGACTGAGCTCGGAGCTTGACGCAGCCCGCTCGGCCCAGGCCGGACTGCAAAGCGAACTCGATGCAGCGAACGCAGCGAAGGCTGGCCTCGAAACAGATCTCGAAGCAGCCCGCGCCGCCGAGGCTCGCCTGCAGGGTGAACTCGACGAGGCAGCGGCCCGAGCCGCTTCGCTCCAAGGTGACCTCGACGCTGCAGTCGCGGGACGCGACGGCATGCAAGCAGAGCTCGACGCAAGCGTGAGCCGTATCGCTGGCCTCGAAGCCGACGTCTCAACCGGCCGAAACCTGCAGGGTGAACTCGCCGCCGCAGTCGCCGCTCAAGCTTCGCTCCAGGGCGACCTCAACGCAGCCGACACGGCCCAAGCTTCGCTCCAGGGCGAACTCGACGCAGCAAACAAGGCCCGAGCTTCGCTCGATGCCGAGCTTGCTGCCGCCCGGGCATCGCTCGACGCAATGCAATCGGACCTCGGCGATGCAACCGAAGCCCGCTCGGCGCTGGCCGACGAACTTGCTGCAGCCAAGACGGCGCAAGCATCACTACAGAGTGATGTTGACGCCGCTGCTGGCCTCCGCGCCGATCTCGATTCCGCCAAGGCCGCCCAGGCCGGACTTCGGAGCGAACTGGATGCCGCCAAGGCTGCCCAGGTCGGTTTGCAGAACGAGCTCGATGCGGCCAAGGCCGCAGAGGCTTCGGCGCAGGGCGAGCTCGACACGGCCGTGACGGCCCGAGCTTCCCTCCAGAGCGACCTCGATGCGGCCCGTGCCGCTTCGGCCGAGCTGCAATCAGAGGTCGATGCGGCCGCAGCGCTCCGAGCCGACCTCGATGCCGCAGCCGCCAAGGCAGCATCGCTGCAGTCGGAACTCGATGCGGCGAAGGCTGCCGAGGCCGGTCTCCGTGCCGACCTCGACGGTGCGAAGACTGCCGAAGCCAGCCTGCGGGCTGAGCTCGACGCAGCCGCTGCTGCCCGAGCTGCGCTGCAACGTGACGCCGAAGCTGCTGCTGCTCTGCGCGGCGAACTCGATGCCGCCAACGCATCACGGTCCGCGCTCCAGGCCGACCTCGATGCGGCAGCGCAACTGCGCAGCCAGCTCGAAGCGGCTCGCCGAGCCCAAGCTGCGGCCGAATCCGACCTGAACGCACTCCGCGGCGAACACAACAGCTGCGGTGACGAACACAAGTCGCTGCAAGCTCAGCTCGACGCCGCCAAGGCAGCGCTTGCTGCCCAGCAGCAAGAAGCAGCGGCCGCAACGGCGAGCGCTGACGACGTTGCCAGGATGCAGCGTGAGCTCGACGCTCGCCAAGGTCGCATCCGAGAGCTCGAGCAGAAGCTCGCAGCACAAGAGTCAGCTGCGGCCAAAGCCAAGGCAGACGCCGACCGAGCCGCAGCTGCGGCCAAGGCTGAAGCCGACCGGGCCGCGGCGAAGGCCAAGGCTGACGCCGACAAGGCGGCTGCGGCCGCCGCTGCAGCCGAGGCCGCCAAACCCGTGTCATCGCTCGCAGCGCTCAACGCTGGCGCCTGGAAGCAAGGCACGACCAAACTCGGCACCCCAGGTGCGAACCACAAGGACGATCTCAAAGAGATCAGTGGCATCGGCCCCAAGATGGAAGACCTGCTGAACAGCTTTGGCATCCAGAGCTGGGAGCAGCTCGCAGCGCTCGACGCAAGCGAGGTCGCAACCGTCGACGGAGCGCTCGAAGAGTTCCCCGGACGCATCCACCGCGACGAATGGGTCGAACAGGCTCAGGCATTCATCAAGAACGGCCACAAGCCGGTCGAACGTGCCCCTCGGGTCCGCAAGGACAAGTCAGGCCGCACGATCGTCTCTGAATGGTCGAAGGGCCAGACCAAGCTCGGTACTCCCGGCGCCGGTCACAAGGATGACCTCAAGGTCATCAACGGCATCGGTCCCAAGATGGAGTCGATCCTCAACAGCTTCGGCATCACCTGCTGGGAACAGCTGTCGGCCTTCAAGAAGGCCGACATTGAGAAGGTGACCGACGCCATCGATGCGTTCCCGGGACGCATCGAGCGTGACGAGTGGGTGCCCCAGGCCAAGGATCTCGTGAAGCGGTTCCCGCTCACCGATCCCTACCACCGGCCAACCCGCGAGACGTACCTGAACAACTCCGCCGACGATAATCCTTGGGAGTAAGTGGCCTTGGGAGTAAGTGGCCTTGGGAGTAAGTGGCC
>CAZEMU010000004.1:0-21454 GCA_964513315.1 uncultured Acidimicrobiaceae bacterium | reverse complement strand
CCTTGGGAGTAAGTGGCCTTGGGAGTAAGTGGCCTTGGGAGTAAGTGGCCCGAGGGGCGGGGAGTAACGCTCGAAACGTGAGTCTCCGAATGGCGAAGGTCAACGCCATCCTCACGCGGAGAGAGAACGGGCGCCTTCGGGCGCCCGTTCGGCTTTTTCTCGTTCCGCAGCACTGAGGTTCTCGCCAACCCCAGCTGCCGCCGCCAGCTGCATTTATAATTTTGTGAAGCCCAGTCTTCTGGGCGGTGAGAGGGCGAGCCGGAACACATGACGATCGACGCAGCTGAGACGGCAGCGACTTCGGGCCTTGCCGTCTTCGGCGGGTTTGCTGACGGTGGAAGCGATGCCTACGCGAATGCGGTGACCCGATTTCGAGAGAACCAGATTCTCCTGCCGACCTTCGCCCAGCTGCGGGACCCGTCGACGATTCCTTCCTCGATTACCGAGTCGCTCGCTGGCGTCGAAAAAGACGCCCCTGATGCCCGCAACCTGTTCCGAGTCCACTGGTTCAATGAGCACGCCGATGCGCCCGGCGAGAACTTCCCGGGCTTGGTCGACGTGCCGACCCACATCGAGCTTCCGTCGGAACTGACCGGTGTCGACGCTCGCATCGTGTTGGCGTTCGGCAACCGGTTCCCGATGATTCGGGCGCACAAGGTGCTGGCGGCGTACTCGTGTCTCGCCGCTCGTCTCGTCACGGGTCGCTTCGACCCGATCAACAACCGTGCGATCTGGCCGTCGACTGGCAACTACGCCCGTGGCGGCATCGCCATCTCCAAGATCATGGGCTGTCGTGGCGTGGCCATCCTGCCCGAGGGCATGAGCCGCGAGCGTTTCGAATGGCTCGAGCGGTGGACGACGAACCCCGACGAAGACATCATCCGCACCTTTGGCACCGAGTCGAACGTCAAAGAGATCTACGACGCCTGCAACGAACTGTCGCTCGACCCGGCCAACGTGATCCTGAACCAGTTCAGCGAGTTCTCGAATCACCTCGGCCACTACGCCGTCACCGGCCCGGCCATGGAAACCGTCTTCAACCACGTGACCGCGGATCGTCCCGGAAACCTCGCCGCCTTCGTGTCGGCCTCGGGTTCGGCAGGCACGCTCGGCGCCGGCGACTACCTCAAAGACGAACACGGCGCTCGCATCGTTGGCGTCGAAGCGCTCGAGTGCCCGACCATGCTCCACAACGGTTTCGGTGACCACAACATTCAGGGCATCGGCGACAAGCACATACCGCTGATCCACAACGTCACCAACACCGATCTCGTCGTCGGCGTCAGCGACAACTCGACCAACCGCCTCGACGTACTGTTCAACACGCCAGCAGGCAAGCAGGTGCTTGCCGACCGTGGCGTCGCCCCCGAACTGGCCAACGCCCTCGTCGACTTCGGCTACTCGTCGATCTGCAACACGCTCGCCGCGATCACTGCCGCAAAGGAATGGGGCCTCGGCTCCGACGACGTGATCATGTCGGTCGCAACCGACGGCAGCGATCTTTACAACTCCGACCGTGAACGCATCATGTCGACCCTGTACCCGGCCGGGTTCGATACCGCCGAAGCGAACGACGCGCTCGACAGCCAGCTGCTTGGGTTGCCGACCGAGGCAATGCACATGGGTGAGACCGAACGGAACCGGGTCTTCAACCTGGGCTACTTCACCTGGGTCGAGCAGCAAGGCATCGACATCCCCGACTTCGAAGTCCGCCGCGATCAGTCGTGGTGGAACAACCTGCGTCCGCTCATCGGTCAGTGGGACGAAATGATCCAAGGCTTTAACGACGAGACCGGCGTCGAGCTCTGATCGCATGAGCGACCTGGCGGGCGAGCAGAAGCTCGACGACGCCGTGGTGTCTGTCGACAGTCGCAGTTTCCGCGTCACCCCGCTCCGAGGTGCAGTGTCTGACACCCACACCTAGCCCGGCCGCACCCAGAACGATCGGGACTGCGCAACTGCGTTGCCGTGCTCGTCGAAGAGCATTGCAGCTGCACCACGCTTGCGGCCTTCCCAGTCCGGGGCGTAGTCGCCGTGCCAGGCAACCAGTGCGTAGTCGGTGTCGGGCTGCACCGGGGCAAGCACATCGACCGCAAACTGCACGGTCACGCCGCTACCGGGGCGCTCTCCGCTGTGGCCGGTAAACCATCCGCACGCGCAATCGATGGCCATCCAGATCAGGCTTTCGTCGATCGCGCCGTCGACGAGCCGGTGCTCGGGGATGCGGAACGGGGTGGCCCAGCGGCCATCCCCGAGCGGTCCGGCATGCACCTGGAGCGAGTCGGGCCCAATGCCACAGGAGCAGCAGTGCGGTGCCGGATGCTCGTCATCGCTCAGCGGGAACGCAGCCCGGGCGTGCGCCGCCTGTTCGACGCTGACCGGCTCGGTCGTTACGAAGTGAGCATCCCACCGGGTCGCTTCGAGGATCACGGTCTCGGGCCGGGCGGCGGCAACGAGGGTCCAGCGGTCCTCGTCGGGCTGCGATACGACCAGGTCGGCGTCGAGCGGTAGCGGGCTTCGCAACGCAATCGTGACCGGTTCGCCGATCGCTTCTTGGAAGCGGAAGCAGCCGTAGCCGCCCTGGCCCATCCCGGTCTGGCCTTGGCGGGAAGTAGGAACGCGAAACGTCGTCGACACGCCGCCCATCTTGGCAGGCACCGAAATCGGTGCAGTAGACGAGACCCAGATGCGACAGTAGATCGGTGACGAACCAGGTCTGGCCCGAGATCCCCGAGCTCGCTGCGGTGTACGACACCGAGTGTGCCGGCCGCTCAGACCACGACTTCTACCTGGAGATTGCTTCCGAGCTCGATGCCGCAACGGTCATCGATGTTGGTTGCGGGACCGGGGTTTTCTCCGTCGATGTTGCCCGGAAAGGCCGTCGTTCTATCGGGATCGATCCGGCCCGCCCGATGCTCGACATTGCTCGGAACCGTCCCGGGGGCGACCTGGTTGCGTGGATCGAAGGCACGGCCGCCGACGGTCCGGTGGGCGAGTGCGACCTCGTGATCATGATGGGGCACGTCGCCCAGTACTTCGTCGACGACGCGCAGTGGACGTCCACCCTCCAGGCGATCCACCGGCTCTTGCGGCCGGGCGGTCATCTGGCGTTCGAAGCGCGCAACCCAGCCGTCGACTGGGCGCGGCTCTGGACCAAGGTGAACAGCCGCCAAACGCTTGCGCATCCCGAGGGCGGCACGTTCGAGTCGTGGGTGCAGGTGGTCGACAAGGTCGGCTCGCCGGACTCGTATCAGATGACGCACGAAGTCCACGCCGTGCTTCCCGATGGGCGACACCTGTGGGCGGCTGAGACGTTGCGCTTTCGATCGCTCGTTGAGCTTCGGAGCAACCTGCACGACGCCGGCTTTGCAATCGAGCACCTCTGGGGCGACTGGGACCGCTCGCCGGTGACCGAATCGAATCCCGAGTTCATCTTCGTCGCTCAGCGTTGCGAGGCCGATCGAGCCGGTGAGGAGCAGGGCGGCGTAGACGCCTGATTGGGCTAGGTGGTTGCGTGGGGGTGGTTCTCGTTGAGGCCGGCGCCGGTGATGCGCACCATGCGGGCGTTCTCTCGGAACTCGGCCAGGTTGGCGGCGTTCTGATACGACATGGCGCTCTTGAGCCCGGCCATCAGTTCGTTGACCAACAAACGCACCGAACCGCGGTAGGGGACGAGCCCCTCGACGCCCTCGGCGGCGCGGTGCTCGAAGTACTCGTCGTCGAGTTCTTCGCCCGAGCGTTCGGCTCGCTTCTCGGCGGCTTCGCGAGACGCCATGCCTCGGACCCGCTTGAACAGGCCACGCTCGGTCTGCTCGACCTCGCCCGGCGCTTCTTTGGTGCCAGCGAACATCGAGCCGATCATCACGCTGTGCGCACCCACGGCGAGCGCCTTGGCGATGTCACCGGACGCCCGAATGCCGCCGTCGGCGATGATCGGCACGCCGCAACCACTGTTCGCGGCTTCGGAAACAGCGGTCAGCTGAGGCACGCCGACACCCGCAACCAGCCGAGTTGTGCAGACGCCACCCGGACCAACGCCGACCTTGATTGCGTCAGCGCCGACCTCGGCGAGATCGATGGCGCCCTGCGCGGTCGCAACATTGCCGGCGATGATCTGGACCTCGGGGCATTCGTCCTTGATCCGCTTGATGCCCTCGATCGCATGCTCGGCATGGCCGTGCGCGATATCGAGCACAACGATCGATGCGCCAGCCTCGGCGCAAGCTCGGGTGCGGGTGATCATGTCGTGATCGGTACCGATCGCAGCGCCGATGGTGCCGCCCTCGCTGGCCTCGTACGCCTTGCGGACTTCGGCGCCCATGTCACCGATCGGCAGGAACCGGTGGATGATGCCGACGCCGCCCATGTCGGCCATCGTCGCTGCCATCTCCCAGCCGCACACCGTGTCCATGTTCGCAGCGAGGACCGGCGTCTCGAGCGAGATCGTGTTGGTGAGCTGTGACGCGATCGAGACCTGCGATCGTGAGCGGATGCCCGAACGTTGCGGGACCAAGAGGACGTCGTCGTAGGTGAGGGCGAGAGGGAGATCGTCGAGGTTCACGGGGGCTCCTAGAGGAAGGTTGCGAACTCGTCGAGGGGTGCCCGTTCGGACACCAGCGAGTTGATGGGATGGTCGAGGTTGGCCTTGCCGATAGCAACGCCGCAGAACAGCATGAGTTCGTCAGGTGCGCCGGTAAAGCTGCGCACCTGATTGTGGGCGACCGACCAAGCCTCTTGTGGGCAGGTCTGCCAGCCGGCTTCTTCGGCGAGCAGCATGAAGGTCTGCAAGAACATGCCGAGGTCACTCCACTGGGGCGAGCCGAGCCTGCGGTCGACGAAGCAGAAGATCGCGGCGGGAGCGCCGAAGAAGTCCATGTTCCGCGAGAACTGTTCGAGTCGTCCGGCCTTGTTGTCTCGCGTGACGCCGATCGTGTCGTACATCTGCTCGCCGACCGTGAAGCGCCGTGTCCGATACGGATCCCACAGTGACGGGGGATAAATGTCGTACTCGAGCTCGGTCGTTGGTTCGGCCTCGGCCATATGTTGGCGGAACGCAGCCATCGAGTCGCCGTTGATGACATAGATCTGCCACGGCTGCAGGTTGCCGCCTGACGGGGCACGAGATGCGGTCGTCAACAGTGCAGCGATCTCGTCGTTCGTGATCGGGTCGGGCAGGAAGTCTCGGATTGTCTTCCGTTGTACGACCGCGTCGGTGACGTTCATGCGGACCCCCTTTTGAGCCGTTTCGGGCCTCTTGACGCTACCCGGACACGGGTGCGACCTGGCCGCCGGTGACCCGTTGCAAGTCGTCAGGCGTGAGCTCGAAGACTGCGTCGGGCGCACCCGCGGCCGCCCAAATCTGGTCGTACTGAAGCAGGTCCTCGTCAATCGCGACCCGGAGCTGCGACGGATGGCCACACGGCGGAATGCCGCCAATCGCGAAGCCGGTGGCAGCTCGGCATTCATCGGCGTTGGCCCGACCGAGCTTCGTGACGCCAAACAGCGGCGCGGCGAGTTTCTCGTCAACCCGGTTGGAGCCCGAGGTCAAGACCATCACGAGTTCTTCGTCGGCCTTGAACACCAATGACTTGACGATCTGGCCGAGTCCACAGCCGAGCGCATCGGCGGCTTGCTGGGCGGTACGGGTGTCTTCCGGAAAGCGAACGACCTCGACGGCGAGGCCGAGTTCGGCAGCAGCCGCGCTGAAACGTTCGGTTGCAGGTGTGCTCATCGTGGTCGAAGCGGTTGCGTCAGCTGACAGTGCCGAGGAGGCCGAGGGCGCGACCCCAGGCGGTCTCGGTGGCTTCGGGGTTCCAGGCGCCCATCGGGTTCTCTTCGTTGGTGAAGCCGTGGCCGGTGCCGGGGTACACGTGGAAGACACAGTCCTTGCCGAGGTCACGGAGCTGCTGCGCGAGTGCCTCGCACGCTTCGGGTGGGAAGAAGTCATCGGTCTCGGCGAAGTGGCCTTCGATCTTGGCTTCGACGCCCGACCAGTCGATCGAGTCGTCACCGAGCGGTGCACCGTAGAAGGGTGCGGCAGCGCTGATCTTCGAACCGCCGAGGGCGCACAGGCGCAGTGTCAGCAGACCGCCCATGCAGAACCCGGTCACACCGACCGAGTCGCTCGAGCACGCGTCGTGTGCAAGCAGCACGTCGATGGCGCCAAGCATGTCCTTGGCGGCCCGGTCCGGCGGCAGGTTCGTCATGAGCTCGCCGGCCTTGTCCATCTCGGTGTGTTCAGCCATCTCGCCGTGGTACAGGTCGGGTGCGAGGGCGGTGAAGCCAGCCTCGGCGAGACGATCACACACGGCCTTGATCTGCGGGACGAGGCCCCACCATTCCTGAAGCACGATGACGCCAGGGCCGCTGCCGGACTCGGGCGTGGCCAGGTAGCCGCGGGCGCTGTGGCCGTTGACGGGAAACTCGATCATCTCTGCAGCCATGGTGGTTCCTCCTGAGTGGCGATGCTCCCGAAGTTACCGCACGCCGATCTCGAGTGTCCTAAGCAGTCGGTCGCCGATGCCGTTCATCACGGGGGCTGCTTCGCCCGCGGCGAGATAGATCAGAGCGAAGTGGATCGCCCACCCTCGCGCTCGTCGCCACGCATCATCATCGGCGCCCGCGGTTGCCCGTACGACGTCGATGTGATCGGGGACCAACATGAACGCACCGGCGAGGTCGGTGGCCCGGTCGCCTCGGCAGATGTCGCCCCAGTCGATCACCGCGGTGAGGTCGCCGTCATCGACGACCATGTTGCGTGTGTGCACATCGCCATGGAGCCACACCTGATCGTTGGTCGTCGGTGTCGATGCGGCTTCCTCGAACGCGACGAGTGCTGCTGTGCCATCGATGCGATCGGCGACGACCTCGATGCGTTCCATGACTGCGTCGCGCCGGTCGGCGATCGGGCCGCCGCGGAACGGATTCGGGGGAGCGTCGGCTGGAGCAGCAGTGTGAAGCTGGCGGAAGAACGTGCCGAGCTTCTCCGCCGTCGTAGCCGGATCGACCAGCGGCGCGTTCGCAGCCTCGTCGCCGGGATTCCACGGGACGACCGACCACACCCAGGGGTAGCCGTGTCCCTCGCTCGGCTGTCCGTGAACCACCGGGACCGGAATCGCCAGGTCGAGCCGAGGCGCCAACTCTGGGAGCCAGCGCTGTTCATGGCGGATCAGGGGCTCGGCGACCTTGCGGTGGGGGAGGCGAACGATGAGATCGTCGCCGAGCCGCCAGTTGGTGTTGTCCCAACCCATGCCAAGCATCGCGAGCGGCAACTCGGCCAGCTCGGGCGCCTGCTCACGCAGCAACGCACGGGCCAACTCGGGCGTGATCTCGATTTCAGGTTCTGGACGCCCCGCCATGCGGCTACTCGCTCAGCGCAGATCGATGCCGGGATCGCCAGCGACGACCGAACCGATCTTGCGAACTGCGTGATCGGTCCCACCCAGCTCGGCGAGGACGGCGTCGGTGTGCGCCGGATCGACGCCGAACACCAGGCCACCTGAGGTCTGCGCATCGGCAACGATCCACTGCGCGATCTCGTCGTGCGACCCAGGGTCCATCAGCTCGCGGTTGCCGTCGAGGTTCCGTCGGGTGCCGCCGGGCACCATGCCCGCCTCGGCAAGTTCGATCGTGCCGTCGATCAGCGGCAGCGCTTCGAACTCGACCATCGCCCGAACACCTGACTCGACGGTCATGCGGCCAAGGTGGCCGAGTAGCCCGAAGCCCGTGACGTCGGTACAGCCGGTCGCCCCAGCTGCCCGGGCAACCCGTGCACCCACATCGTTGAGCCGCTGCATCGAAGCAAACGCGGCGTCGGCGACCTCGGACGGAGCAATGTCGGCCTTGATGCCGGTGGTGATGATGCCGATGCCGAGCGGCTTGGTCAGGATCAGGTCTTGTCCGGCGACGAGCCCGGCGTTCGTCATGATCTCGTCGGGGTGCACCATCCCGGTGACCGCCATGCCGTACTTGGGTTCGGGGTCGTCGATGGTGTGTCCGCCGACGACAGCGAAGCCGCCCGCGGCAGCGATATCGGAGCCGCCAAGCAGGACTTCGCCGAGCAAATCGGTCGGCAGCTCGTCCTTGTTCCAGCCCACGAGATTGAGCGCGAACAGTGGGTGGCCGCCCATCGCATAGACGTCGCTGACGGCGTTCGCGGCGGCGATGCGGCCCCAGATGCGCGCATCGTCAACGACGGGCGTGATGAAGTCAGCCGTCGAAACAAGTGCCCGCTCGTCGTCGAGGCGCCACACGGCGGCATCGTCGCCAGTGTTGGCCCCAACCATGAGTTCGGGAGCGTCGGGTGTTGGCAAACGGCGCAGAACCTGCGCCAGCTCACTCGGAGCAAGCTTGCAGCCTCAACCGGCGCCGTGACTGAATTGTGTCAAGCGGAAGGCGTGCTCGTCACCCATGGGGGCAACCTACTCGCCGATCTGGCGCACGCCGATCCAGGCGACGGCGGGTTTAGATTCCGCTGTTGCGCACCGAGTCGAGCAATCGGCCGCCCTCGTCGGGGAACACGTAACAGATGACGGCTCGGTCGCCGTCGTTCGTCCAGCTCTCGAACGTGGGCACGACGGCACCGATCTCGAGCTCGGAGAGCACGTAGTCGAGGCCGACAAAGGCCTCGAATTCTTCGAGGCAGGTGACGTCGGCCCAACGGCTGAGCTCATCGTCGACCGGGTAGTTGGCGCTTTCGCCGCCGGGGTGCTCGGTACGGAAGTACGCCTCGCGGTCGTGTGGACCGTTGCACGACACGACGCTCGTCACCTGCTGCAGGAAGTCGGAACCGTCTCGATACAGGTACTCGTTGAAGCAGTCGCCGCCCTCGAGTTCGGACGGGTTGACCGAGAGCCCAGAAATCTGATCTGGATCACTCGGATCGAAGACACTTGCGGTCGGCGTGACCGCCTCGATAAAGCCGGCGGCATCGTTGCCCTCGCTATTGACATCGTCTGAGCCAGAGCACGCGCCCGCCAACAAGGCGAACGCGACAAGCACCGCAGCTGCGGCGAGCAGCGTCCGGAAGGTCAGCGATGGTTGTGATCTCGGTGGCACAGATTTTCGGGCCGCTCAGGAGCAGCGGAACCGGCTAGTAGCTCGGCAACGCCTGGTCGATATTGACAAAGCATGACCATAGAGCAGGGGCGAAGGGCACGAGGCCGATCAAGTAGAGCGTCCACTTGCGGTTGAGACGCTGGCCGATGAACCAGGCGGCAAGCCAGATCGCACCACCGGCGAGACCCCACATCACCGCAGGGCGGATCTTGGTCGGGTCGCCGTTCAGGCCTTCACCAAAGTCGTCATCGGTGAATGGCGTCTGCGCGGAGGTCAGCTCAACGTCGTCGCTGGAGCCGGTGGCTTCGCTTTCGTCGATCACACCGGTGGCTTCGGACTCGTCGACCATTGCGTCGACGTCGTCAGCGCTCTCGGCAACCTCGGCCGCCCCATCGCTCGCTGCGTCATCTGCGGCAGTGGCGTCGGCAGCAGCTTCGTCGCCGGTTTCGTCATCGCCGTCGATGGGGTTGCCCTCGGCATCGACGCTTGGATCGTCGTCGGCGGCGACTTCGTCGCTCATGACCTGTGCGATGTCTTCGCCCGGTGCGTCGGCGACCTCGGTGCCGCGAGCTTCGTCTTCGGCGCCGGCGTCGAGCTCAACGGGAGCAAAGTCGACGTCTTCGCCACGAGGGATCGTGGGCGCGGGTTCACCGACGAGTTCGGCCTGCACGATGATGCGCTGACGGGCGCTGTACTTCGGGTGGCAGGCGGTCAGGGTGAGCAGGTTCTCGCCGCTCTCTTGGCCGAGTACCCAGGTGTCGCTGGGGCTGACGATGAAGTGGCCCTTGGTCGAGCCGTCGGGGGCGATGTTCTCTCGCACGAGATACGTGAACGTGCCCTGGATGGTCTGCACGATGATTTCGTCGCCAGGGTTGAGCTCATCGATGCGGTGGAACGGGGCGCCATAGGTGGTGCGGTGTCCGGCGATCGCCGAGTTGCCAGCCTGACCGGGGTTCGGCGTCGAGCTGTAGTGGCCGGGGCCCTTGCGGAGATCCTCGACCGAAACGCCAGCGACCGTGATCTGGTCGACGTTGATCGCCGGGATCACGATGCGGGCCAGGCTGTCGCCCGGCTCGGGATACAGCGCCTCAAGGAGTTGGGGCGAGTACTCGACGTCTTCGGGAGCAGGCGCAGCTGGTGCTGCGGCTGCTTCCTCGGCTGTCTCTGGCGTCGCATCGACGGCATCGCCATCGCCTTCGGTGCTTTCGGTCGCCGCTGGAGCGTCGGCCGTGGCTGGCTCAGTCTCCGTGGTGGTGAACGTTGCCTCGACCTGCTCCGCCTCGTCGGCGAGACTCGAATCGAGCAGTTCAAGGAAGTCGTCTTCGAGCGAACCCTGCGCAGCCTGATGCTGGAGGCCAGTGCCCCACAGCTGGTATGCGACGAAGAGCAGAACGATGACGCCTGCGCTGATCAGAGCGCGCCCAATCGCTCCAAGAACCCGTGCCAATCTCATGCCAGAAAGTATGGACGCCGTTTGTCGCTCGGTGGTCGCGGGCAGGACTTTCGACGCACAAACGAAACAAGCGGCGAATCGGACGCGTTCGAGCGGTCTAATCCGGGCCCTGAGTCCTAGCATCGGAGGGGTACGTGGCGCTCGGAGAGCGCGCCACGCGCAGAGGCGTACCTGGCCCCGATCGGAACAGCCCCTGATGGACATCGCAGTCGAAGTGGATCGAGCCGTTGTGCTTCTCGATCGCTTCCCCGCGCTTGCCGAACTCGACCTCACCCTGCCGACCGGATCGGTCAGCTTGGTGCAGGGGCCAAACGGTGCGGGCAAGACAACGCTGCTTCGGCTGCTGGCGGGATTGGCCACGCTCGACTCCGGTTCGGCCCGCGTGCTCGGGTTCGATATCGCGACGCAGCGTCGCCAAGTGCGGGCCTCGGTCGGCATGCTCTCGCCCGACGCAATGCTGTACGAAGACCTGAGCATTCTTGAGAACCTGACGTTCTGGGCTGCGCTCGGCCGTCACGAAACCGACTC
Source organism: uncultured Acidimicrobiaceae bacterium (assembly GCA_964513315.1). Classification (GTDB taxonomy): domain Bacteria; phylum Actinomycetota; class Acidimicrobiia; order Acidimicrobiales; family UBA10347; genus UBA10347. The sequence goes on along the minus strand of CAZEMU010000004.1, from coordinate 10,416 downwards.
GGTCGATGCCGCACTTGAACGAGTCGGGATGACCTCGGTTGCCGACCAGTCGGTTCGCAGCTTGTCGACGGGACAGCGACGCCGGGCCGCGCTCGCTGCGGTGGCGGTGCGGCGCCCCCGGCTCTGGCTGCTTGACGAGCCTCATGCCGGGCTCGACCAAGCCGGCCGCACGATCGTCGACGACCTGGTCAGCGACGCGATCCGAGCCGGGGCAACCGTGATCGTCGCGTCGCACGAACTCGACCGAGTGCGGCCGTTGGCCACCCATGTGTTGACCGTTGCCGGTGGCGTCGTCCATCGCTGCGAAGTCCTTAACTCGGGGGTCGCCAATGCGTGAGGTCTGGGCGGTCGCAGGCAAAGACCTGCGCATCGAAATGCGGTCCAAGGTCGTCGCCAGCCAGGTCCTGCCGTTTGCGGTGATCGTTCTCGTACTGTTTGGGCTCGCCCTCGACGCCGACCGCGGGACGCTGAGATCGTTCACTCCGGGCCTTTTCTGGGTGACTGTGCTGTTTGTCGCGATCCTGACGATCCAACGGTCGGTCTCGATCGAAACTGCCTCGTCTGCGTTCGAGGCGCTGCGGCTCTCTGGCACGGCCGGGTGGAAGATCTTCGCGGGCAAAGCGCTCGCCGTCGCCGCGCAACTGCTCGCGATCGAAGCCGTCATGTTGCTCGGCGTCGTCGTGCTCTACCGGTCGAGTTTCGAAGATCCCGTGCTCGTTGTCACAGCCGCCCTTGCCGCGACCGTCGCGATCGCCACCGCAGGTAGCCTCTACGGCGTGCTGGCCGTTGGTATGGGTGTCCGCGACACGATCCTGCCGATGCTGTTGCTGCCGATCCTCGCCCCGGTGCTCGTTGCTGCGACCCGAGCGTTCGACGACGGCCTGAGCACTGCCGCAGTAAACGGGTGGGCCTGGTGCTCTCTGCTCGCCTGTTTCGGACTTCTGTACGCAATCGTCGGCGGCGTCGCATACGCCGTCGTTCTCGAGGACGCCTAATGGCCATCACCACCGCACCACCGGAGAAACCCGTCAAGGTCGTCGAACCCGGTTCCGGCACGGGCTCTCGCACGACCCGGCTGCTCGGCCTGGCCTGCCTGATCGGCGTCGCAGTCCTGATGGTCTTCGCCTTCGCGTTGACCGAAGCCGACCTCGTCCAACAAGACGTCGTGCGGATGATCTACATCCACGTGCCTTCGGCGATCGCTGGCTACACCGGCTTCGTGATCACGGCCATCGCCAGCGTCATGGTGCTCTGGAAGAAGTCCATGTGGTGGGACATCGTGGCCGTCGCAGGCGCCGAGATTGGCTTGCTGTTCACCGGCCTCATGCTCGCCACGGGCGTCATCTGGGGTCGCCCCACCTGGAACACCTGGTGGGAGTGGGGCGATGTTCGACTCATGACCTCGCTCATGTTGTTTCTCGTCTACGTCGGCTACCTCGCCTACCGGCGGGTCGTGCCCTCGGCCGACGTCCGAGCCCGCCGCAGCGCGATCATCGCCCTGGTCGGCGTCATCAACGTGCCGATCGTGAACCGCTCCGTTGAATGGTGGGCCAGCCGCACGCTGCACCAGCAGTCGAGCCTCTCCGACGGCAAGCTCGAAGACCTCACACTGTTCACCCTGGCGATGGGCTTCGTGGTCTTCGCCATGATCTTCGCCTGGATGCTGATGCACCGCTTCCGCATCGGCTGGCTCGAACTGCAGGCCGACACCGTTGGTCTCCAGGCCGCCATGGCCGAACGCCGAGCGCAGATGGAAGCAGACATCGACGACGCCGTCGCTCACCCTGGCGTCAATGATCCGACCGAAGGAGGCTCGACATGACGCACCTTGGTTACCTGATTGCAGGCTGGGGCATCGTCCTTGGCGCTATGGCGGTTTACGCCTTTTCGTTGGCCCGCCGCGGCCGTGAGCTCAGCGCTCGCGTGCCGGCCGACCGTCAGCGTTGGATGACTACTCCTGACCGCGTCGACGCCGGAGGGCCGAACCGATGAGCGACCTCGATCTGACACCACGGGACCTCGAACCGTCGCTCGAGCGTCCTCGCCGCAAGCTGCTGCCCACGCTGCTGCTCGTTGCCGTCGTCGCAGGAATCGGCTTCTTGCTCGTCCGCACGCTCGGTGACGCCGCACTCTTCTTCTACAACGCCGACGAAGCGATCGAACGACGCACCGAACTCGTCGACCAACGGTTCCGCGTCCAAGGCACACCGTTCGGTGAGCCAGTCGAAACCGAGGTCACCCGCAACGGACGCACCGACGTCGGCGTCGTGTTCCCGATCCAGTTCGAAGGCGCCATCGTCGACGTCGTCCACACCGGATCGCCGGCCGAGCTGTTCCAGCCCGGCGTGCCCGTCGTCCTCGAAGGCACCTGGAGTGCTGGACTACCCGATGGCGTCGACGCCATCGAGGGCGGCGCCAACGACGGCTGGCACTTCGCCAGCAACGACATGGTCGTCAAACACGACAACGAATATCGCAACGACAACCGTGCACGGCTCAACGAAGCCGAAACCGGAGGACAAACGACCTCACCGTGAGCACCTGTCTCGTGACCGCTGATTGGCCCATGCGGGGGCGCCCATGAATGTTGCGCTCGGAGACGCTGGCGTTGTCATCGCCCTCACCGCCTCGATCGTTGGCGCGATCACGATCATCGTGGCCCAACGCTCTGGCGACGAGCGCTTGCTGCGCACTGGTGCCAAGGTCGCCTGGCTCGTCGTCTTTGGTGCCGTGCTCAGCTTCGTCGCCCTCGAACGTGCGCTGATCACCCGCGACTTCAGCATGCGGTTCGTGTTCGAGAACGGCAGCCACCGCACCCCGCCGCTCTACAACTTCGCCACCGCCTGGGCTGCGCTCGAAGGCACGCTCGTGCTCTGGGGCCTCGTGCTCGCCGGCTACCTCGGCGTCGTGCTCACCAAGTTCCGCACTCGCCTGGCCGACCCGCTGGTCGCGTGGGCCATCGTCGTGATGCTCGCGGTCTGCGTCTTCTTCTTCGGTCTGATGATCGGTCCTGGCGACCCGTTCACCCGCGTCATCATCCCCGAGGGATTCGTCGACGGTCCGGGCCCGAACCCGCTCCTGCAGAACAACCCGCTGATGGCCGTGCATCCGCCGATGCTCTACCTCGGGTACGTCGGCTTCACTGTTCCGTTCGCGTTCGCACTCGCAGCGCTCATCACCGGACGCGTCGGCGAAGGCTGGCTCATTGAAACGCGCCGCTGGACCTTGTTCGCCTGGGGCTTCCTGAGCCTCGGCATCGTGCTCGGCGCATGGTGGAGCTACGACGTGCTCGGTTGGGGCGGCTATTGGGGATGGGATCCGGTCGAGAACGTCAGCTTCTTGCCGTGGCTCACGGGCACGGCCTATCTGCACTCGGTCATGATTCAAGAGCGCCGCGGCATGCTGCGCGTGTGGAACCTGTCGCTGCTGTGCGCCACGTTCTCACTGACGATCCTCGGCACCTTCATCACCCGCTCGGGCGTCCTCGAATCGGTCCACGCGTTCAGCGAGGGCTCGATCGGGCCGATGTTCTTGGCGTTCTTCGGGCTCGTCTCGGTCGTGTCGATCGGACTTATTGGTTGGCGAGGTGATCGACTGCGTGCGCCTGGTCGGATCGACTCGCCACTGAGCCGCGAAGGTTCGTTCCTCGCCAACAACGTGCTGTTCGCGATCTTCGCCTTCGTGATCCTGCTCGGCACGGTGTTCCCCCTGATCGTCGAAGCGCTCCGCGACGAACGCATCAGCGTCGGCGTGCCCTACTTCGAACGGATGACGATGCCGGTGGGCATGGTCATGCTGTTCCTCATGGCTATTGCGCCGGTGCTGCCGTGGCGCAAAGCCAGCGGCGAACTGCTGCGCACCCGGCTCGAATGGCCAGCGTGGATCGGCGTCGGATCGATGGTGCTCGCCCTCGTCCTCGGCGGCCGCGGCTTCACCGCGCTGCTCGCCTTTGGCCTCGCTGGCTTTGCCGGTGGCGCCGCACTCCGCCAGATCGTGCTTGCAACTCGCCGCAACGGCTGGCGCGGGCTCGTTGGTCGCACCAACGGCGGCATGATCGTCCACCTCGGCGTGATCCTCGTTGCCGTCGCCTTTGCGGCCAGCAACAGCTATCTGCGCCAGAGCGAGTTCACGATCGAGCAGGGCGAGACGATCGAGTTCGCTGATTCCACATTCCGCTACGACGGCATCGAGATCGAGGACCGGTCCGAGAAGCGGGTCACCGCGGCGCTCGTCACCGTCGACGGACAGGTACTGCGCCCGGCGATCAACCAGTTCGTGATCGGCACGACGATCGGCACGCCCGACACGCTCGGCGGCTTCACCCGTGACATCCAGATCGCGCTCATCGCGCTGCCCGACGACAACGGCGATGCGGTCGTGATCCGAGTGACCACGCAACCCTTGATTGCCTGGCTCTGGATCGGTGGCATTCTCATCGCCGTCGGCACGGTCTTTAGTGCGTTCCCGCACCGGATCCATCGTCGCCCGATCGATCCCGTGTCGGCTGCTCCGGGCCGCTCTTCGAAATCCGACGCACCGACAGATCAGCCGCCGAGTGCGGTCGGCGCCACCGAGTCGGCCTAGCCGCAACGCGGATGCGAGGGATCTGATGAGGAACCGAGGCGCGCTGATCGCGGCAGTGGTGGTCGGCGTCGTGCTGACGCTGTTCATCGTGCTGTTGGCGTCGAGCGACACCCAGGTGGGCACGTCGGTCAACTTCGAGATCGTTGGCAATGTTGCACCGAACATTTCGGGCACCACGCTGAGCGGCGATGACTATGACCTGCACTCTCAACGGGGCGATTGGGTCGTCGTGAACTTCTTCGCGTCGTGGTGCGTGGGGTGTCGAGTCGAGCATCCGGAACTCGTCGAGTTCACCGAGCGGCATCAAGACGATGGTGTGCAGCTCGTTGCAGTCATGTTCGGCGATACCGAAGCGGCGGCTCGCGAGTTCTTCCTCGAACTCGGCGGCGAATGGCCCGCCCTGGTCGACCGAGACGCCGTTGGTCGCATCGCCATCGACTACGGCGTCACTGCCGTGCCTGAGACGCTGCTGGTCGCCCCCAGCGGCCGAGTGGTGCAGAAGTGGGTCGGCGCGAGCGGCGTCACCGCCGATGAGCTTGACCGTGTGATTGCGCTCGCATCGGGAGAAGGCTGAGATGGCTGCTGCTCGAGAACAGGGCTCGTTCGGCGCGCAGTGGCGCTGGCTGTCCTGGGTCCTGATGGCGATCGTCGCCGTTGCCGTCTTGGTGATCGCAGCAACCGGCGACCAAGGCCCGCAGTCCGACGGCGAACGAGTCTCGGAGCTCGCTGCGACGATCCGTTGTCCGCAGTGCCGAGGCCAGTCCGTTGCCGAGTCCAACGTCACGATCGCCCGTGAAATCCGCGCCGACATCCGCACACGAGTCGCTGCGGGCGAATCCGATGACGAGATCCGCCAGGTGTACATCGAACGATTTGGGCGTTCAGTTGTGCTCACGCCCGATGCAACGGGCTTCACCGGCCTGGTGTGGATCGTGCCGGTCGTTGCCGCCGGACTGGCGCTCGCTGCCGTCTCGCTGGCGTTCCAACGCTGGCGGGCTGAAGCCGCCGAGATCGCCGAAGCGACCGACGAAGACCGTGCCCTCGTCGCCCAACTGAGGGCTGAGCGAGAACAATCGTGAGCGCGCTCGACCCCGATGCCGTCGCCGAGCTGGAGCGAGAGCAAACGTTCCTGCTGCGCTCGCTCGACGACCTCGATGCCGAACGCGACGCCGCCGATCTCGATGCACACGACCATGCGCAACTGAGCGACGACTACACCCGTCGCCTGGCCGAGGTCACTCGTGCGCTCGACGAGAACCGGGCTGCGTACGCAGCGATCGACACCAAGCTCAACCGCAACCAACGCATCCTCACGATCGCGGGTGTGCTGATCGTTGCGGTGCTCGCGGGAGTTTTGCTCGGACGGGCCTCAGGCTTCCGTAGCCCCAACGATTCGCTGTCCGGCGACATCCGCCAGTCCTCAACCGGACTGCTGAGCGAGGCCGACGTGCTGACTCGCGAAGGCCGCTGGGAAGAAGCGATCGACGTCTACGGCGAAGTGCTCGACCTCTCGCCGGCCAATGCCGAGGCGTTGACGTATCGCGGATGGTTGACGAACCGGCTTGGCGAAGGCAATGGTCTCGACGACCTCAACGAAGCGGTGGCCGTCGCCCCCGATTACCCCGACGCTCGCGTGTTCCGAGCCATCGTCCTCGACGACGAACAGCGATTCGTCGACGCGGCCGATGACCTCGCGATCTTCGACACGCTCGATCCGCCCGCCGAGATTCTTGGCATCGTCGCCGGGTCGAATCTGCGCGCTTCGATCGCTGCGGGGCAACTCGCACAGCAGTTCGGCGACGGAAGCGACATCGACCTGACGGCGATTAAGGCGCCGCTCGACGATGTCGTCGCGGGTGGGGCGATCCTGCTCGAGGTCGGCGACACGACTCTGGCGCTGCGCGTGTTCGACGCAGTCCTGGTCGAAGATCCCGAAAACATCCAGGCACTCGTCGCGACCGGCAACCTGCAGACCCAACCCGGGATCATCGCCGTTTCCGAAGAGACAGGTCGACTCGGCCTTGAACGGCTCGATGCCGCAGTCGAACTGCTGCCCGATGACCCGCAGATCCGTCTCGTCCGAGCGCGGGCACGGGCCGACTTCGATGATCTCGACGGCGCCCGCAGCGATTTGGTCATGATCGACCGAGACCTCTTGCCCGAGGCATTGCTGGCGCTCTACGACGACCTCAGCCTTCGCCTCGGGTAACTCAGCGTCTGGCTAGACGCCATGTCGTTCGGCGTACCAGGGCTTGATCGTCTTCTCGATCAGTTCGAGACGCTCGTCGAACGGGATGAAGGCACTCTTCATCGCATTGGTGGTCATCCACCGGACCTGCTTCCAGCCCCACCCAAACGCAGCGGTCGTCGCTGCGAACTCGTCGGACAACGTCGTGGCACTCATGAGCCGATTGTCGGTGTTCATGGTGACGCGGAACGTCAGGTCCGTCAGGTGTCCGATCGGATGCTCGGCGATCGAAGTCGCGGCGCCGGTGTGCACGTTCGAGGTCGGGCAGACCTCGAGCGGAATGCGACGGTCGCGCACATACGACGCCAGACGTCCGAGTTCATAGGTGCCGTCGTCGTTGACCGTGATGTCGTCAATGATGCGCACGCCGTGGCCGAGCCGTTCGGCACCGCAGTACTGGATCGCTTCCCAGATCGACGGCGGTCCGTAGGCCTCGCCGGCATGGATCGTGAAGTGGAAGTTCTCTCGCTGGATGTATTGGAACGCATCGAGGTGGCGGGTCGGCGGGTTGCCCGCTTCGGCGCCGGCGATATCGAAGCCGACGACTCCGTTGTCTCGATGGCGGACAGCAAGCTCGGCGATCTCGAGCGACCGGGCGGCATGGCGCATGGCCGTCACGAGCGTGCCGATGCGAATGCCTCGGCTCGCGCTGCCGTCGTTGAAGCCGGCCACGGTGGCCTCGACCACTTCGTCGAGCGACAGACCCTCTTCGACATGGAGCTCGGGTGCGAAGCGGACCTCGGCGTACACGATCCCGTCGGCGGCGAGATCCTCGGCGCATTCTGCGGCGACTCGGTACAACGCGTCGCGAGACTGCATGACGCCGACGGTGTGCGCGAACGTCTCGAGGTACAGGGTCAGATCGAGACGGCTCGCACCTCGAACCATCCAGGTCGCCAACTCATCGGCGTCATAGGTCGGCAATTCGTACCCGGACGCCTGTGCCAACTCGACCACGGTCGCCGGGCGGAGCCCGCCATCGAGGTGATCGTGAAGCAACACCTTTGGAGCGGTGCGCAGTTCGTCGAGACCAGGAGTTGTCGCTGCCATACCGCAGTCTAGAAGTACGCCTTTGCTCGCACGCTCGCAAGCGCTAGCTCGGTGGGTCGATCGAACCGAGGTAGTCGGCGGTCTCGATGCGGTCCGTCGAGTTGTCCAGCCGCCAGATGGACCCCTTGGCACAGCCGCGGCCTTCGAGCCGACTGCCGCCGACCTCGAGATTGCGCAGAACGTCGGGAATCACATCGCCATGACTGCACAGCACGACCGTGCGCCCGGTGAACGAACGCACGAACTCGATCGAGCTGCTCCGAGACTGCCCTTCGAACAACTGCGTGGCGTGTTCGACCTCGAGGCCAAGTCGCGCCGCGAGCGGAGCGACGGTCTGATGGCAACGAAGCGCTCCACTCGACAGCACAGCCTCGATTGGCTCGTCTGCCAGCAGGTCTGCGATCGCTGTCGCCTGGCCTAAGCCGAAGGGATCGAGCGGACGCTGATCGTCGTTGGGGTTCGCATGATCCCGCACACCAGCAGTGGCGTGGCGAATGAGGAACAGCGTCATCAGCGAGGCGACTGGCAGAGCATCGCGGGTGACGGTAGCCACGGTCTGTTGGGTACCCCAACATCGAAGCGTCCTCGATAGTCTCAACCCCACGTGCCGCATTGCAGCACGGCCCCCCGAGTCGCCCTACGAGGTACCAATGGCTGTCACCGAAGCGCAGGTCATCGATGCCCTGCGCCCTGTGCAGGATCCCGAACTCCACCGCAGCATCGTCGATCTCGGCATGGTTCGCGACATCACGATCACCGACGGCGATGTGCTCGTCGTGATCGCACTGACGATCGCCGGCTGCCCGCTGCGAGCCGAAATCGACCGCACGGTTCGCGAAGCGGTCGAAGGACTCGACGGCGTGAGCTCGGCAGCGCCCGAGTTCACCGTCATGACCGACGAAGAGCGGGCCAAGGTCCGAGAGATCGTGCACGGCGACCCGTCGGCAACTGCTGGTTCGCAGCAATCCCATGGCCACGCCGAAGGCCGTGCGATCCCGTTTGCAGACCCGTCCTCGAAGACTCGAGTTCTGCTTATCGCCTCGGGCAAGGGCGGCGTCGGCAAGTCCTCGGTTACGACCAACCTGGCCGTCGCCCTCGCCAATCGCCCCAAGGCCAACGGCGAAGGCAACAACAGCGTCGCCGTCATCGACGCCGACGTCTGGGGCTTCTCGATCCCACGCATGCTCGGCATCGATCGCCCACCTGTTGTGATCGACTCGATGCTGATCCCACCAGAGCAGCACGGCGTGCGTTGCATCTCGATGGGCTTCTTCGCCGAAGAAGACCAGGCCGTCATCTGGCGTGGCCCAATGCTGCACAAGGCGCTCGAGCAGTTCCTGACCGACGTGTACTGGGATGAGCCCGACTACCTGCTGATCGATCTTCCTCCGGGCACGGGCGACATCTCGATCTCGATGGCGGGCTTCTTGCCTAAGTCCGAGGTCTACGTCGTGACGACGCCGCAGCCCGTGGCACAAAAGGTCGCCCAGCGCGCCGCGACCATGGCCGAAAAGGTTCATCTCGAAGTACGCGGCGTCATTGAGAACATGGCGTGGTTCACCGGCGACGACGGTAAGCGCTACGAACTGTTCGGTGCCGGCGGCGGCGCCGAGCTCGCCGAAAAGGTCGGCGTGCCACTCATCGGCCAAGTGCCGCTCACCCCCGAGCTGCGAGCGGGAGCCGACAATGGTCAGCCGCTTGTCGCCACCGATCCCACCAGCGAGGCCGGAGCGATCTTTGCGCAGATGGCCGAAACCATCGCCGTCGAGCTGGCGCCCAAGCGCCGCTTCCATCCCGATCTCAAGATCATCTGACTCGAACGCAGGAGCACATCATGGAAATCCGCATCGGAATCGTCAATGCACCCCGCGAGGTCGTCGTCGACATGGTCGACGACACGTCGGTCGACGACCTCAAGGCCAGCATCGAGGCGGCCGTGAGCGCCTCGAGCCTGGTCTGGCTGACTGACCGCAAGGGCCGCCAGATCGCGTTCCCGGGCGAGCGCGTGGCCTACGTCGAAATCGGCGTCGGTGGCGAAGACCAGCGCATCGGCTTTAGCTGAGCCAGCCCAGAACCTGCGAGTTGGCGAGGGCCTGCGTCCTTTCGCAGTGCAGCTCGCTTGAAAACGCAGAACGACCCGTGTGCGAACACGGGTCGTTGTTCTGCTCACCCGGCCGAAACCGGTGGAGATAGCTATTGACTACAGGCCTGCCTGGGCAGCCTGGCGTGCGGCTCGTCGAGCAGCCGCTCGTTGACGACGAATCACGCGACGTTCTTCCTCGCCGAGTCCACCCCAAACGCCTGCGTCTTGATTGGTATCGAGCGCGAACTGCAAGCAGCTCTCCTGGCAAGGGCACGTCGTGCACACTTGCTTGGCTGCTTCGATCTGATCAAGAGCGAGGCCGGTGGTCCCAACGGGAAAGAACAGTGACGGATCGGTGTCTTTGCAACTCGCCCGCAAGCGCCAGTCATGGTCGCTTGGGTCGTACTTAGGCATCGTCAGCGCCAATGTTCCCCCTTTGAACATTGAAGCG
>CAZEMU010000003.1:32175-75287 GCA_964513315.1 uncultured Acidimicrobiaceae bacterium | reverse complement strand
CCGTGCTCGTCGGCGAACTCTCGCAGCCGTGGCAGTCGAGCCATCGTGCCGTCTTCGTTGACGACCTCGACCAAGACGCCAGCCGGCTTGCAGCCCGCCATGGTGGCAAGGTCAACGGCGGCCTCGGTGTGGCCGGCACGCTTCAGCACGCCGCCGGGGCGGGCACGCAGCGGGAAGATGTGGCCGGGTCGGGTGAAGTCCGACGGCAGAACTGAGTCGTCGACAGCCTTGGTGATCGTTGCGGCGCGGTCAGACGCGGACATGCCGGTCGTGGTGCCGTGGCGATAGTCGATGCTCACGGTGAAGGCCGTACGCATCGCTTCGTCGTTGCGCTGCACCATCTGAGGAAGGTCGAGCTCGTCAAGACGCTCCGGCGTCATCGAGAGACAGATCAATCCCGAGGCTTCCTTGGCGAAGAACGCGATCTTCTCAGGCGTCGCATGTTCGGCGGCCATGATGAGGTCGCCTTCGTTCTCGCGGTGTTCGTCGTCGACGACAATCACGATGTCACCGCGCCCGATGGCGGCGATCGCGTCCTCGATGGAGTCGAGCCTGATGTCGGTCATCTGCCCATTGTCGCCGACAGGTCGTCTGTTCTCCTACCCGCAACGATGTCGATCCGTCACGGCAGCCGCGAGAACGACGGTGTTAGTTCGGCCAGAAGGTTTGCTTCATCCGGGATCGTGCCAACTCGGTCAGCTTGACCGAACCCGCCTTTGCGCTCGCAAACGCCCACCAGAAGCAGGCGCCGAACACCAACACGACCACCGATGTGGCGATCGCGTTCGTCCATGGCCATGACGTCATGGCACCGCCTGCGATGCACGCGCCGACGCCGCCGAGCACCAGCAGTCCGACGATGACGCGGTTGCGTCGGAGCTGACGCTCGTCGTACCGGGTCTCTTCAAAGACAGCCATTGCGACTCGTTCGGGTGATGGGATGTGACCTACGCAGGCAGATGGCCAGCGAGCAGCTTCTCAGCGTACTTGGCCATCATGTCCACCTCGAGGTTGACGGTGGCTCCCGCACCCTTGGTTCCGAGCGTGGTGACGTCGGAGGTGTGCGGAATGATCGCGCAGGTGAAGCCGTCGTCGAGCGCCTCGACCACGGTCAGGCTGATCCCGTCCACGGTGATCGAACCCTTCTCAACGACATAGCGAGTCAGATCCGCCGGCATCTGAATGCGCAGGTCGGGCACCGGTTCAACGATGGTGCCGACCGCGTCGACGTGGCCCTGCACGACATGGCCGCCGAGGCGGTCCATGAGGCGCACCGGCCGTTCAAGGTTGACCGTGTCGCCAGGTGAGAGGTCGCCGAGGTTCGTGCGGGCGAAGGTCTCGTCGGAGACATCGGCTTCCCACCAGTCATCACCCCACGCAACGACCGTGAGGCAGCAACCGTTGACCGCAGTCGAGTCGCCCATCTGGACGTCCTCGAGCACCTTGGTCGCGTTGATTCGTACGCGATGCCCCTCGATCGAAGCGATCGATCCAAGTTCTTCGACGATTCCAGTGAACATCTCGGTCCTCTCCATGGGTCCAGGCTTTCGGCTCTTGTCGTTAGGCGTCGGCGGAAGAAGCAGCGAGCGCGAGCCGGGCAGCTTCGACGTCCTTCTTCAGCTGTTCAGAAATCTCGTCGATGCCCGAGAAGCGGCGTTCCGAGCGGAGAAATGCCTCGAACTCGACGGTGAGCTGTTGACCGTAAAGGTCGCCATCGAAGTCGATCAGGTGGGCTTCGAGCAGCGGCTGTTCCGCGTGCTGGTGGAACGTCGGCCGCATGCCGATGTTGACGGCCGCCTCAACTCGACGACCGTCGGCCAGCTCAGCCCAGGCGGCGTAGACCCCTTTGGCGGGCCAGGCGCGGCCATCTTCGAATGCGATGTTCGCGGTCGGGAATCCGATCGTGCGACCGCGCTGGTCACCCTGGATGACATCGCCACGCACTTGGTAGCGACGACCGAGCATGGCCGTGACGGCAGCGATGTCGCCACCAGCAAGCGCACGTCGGATTGCGGTTGACGAGACCGGCTCGACTGCGTCGGCCTCGCTGAACAGGTCCAGTCCAATGACTTCGAAGCCGAGTTCTTGGCCCATCTCGGCCAGTGACTCGACCGAACCGCTGCGGCCCTTGCCGAAGTGGAAGTTCGTGCCGACCACGATGAGCTTGGCGTTCAGGTCGCCGACAAGCACCTGCTCGACGAACTCGCGGCTCGTCGTCGCGGCGCGCTCCTCGTTGAAGTGCAGCAGGTACATCCACCGCAGGCCGATGTCATCGAACAGCTCGACCCGCTGGTCGTGATCGGTGAGCAACAGCGGGGCGTTCTCGGGGCGCACCACGGCGGCCGGGTGCTGGTCGAAGGTGACGACCGCTGGGTCGAGACCTCGCTCGGCAGCGAGGCCGCACAGCGTGGTCAGCACTTTGCGGTGACCAAGGTGGATGCCGTCATAGGCACCGACCGAAACGGCGGTTGCAACGCCTTCGGGGACAGTGTCTGCGCCATCGCGCAAGAGTTCCAAGGAGGTGCTCATAGCTGGGGCAAGAGTACCGCCGTGGACCGGTGTCGATTCAGCAGCGCCACGCCCGCCAGCACCGAGATGCGCCAGTTCGCGTCGAGACGCGGCGATGGCCGACCCGAAGGCCGGCCATCCACCACGTGCGTTTTGAGATCATCTACCTCAAGGGGTCTGACCCCATTGGATAGAACATCTCGATTGGTTCAGGTGCCGGTCCACTCCGGAGCACGCTTTTCAGCGAACGCCTTGGGGCCTTCCTTGGCATCGTTCGAACCGAACACCGAGCCCATGAGCCCGTTCTGGACTTCGTAGAAGCCCTCTTCGTTGGTGTCGAGTGCCGTCCAGATGAGCTGCTTGGAGGCCTTGACTGCCAATGGGGCGTTCTCCGCTACGGACTCAGCCAGCGACAGCGCGACATCGACTGCCTCGCCCTTGGGAGCGACACGGGCGACCATGCCGACCTCTTTGGCCTCTTCGGCCAAGATCGGATCGCCAGTGATGGCCATCTCCATCGCCCGACCGAAACCGACGCGGCTCGGCAGCCGCTGCAAGCCACCGCCAGCTGCGAACAAGCCGACCTTGACCTCGCGGATGCCGAGCTTGGCGCCCTCGGCTGCGACCAGCAGGTCACAGGTGAGCGCCAGCTCGAGACCGCCGGCGAGCGCGAAGCCCTCGACGGCGCCGATCAACGGCTTCTCGCAACCCTCACGAATGAAGGTCATCATTGGGCCGATGTTCTCGCCAGCCGCGAAGGCCTTGAGATCCATGCCGGCACAGAAGCCGCGACCGTTGCCGGTCAGCACACCACAGGTGTAGGCGTCGTTGGAGTCGAGTTCCTGAATCGCCTCGACCAGGCCCGTGGACAGCGCACCGTTGATCGCGTTCATCGCATCGGGGCGATTCAGCGTGATCAAGAGCACCCGGCCGCGAGCTTCGGTCAGAACTGCAGCTTCTGCTGCTTCGTCGCTCATTACTTCGCCACCCACTACTTCGCCACCCACTACTTAGGTGGCATCCGAATGCCGCCATCCACGCGGATGGTTTCGCCATTCATGTATGGGTTCGTGATGAGCTCGACGACCATCGATGCCAGCTCGTCGCCGGAACCGAGACGTGGCGGGAACAGCACGCTCTTGCCCAGGTGGGCCTTGAACTGGTCGCTCTGCTCACCGGTGCCGTAGATCGGCGTGTCGATGAGGCCGGGAGCGATCGTGTTCACACGGATGCCAGCAGCGGCCAGGTCACGAGCGATCGGCAGGGTCATGCCGACCACGCCGCCCTTCGATGCTGAGTAGCTGTTCTGGCCGATCTGGCCGTCGAATGCGGCGACGGACGCCATGTTGACGATGGCGCCCTTCTGGCCGTCTTCGTCAGGATCAGTCTTGGCCATCGCCGAGGCGCACAGGCGCAACATGTTGAACGAGCCGATGAGGTTGATCTCAACGACACGCTTGAAGATGCCGAGATCCATCGGGTTGTTCTCGCGGTCGATGGTGCGACCGGCCATGCCGATGCCGGCCGAGTTGACAAGCGCGCGCATGGGGCCCATCTCGTTGGCGGCCATGACTGCGGCGGCGCCGTCTTCTTCAGAAGTGACGTCGCACTTGACGAACATGCCGCCAATGTCGGTGGCGACCTGCTGGCCGAGTTCTTCGTTGAGGTCAGCGACGACAACCTTGGCGCCGAGTGCGGCGAGCTGGCGGGCCGAAGCCTCGCCGATGCCGCTGGCGCCGCCGGTGACGACGGCTGACTTGTCTTGGAGATCGATGCGATACATCAGGCTTCAACCCTTTCGATGATGGTTCCGTTCGCGAGTCCGCCGCCCTCGCACATGGCCTGGTAGCCGAACGTGCCACCAGTGCGCTCGAGTTCGTTGACGAGGGTGGTCATGAGCTTGGCGCCGGAGCAGCCAAGCGGGTGGCCGAGCGCAATGGCGCCGCCGTTGACGTTGACCTTGTCGAGGTCCGCGCCGGTTTCCTTCTGCCAGGCCAGCACGACCGAAGCGAAGGCTTCGTTGATTTCGAACAGGTCGATGTCGTCGATCGACATGCCCGACTTGTCCATGATCTTCTCGGTGACCGGGATGGGGCCCTTGAGCATGGTGACGGGGTCGGTGCCGGCGAGTGCGAAGTGGCGGAACACGGCGCGTGGCTTAAGGCCCAGCTCTTCGGCCTTTTCCCGGCTCATGATGAGCACTGCGGCTGCGCCGTCGCTGATCTGGCTGGCGTTACCGGCGGTGACCTTGCCGTCTTCCTTGAATGGGGTCTTGAGACCGGCGAGCGAGTCGGCGGTGGTGCCTTCGCGGATGCCTTCGTCCTTGGTCATCATGACGGTTTCGCCATTGACCTGAACGGGGACGGGGATGATCTCGTTCTCGAAGCGACCCTCGGCGGTGGCCTGGGCGGCGCGGCGCTGTGACTCAGCACCGAACTCGTCGAGGTCGCGGCGGGTGATGCCGTATTCATCGGCGATCATTTCGGCGCCAACGCCCTGGGGCGGCAGGCCGGTCTCTTCGTAGCGACCCTGCATCGAGTCGGGGAAGGCGAAGCCCATGTTCGGGACAACGCTTGCGCCCATTGGCGTGCGGGTCATGACCTCGACACCAGCGGCGACGACGACGTCGTAGGCGCCAGCCATGACGCCCTGAGCGGCGAAGTGGATGGCCTGCTGGCTCGAACCGCACTGGCGGTCGACGGTGGTTGCAGGAACCGACTCGGGCCAACCGGCGGCGAGTACCGCGTTGCGGCCGATGTTCAGCGCCTGTTCGCCGACCTGCATAACGCAGCCGGTGATGACGTCTTCGACCTCAGCAGGGTCGAGGCTGTTGCGTTCGGCGACGGCCTTGAGGACGTGGGCCAGCAGGTCTGCTGGGTGCCAATCCTGGAGCATGCCATTGCGCTTGCCCGCAGGCGTGCGCACGGCATCGACGATGACGGCTTCTCTCATGGTTGGGGGTTCTCCTGTGTCAGGTGACTTGTGGTTGGTTCGTTCATGGATTGGGTTCAGCGGGAAGGCTCGACGGGGGTTCCGTCGATTTCCTCGAGGCGGGCTTCTTGGGCGTTCGCGGACATGCGCAGGAGCAGGTCGGCGAGTTGGCGACGTTCGGCCGACGTGATGCCGACGCGCAGTCGTTCACGGAGCTGGCGGTCGACGTCGACAATGCGGACGGCCATTTCGGCGCCGGCGGCCGTGTTCTCAACCAGCCAGACACGGCGGTCGTCGGGGTTGGGCACCCGTTGCAGCAGGTTGCGGGCTTCGAGCTGATCGACCAGCGAGCCGGTGGCGGCCTTGCCGAGCACGAGCGCCGCGGCGAGCTGGGTTTGGGTCATCGGCCCGTTCTCGTGCAGATAACCAATTGCCGATGCTTGCGAGAGGGTCAGGTCCAGCGGCTCGAAGCAGGTGTCGTAGGCCAGCCGGATATCGCGCGCCGCGGTCATCATGGTCGTCTCGACGCGCTGCCAGGGCGGCGTGTTGAGCGCATGTGCGGCTGCATTTGTCATGTATTCGATGTGCCCCCAGATCGTATGACGTCGTACAGTGTGGCACCAGACGAGCCGATCCCCAACGCGAACCGGCGGGGTTCTAGGAAGAAGCAACGATGAGCATCACCGATACCGAGCTGGCTGAACGCACCGCCGCATTCCTCGAGGCGAACGATCACAACTTGCTGTCCATGCACGAGTTCCGCGGCGCCCAGTTCGACGCTGGCCTGGCGCTGGTCCACTTCCCCGAGGGCAAGGGTGGACTCGGGCTGAGCCGAGGCAAGCAAGCGATCATCAACGAGGCGTTCCGAGAGGCCAAGGTTCCGTACCACACGCTCGGCAACAACCCGATCGGCATCGGCATGGGCATGCCGACGGTGCTCGAGTTCGGCACCGAAGAAATGCACGCATACCACCTGCGTCCGATGTTCACCGGCGAGCACATCTGGTGCCAGATGTTCAGCGAGCCCACGCACGGCTCTGACGTCGCCGGCATTCCGAGCCGCGGCATTCGAGACGGCGACGAGTGGATCGTCAACGGGCAGAAGGTCTGGACGAGCCTGGCCCATCACAGCCGCTACGGCATGCTCCTCACCCGCACCAACCCCGACGTGCCCAAGCACAAAGGCCTCAGCTACTTCATCATGGACATGGAGGCCGAAGGCGTCGAGATCCGCCCGCTGTACCAGATCACCGGCCAAGCCGAGTTCAACGAGATCTTCCTGACCGACGTGCGCATCGCTGACTCGCAGCGCCTGGGCGACGAGGGCGACGGCTGGCGCGTTGCCATCACCACGCTCATGAACGAGCGTGTCGCTCTCGGTGGCGGCGATGGCGGTCGCGGCCAGGGGCCGATCGGCGACCTCATGCGAGCGTGGAAGCTCCGCAAGGACGACCTCGACCCGTCGACTCGGGCTGCGCTGCAAGATCGCGTGGTCTCGTTGTGGACCGAAGCCGAGATTCTTCGCTGGACGAACCAGCGAGCCAAGGCCGAAGCGAAGACGAGTACCGCTGGACCTGCCGGCTCCGTCGGCAAGCTGTGGTCGGCCGAGATGAACCAGCGCATCTACAACCTGGCCATCGAGCTCGAGGGCGCAAACGGCATGCTCCACGAAGCGGGCTATCCGATGACCCGAGACGACGAGAACAACTCGTACCGCCAAGAACTCAGCGGCGCCTTCCTTCGGAGCCAGGCCAACACGATCGAGGGCGGCACGAGCGACATCATGCGCAACATCCTCGGCGAGCGGGTGCTGGGGCTGCCGGGCGATGTTCGGGTCGACAAGGAACTCCCCTGGAGCGAGATTCCCCGCTAGCGGTCCAGATCAACGCCGCCACCTAAGGTTCGATCATGGACGTGGGAGACGCACGGGACGGGGCACCCGACGCTGTGGAGCATGTCGACCTTCGGGCGGACCGGCCGACGGCGCCGGAACTGCTCGAGATCATCGCCGAGACGCTGACGACAACCGTGCTTCCCGCCACGGCTCCCCATGCGCAACACCAGGTGCGGGTCGCAGCGAACCTGTGTCGCATCCTTGAACGCGAGCTGCTGGCCGAGCGGGTCGGCAACGCAACGGTTCCCGAGTCGCTGCTCGAACTCGATGACGACGAAGCCGCCGTGGTCTTTGCGCAAGTCAAAGGGCTTGTCCAAGCCAAACTGGCGATCAACAAGCCCGGCTATGACGCACACGATGCTGTGACAGAGAACGCAGTCGTGGCATGACCGGGGCCCTGACCGCCGAGCGCCTCAGCGCGTATATGACTGCCGAGCTTGACGCCGACGTATCGGTCGCGGATCTTGCTCCCGTCACTGCTGGCGCCCGCCGGATCAATGTGTTGTTCGACGCCACGATCAACGGCACGGTCGAGTCGTTCTGCGTCACCCAGCAGCCCAACACCGGCGAGGCCTTCGAACGCAGCATGTTGAGCGAAGCTCAGTGGCTACGCAACGCCGCAGCCGCGTCGGTCCGCGTTGCAGAAATCATCGCCGCCAGCGAAGACGAGTCGATCCTCGGCGGCCCGTTCTTCATTAGCCGTCAGATCAACGGTGCCACGATCCCTAAGAAGGTCATCGAACTCTGCGGCGCTCATCCTGGCCTCGGCGCGAACCTCGCCCATCAGATCGGCGAGTCGATGGCTCGCATGCACGACATGCCGGTCGACGAGGTCCCCGACGACGTCGAACGCCCGACCGGCAACACGGTCGAGGCTGCAATCGAATGGGCCGAGACGGAGCTGGCTGATCTGTTGCAACGCTCCCCCGCTCTGGAGCTGACGCTCCGCTGGATGATCCGCAATCAGCCGACACCGGGCGCCGCCGTTCCCATCCATGGCGACGTCCGCAACGGCAACATCATCGTGAACGAGTCCGGCCTTGGCGCCATCGTCGACTGGGAGACCGCGCACATCGGCGACCGTTTCGAAGATCTGGCCTGGCTCGCTCAACGCATGTGGCGGGCCCGCAACGACCAGCTTGAGATCGGTGGCTTCGCGAATCGAAGCGACCTACGCGCGGGCTACGAGGCTGGCGGCGGCGAGTGGGACGATGAGCGCTTTCACTGGTGGAAGGTCTTCCGCACGTTGTGGTGGGGTGTCGGCATGGCTCGCCAGGGCCGCCAGCACCTCGACGGCACCTTCCGCAACATCATCATGGCGGCCAGCGGCCGCCGCGTCGCCGAGCTCGAATGGGACGCGCTGTGTCTCATCGAAGGGCGTTAGGAGCTCCCATGGCAACGATGGATCAGGCCGCACCGATCGAACCTCGCTATGCGCATGTGCCGCGTCTCGAAGCTGGGTCGGTCGAATCGGTCGAGCACCTTCGTGACGAGGGCTTCGTCATCATCGCAAACGCGCTCGATGCCGATGCTGCCGCGCAGGCGCTCGATCTCACCTGGGATTGGCTCGAAGGACTCGGGACCGGTATCGATCGCACTGACTCGAGCACCTGGGATGACGACCGCTGGCCCGTCGCGGTCCACGGCGGGATCATCCCCAGCCAAGGCGTCGGCCAAACGGCCGCCCAATGGTTCATCCGATCTGCCCCTGCGGTGAAGCAATCGTTCGCCGCCGTCTGGGACGACGACGATCTGCTCGTCAGCTTCGATGGCATGGCCCTGTGGCGTCCAACCGCGGCGAACCCGGCGTGGGCGACGAACCGTGGCGGCTCGTGGCTGCATATCGACCAACACCCCATCGGCCGTCCCGGCTTCCAATGCGTGCAGGGACTCGTGTCGCTGCTCCCCACGTCGCCGGCGATCGGCGGCAACATCGTCGTGCCCGGTTCGCACAAGCGCTTCGCCTCGATCCCGGATCTCTACACCGAGCGGCTGGCCCGCATCCCCGAAGCAGTCGACCACTTTCGCTTCCCTGCCGATGACCCACTCATCGAGCAGACCCCGCTGATGTGCCACATGGAAGCTGGCGATCTTCTGCTGTGGGATTCACGCACCATCCACTGTTCGAGCCCCGGGATCGAACCTGCACCGCCAGTGACCGATCAGTTGCTGCGAGCGGTCAGCTTGGTGTGCATGATGCCGAAGTCTCGTTCGAACGAGCGGGTCATCGAGCGACGCCGCCGTGCCATCGACGAGCGCGGCTCAACCACCAACTGGAGCGACATCTACGTCGACGCTGACCGCTTCCCTGACGTCATAGCCGCCGACACCGACCGCTACACGCTCCCTCCTGTGCCGGATCTGAGCGCCGAGCAGCAGGCACTGGTCGGATAGGCACGAGAGGCATGTGCCACGGTGGCAGCCGACGGGTAGGCCGCTAACCTGCTCGACATGTCGAAGCGCACCCAGAAGGGCAAGGCTCGTGCCCGCCGCAAGAAGGCGAACCACGGCCGCAAGCCCAACTACGGCCGGAACTAATTCCGCCCCTCACCATCTGCGGTGCTGCTGATCTACGACGGAGATTGCGGCTTCTGCACCACGTCCGCGAACTGGTACGCCCGTAGGGCGGGTTCTGACGCGTCTATCGAGATGTGGCAAGCCCTCGATCTCGATGAGATTGGCCTGACGGCCGAGCAAACATCGACCTCGGTCTGGTTTCGAGCCGATGACGGCTCGCTGAGCTCCGGTGCCGACGCGTGCGCGCACGCCATGCAGGCGGTGCCATCGCCGTGGCGCGTGCTGGGACATCTGCTTGCGCTACCCGGTGTGATCCACCTGGCTCGCGTGGTGTACCCCGTCATCGCGAACAACCGGCATCGGCTACCTGGCGGCACGCCCGCCTGCAAGCTGTAACCGGCGCGCCCATTGGGCAGCAGCGTCGGCGGCGTCACCGGGTTCACATCCGCACTGGCTCGCTGGCGCAGACAAATCGGGGGCGAGCTACTTTTGCTACTCCTGGGCGCGCGGAACGGCGCCGCGAGCGTCGAGCTCAGCGACGTGCGCGGGCGAGAGCGACGCCAACAGCACAGCGATGACCCGCTGCCAAGCAGCGGGGTCGGGCATCTCGGTATCGATGGCTCCGAGCATGCGCATACCGAGGCCGACCGACTGGCAGAAGGTCACGATCGCATCGGTGTCGAGCGCGTCGCTCAGTTGGCCGTCGCCCTTCTCGGCGTCGACGAGCTTGGCCAGTCGGGTGCGTTCATCGGCAAGGCGCGGCCGGAGGCGCTCGGCGATCTCTTCTTCGCGGCGAGCTGCCATGAACGACTCGAGCAGCAGCGCCGATGCTGGGCTTTCGTTGTCGAGGAGCGCCACGCCGACGGTTTGGAGAATGTCGGTTGCTCCGAGCTCGGCCTCGGCCAAATCTTCGAGCAATGCTGACGTGTGGAGGTCGAGCGCTTCGAGCAGCAACTCCGACTTGCCGGAGAAGCGGTTGTAGATCGCGCCGGTGGTGAGCCCAGCACGTTCGGCGATCGACTGCACTCGGGCGCCCGAGTAACCCTCTTCAGCAAAGACCTCAGCCGCAGCGTCGATGAGTGCTCGACGAATGTCGTCGGCCGGTCCGGTGCCGTCGCCGGCCGCTTCCTGCATGGGCCGCAGAATAACCCTCGTTATCGCCCAACGCCACAACCGAACAGCGCCTCCACTGGTCGAGGCCTCGGGCGAGTGCCGGATTACTGCTTCTCACCCTCGGGCGACGGCTGTTCGCCGTCTACTGCGCCGATGATCGGCCACGATCGCCACAGGGCGAACGCGATCAGGCTTGCAATCGACGCGGCGAACAACACGAGGTCGCCCGCGATGAGAAACGTCTCGCCCCAGCTCTCGTCGACCTCGGCCGGGGCAAGATCGGGGCCGTTGACGCCGACATCGAGTAGCCCGTGCAAGATCGCAGCCGGCCACAGACTTCGCAGTTCAAGCGTTGATGCCAGGAACAGCGCACCAAGCACCGTCGTGCGATGGTCGCCCACGGAAGTCGCGTCGGGCGCTGCGGCAGACCCATCGTCGATATGTCCCAGCGGCTACGGAGGCGGAACAGGGCGACGAGCAGCAGAGCCGCGAGCGGCCAGCGAACGATGCCGTCACGAACGAAGAGCCGAGTGTCGGTCGACGCGAATCCGTCGAGCGCTGAGGTGCCGAGGACGATCCAGGCGACGATCGCAGCGGTGCAGAGGCAGGCGGCGATGATCGGATGGCGGCGAAAACCGACGATCCCGAGCCAGCTCGCCATCTGCCGAGCTTACGGTCGTAGCCTTCGGAGCGATGCGTACAGGTTTGACGGTTGCGTTCGATGCCGACGACACGTTGTGGCACAACGAGAACGCCTTTGCCGATGTCGAACAGCTCTTCAACGAACTCGTCTCCCCATGGGCCGATGCCGAAACTGCTGAGCGGGTACTCATCGCCCAAGAACGGTCGCGTGTCGCCACGTACGGCTACGGCGTGAAGAGCTTTGCGCTGTCGATGATTGCTGCGGCCTGCGACCTCTCCGACCATGAGATCGATGCGAGGACGCTGCGCCGGTTCGTCGAAGCAGCCGATGACCTCCTTGCCATGCCGACCGTTGCGATCGATGGCGCGGTCGAAGCGCTCGAAGCGGTCAGCGCTGAGCACCCGACGTTGATTATCACCAAGGGCGACCTGCACCATCAGCTGCGCCGAATCAACGAGGCCAATGTGGCTCGGTTCTGCTTTGACGTCGAGGTCGTCGCCGACAAAGACGCCGGCACCTACCGCCGCATTCTCAGCCGCCACCGGATCGATCCGGCACGGTTCGTGATGATCGGTAACTCGATCGTCTCTGACGTTGCGCCGCTGGTCGAGATCGGCGCACGGGCGATCCATGTGCCGTACGAAACCACCTGGGCACTCGAAACCGCGACCGAAGACCCTCCCAACGCTGATCGCTGGACTCGAGTCGACAGCATCCGCGAAGTTCCCGGGCTGATCGAAACGATCGCCGCCGACCTCGACAATCCGATCTGAGCCACGATGCCCATCACTGTTCTCCCCGCCGTTCAAGCCGCACTCGACGCCGGCAACCCTGTCGTCGCGCTCGAGTCGACGGTCTACAGCACCCTCGGCCTGCCGGTTCCCCACAACCGCGAGGTGCTGCACGCCTCTCGCCGTGCCGTCGCCGAACTGGGCGCGGTCCCTGCCCTGACCGCGGTCATTGATGGTCAGCCGTCGGTCGGCGTCGACCAGGACGACCTGATCCTCGAAGCAACCGAAAAGGTCGCCGCTCGTGACCTGGCGGTCGCGGCAGCGCAACGCTGGCCTGTCGGCGTCACCACGGTTGGCGCTTCGCTCACCCTGGCCGATCAAGCGGGCATCAGCGTCTTCGCAACCGGAGGGATCGGCGGCGTCCACCGTGGCGCTGCGGTCACAGGCGACATCAGCGGCGACCTGCCGATGCTGGGCCGCTTTCCTATCGTCACCGTCTGCGCCGGAGCTAAGGCGTTCCTCGATCTACCCCGCACGCTCGAGATGCTCGAGACGCTCGGCGTGGTGGTTGTGGGCTACGGCACCGATGAACTGCCGGCCTTCACCGCCGCCACGAGCGGGCTCGAAGTACCGCATCGCAGCGACGACCCGGCCGAGATTGCTGACATGCTCCGCCATCGCCGAGCGCTCGGACAGGGTGGCGTGCTCGTGACCGTGCCACCACCTCAGCCGATCGATCAAGCCCTGCTCGACGACGCCATGGATCAGGCCGAAGCCCAGGCCGACGCTGCCGGAGTAACCGGACCTGCTCGCACACCATTCGTGCTCGGCGCGATCGCCGAGCTCACCGGCGGCGCAAGCGTTGCTGCCAACACGGCGCTGGTCGAGAACAACGCCCGAGTCGCCGCCCAGATCGCTGTGGAGCTTGCCGCAGAGCGCTAGGGCAAGCGCCCTAGCGCTGTTCGACGTAGGCGTTCACGACCGCGGCGGCTTGGGCGGCATCGTCGACCGTGACCGCGAACTCGCGTCCGTTGCGTTGCGTCAGATGCAGGGCTTCGCCGCCCCGCAGCACGACAGCGCTACGGCTGAACCCCTTGGCTGGGCGAGCGATGCGATAGCCCCAGCCACCCCACTCCGTTGGACGGAGGTCGATGGCGCCTGCATGTTCGATGTCGTCGATGGCAACGAACTTGGTCGGCCACGGCAACATCCCGAATCGGACGCGCACACCAGTGGCATCGGCTTGCACCTGGATACGGCTGAACGCCAGCACCGTCAGCCCGGCGATCGCAAGCACGGCACCACTGATTGCATTGGCTTCGGGGAACTCGATCACAAGCACGACCGCGCCGACGGCCATCATCAAGACGGCAACGAGCGCAGGCCAGATCGATGTTTGGGTTCGCATCCACGTGACCCGTTCACTCGCCTGCATGTCCAGCGCAGGTTCCGCTTCGACCGGCTCGGAATCGCCGATGCCGATGTAGCTGGCGAGCTGGTCCCGCAAGGTTGGATCGTTGGCACGGTTGGCAGTCATAGGTTGGCCTTCCACCAAGGTTCGTATCTCGTCATCGCTGAGGGCGACCCGTCGGGCCTCGGTGACCAGCTGTTGCACGAGTCGGGTGATCCCGACGTGTGGGCCAGCGTGTAGGGCCGTGTGCGCGACGAATTGGCGCCGGTGGCTATTCCTTGCGACGGTCGAGGCGTCCGGGGTCGGGGTCGAAGCCAGGCAGCGACGGCTCGGCGACGACGCCAGCCTCGGTCATCAGGTCGTAGACGATCTCTTCGACTTCTTCCCACGTGCGGGCCCGAAGACCACCGATGTCTCGGTTGTAGGGCTGTTCGAACACGATGGCCGTGCGCCCTGCTGCCCGGAGATTCTTGATGTTGTGCGGCCCGTCATCGATGTAGGCGTCGGCGCCGACGTCTCGTTTCGCACCAACGAAGCAGAGATCTCGGTACGGGATCTTGGCCTCGTCCAACCAAGCGACCGTGTCACCTGCGGCGTTCGAATGGCCCCAGTTCACGTACAGACGGTGCGTCACGATGCGAATCCAGACGCCAGCATCGCTCAGGCGCCAGAGCGCCTCGGCCGCGCCTGGGATGACCTCGAGCGTCGAGAAGATCCGACCCTCGTTGATTGCGGCCAGGTGCAGCTCTTCGAACTTGGCTTGGTCGAAGCCCCACTCCCGGAAGTCCCACGAGCGTTCGAGCGGCAGCGACTCAGGCGAGACGCCTAAGCGCTCAGCACAGAAGTCACGAAAGCCGCGGGTGTAGTCGGCGCATACGCCATCGAGATCGACCCCGAAGACAAAGGGATCGGTCGCATCGCTCATGACTGTTCCTCTCGCCGCGCTTCAGTCGAGCAGGTCGGACAGGGCGATCGCCGGGCGAGGACCGAGGTGAGCGATCACTTCGGCTGCAGCCTTGGAGCCCAACATGCCGGCGTCATACAGGCTCATGCCTCGGGAGATGCCGTAGAGCACGCCCGCGGCGTACTGGTCGCCTGCGCCGGTCGTATCGACCACGTTGTCGACCGGCACGGCCGGAATCTCGACGGTCTCATCGGCCGTCACGATGACCGAACCGCCAGGACCCATCGTTGCGCACAAGATCTCGCAACGACCCCGCACGGCTTCGATGGCCTCGGCGTGGGTCGCGGCCTTGGTCAGCGCCATCAGTTCTTCTTCGTTGCCGAACAAGATGTCGATCTCGCCGTTCAGCAGCTCGTGCCATTCATCGAAGTGGCGGTCGACGCAGAACGAGTCGCTCAGCGTGAATGAGATCTTGTTGCCGGCAGCCTTGGAGATTTCGATGGCGTGGCGGATCGCGTCTTTGGTGACGTCGATATCCCAGATGTAGCCCTCGCAGTACAGGATGCTCGAGTTGGCCACGATGTCTTCAGGGATGTCGCTGCGGTACAGCGTGGTCGCTGCGCCCAGGAACGTGTTCATCGTCCGTTCCGCATCGGGCGTGACCACGATCATCGAGCGGCCGGTCGGCTCGCCTTCGGTCGCCGGAGCGACACCGAATTGCACGCCTTGGGCGGCGCTGTCCGCGGCGAACACGTGCCCGAGGTGGTCGTCAGCGACCTTGCCGATCATCGACGCCGAACCGCCAAACGAGGCGACGCCGGTGATGGTGTTGCCGGCGGAACCGCCCGAAGTTTCGGTCAGCACGGTCATGGCGTCGTACAGCTCGACCGCCCGTTCGGCAGCGATCAGTTCCATCGACCCCTTGGTGAGGCTGAACCGATCGATGAACTCATCGTCCTGTTGCGCAATCACATCGACGATGGCATTGCCGATTCCGACGACGTCGTACTTCTTCTCAGACTTCTCTGGCACGGCGGCACCGTAGCTCGCCGGGCCCCAGGACGGAACGACCCACCCCTGTCCAGGGCACGCCCACGCTTGCGGCCAAGCGACCTAGCCTTGGGGTGTGGAACAGACCAACCCGCACCGTCTTCCGACCACCGTCTTGCCGTCGCGTTATGCCGTGACGCTGCGACCAGACATTCCAGCGGCTTCGTTCGCTGGCCAGGTGTCGATCACCGCAACCGCAAGCGAGTCCACGACCTCGATCGTGATGAATGCCATCGAGCTCGACATTCATTCAGCAGTCGTCCGCCAGGGCGACACCGAGCAGACCGCCTCGATTGCACTCGACGAAGCAACGGAGCGACTCACGCTCACCGTCGACGAAGCGGTCGCCGCGGGCGACCTCACGGTCGACATCACCTTCGACGGCGTCCTCAACGACAAGCTCCGAGGCTTCTACCGCAGCAGCTTCACCGACGACGACGGCACCGAGCACACGATCGCCACCACCCAGTTCGAGTCGACCAACGCTCGACGCTGCTTCCCCTGCTGGGACGAGCCCGCCCACAAGGCCGTGTTCGAAGTCGCCCTCGAAGTCCCCGACAACTTGCTTGCTGTCTCGGCGATGTCCGAGACCGGCCGCACGGACCTGGGCGACGGCCTCGTTCAGATCACCTACGCCCCTACCCCGCTGATGTCGACGTACCTGTTGGCGTTCTGCGTGGGCGAGCTCGAAGCCACCGACCCGGTCGACGTCGATGGCGTGCCCGTGCGCATCGTGCACCGGCCCGGCCGAGGCGACGAGGTCACGTTCGCGCTCGATGCCACCGTGTTCTGTCTGCGCTGGCTGACGGACTACTTCGGCGTGCCGTACTTCGGCGACAAGATCGACATGCTGGCGATCCCCGACTTCGCCTTCGGCGCCATGGAGAACACCGGCGCCGTCACGTTCCGCGAAGTCCTGCTCCTCGTCGACGAAGACAAGACCACCCAGCCTGAACAGCAGCGTTCGGTTGCCGTGATCGCCCACGAGCTCGCCCACATGTGGTTCGGCAACCTCGTCACCATGCAGTGGTGGGAAGGCCTGTGGCTCAAGGAAGCCTTCGCCACGTTCATGGAAACGTCGGCCACCCACGCCTACCGCCCCGACTGGAAGGTCTGGGAGGGCTTCGCCCTCGACCGCTCCGCCGCCTACGACGTCGACTCGCTGCACAGCACCCGCTCGATCGAATACGAAGTCGAGTCCCCTGCCGATGCCGAAGGCATGTACGACGTCCTGACGTACGAAAAGGGTGCGTCGGTCGTGCGCATGCTCGAGCAGTACGTCGGCCCCGACGACTTTCGCGAGGGCATCCGCAACTACATGCGCACCCACGCCTTCTCGAACACGGTCACCAGTGACCTGTGGCGAGCGATCGAGAGCGCGACCGATCTTCCCGTCGACGAGGTCATGCAGGAGTGGATCTACGACCCGGGCTTCCCGCTGGTCGAAGCATCGCTCGACGGTGACCAGGTGCTGCTCGATCAGCGCCGTTTCTCACTGTCGCCAGCCACTGACGAAGGTAACGGTGATGGTGGTGAGTGGAAGATCCCCGTCACCGTCGAAGCGGGCGACGAGACCACGAATGTGCTGATGGTGCCCCACGGCGCCATCCCACTGAGCGACGTGACCGCCCGTGTGATCGTCGACCCCGAGGGCCACGGCTTCTTCCGGACCCGGTACGAGGGCCCACTCGCCGACCGCCTGGCCGCCGATCTGATGGACCTCACCGCTGGTCAGCGCTACCGACTGTTCGACGACCTCTTCGACCTCGTCCTGGCCGGCGAGGCGACGATCGCAGACTTCGTCGCGCTCTGCCGTGCACTCAACAACGAGACCTCGCCACCGGTGTGGTCTGCGGTCACGAGTGGCTTCGCCACCCTGGCCCACGTCGCACCAACGGCCGAAGAACGGGCACGAGTCGGCGAACTCTTTGAAGAGATCGCCGGACCCCAGCTCGACGCCCTCGGCTTCGACGCATCGCCCGACGAGGACCAGCTGGTCAACGAGGTCCGGGCATCGCTCTACAGCGCCCTCGGCTCGCTCAGTCAGAACGCCGACGTCATTGCCCACGCACGATCCCTCTTCGACGGTTCGGCCACGACGGACAATGCGAGTGTCGAGAGCGCCGCCGTCCGGGTGATCGGCTCGACCGGCGACCGCACTGACTTCGACGAGTGCTTCGCCCGCTTCCAGAACGCGCCGTCGCCCCAGATCGAACGCCGCTATCTGTTCGCACTCGCCCGCTTCAACGACGCCGACGCCATCGACGCGATGTGTGCTCGGACGCTCGACGGAAGCATCCGTTCACAAGACGCGGCGTTCCTGCTCGGCCAAGCCCTCGGTAACCGCCATCACGGCTTGCGTGTCTGGGACTTCGTGACGAGCAGCTGGGATGCCATCAACGACACGGTGCCCGATAACACGGTCGGCCGGATGCTCGGTGGCGTGCAGTGGCTTGAACACGGCGATCCCGACGCGATCTATGCGTTCCTCGACGCCCACGAGGTGCCCCAAGCCAAGCTTGCGGTCGCCCAGCATCGCGAGCGCCTCGGCGTGCACGTCGCGCTGCGAGGCCGCTTCAGTGACGAACTCGGGTAGCCAAGCCCAGCGAGCGCCCGTTGCGGAGCGGCACTCTGGCAGCCGCAACGGCTAGCGAATCTCGAGGTCGATCGAGCCGTCGTCGGCCACGGCGACATCGAACTGACGGCTTACGCCCGCCGGGTCCGTTGCTGTGCAGATCAGCGTCTCGCCTGCCTCGAGCACAACCACTGGTTGGCCGCAGTCGACCGACGTGATGATCCCGACTTCGGCCGTGAAGGTCGCCGCGAGCAGATCGGCCAGCTGCTGTGCGGGAACGAAGCGGTCGTCGAGCACCGAGCGGGCCGTCAAGTTGTCGGCGTCGCCTCCGAGCACCACGGGCACGTCGACGATCTGGGCGCCGACCTGAGCAGCGCACGCGAACGTGTCGCCGACCGCCGGGTCTTCGAGCCGCGGGCAGTTTACGTCGGTGACCAGATCCGGGTGCTCGGGGAACAGCTGGGCCCGAATCTGTTCGGACAAGGCATCAGCGTCGAGTGACCGCTCAACGCTGCAGGCAGTGAGCAGTAGCGCCGCCACGAGCAGCGCGACCAGGTGCTTCACGCCTAGATGTCCGCGGCGAGTGCGTCGTCGAAGGACACGCCCTCGTCGATGAGTGCCCGGTACCGCATCACGTGGCGGGGCCGGTTGAAGCCCAAGACGGCGACGATGCGTCCGTCTCGGCCGTAGATGCCGGCGAAGGTGCGGCTCTCGGTATCGCCGTTGACGAGCTCGAAGCGATCGAAGTCGGTCGTGCGGCCGGCGAGCTGGATCTTGCGGTCGTACTGATCGGACCAGAACCACGGCGTTGGCGCATACGCCCCGGCGGCCTCGCCGTGGAGGAGCCGCTTGGCAGCGTGTGTGCCCATCGTGATGGCGTTGTCCCAGTGCTCGACGCGCATCGTTTCACCGAAGTGAGGGTTCGGCCACCGGGCAACGTCGCCCGCGGCGACAACACCGGGCGCCGCCAGCGTGGTCTCGTCGCACAGCACGCCGTTCGTGATGTCGAGGCCGCTGTCGGCCAACCATTCGGTGTTCGGGATCACGCCCACGCCGACGACAACAACGTCGGCTTCGATGTGGGTGCCGTCGGTCAGGTCCACGCCGGTGACGGCATCGTCGCCGGTGAATCCGGACACGCCGACGCCGAGGCGAAGGTCGACGCCTTGGTCTCGGTGAATGTCAGCCAGCACGGCGCCCATCACGGCGCCCATGGAGCGCTCGAACGGTGCCGTGGCCATTTCGACCATGGTGACGTCGATGCCAAGTTCGCGGGCGGTCGCGGCAACTTCGGCGCCGATGAAGCCCGCACCGACAACGACGACTCGGCCCGGGCCCTTGTCGAACGCAGCTCGGATGCCTTGTGCATCGTTGAGCGTCCGCAGGGTGAAGACACCCGGCAGCGGTTCGCCGATGGTTCGGCAGCGGGCGCCGGTGGCAATGACCACGCCGTCGACGTCGAGCGTCGCGCCAGTGTCGAGCGCCACGTTGAGACCCGCAACATCGAGCGCGGTTGCGGCGACGCCATAGTGCGTCTCGAGCGCAAGCTCTTCGTACTTCTCCGGCTTGGCCAGCCACGCCTTTTCGATCTCCCAGGTGCCCGCCAAGATCTGCTTGGACAGCGGCGGCCGGTCGTAGGGCTCGTGCGGCTCGTCGCCGACCAGGTGGATCGTTCCCTCGAAGCCTTCGCGGCGGAGGGCTTCGGCGGCGCGCAAACCCGCAAGCGAGGCGCCGATGACGGCGATGGAGTTCATGGTGTGTCCGTGTGGAGAGAAAAGGAGCGTCGAGCTCAGGCCTCACTCGGCCGCGGGAAGATCCTCGAGCTTGATGGCCTGCTTCGGGCAGCGCTGGGCCGACTCTTCGACCTTTTCGCGCATGCCTTCGTCGGGCGTCTCGTTCAGGATGTACAGGAAGTCGTCGTCACGGACCTCGAACACCTCGGGCGCAATCTGCATGCAAATTGCGTTGCTCTCGCACAGATCGAAATCGACGACAACCTTGAATCCCATGGTTCCTCTCCGGGTTCTCAACAACGTCTTGTTGTTTGTGCCGAGAGCTTAGAGCATTCCGGGTAGTCCGCCTTTGCTCGCCGGCAATGCGACTAGGGAAGTCGGCAGGGACCGTCGGGGCTGGATTCGTTGATGACCACCACGGTGCCGATGAACACTTGGATCGAGGCGGCGCCGGAGCCGTCGCTCGACAGGAAGTCTGACAGCGCATCACACACGTCTTCGACCAGTCCCATCGGAGCCGGCGCCTCGGCAAACGTCGCCGCTGCAGCGGTGACGCCCTGGGTTCCGTCAGAGATGAAGTCCATTGCGACGGCGTCGCGCCACGCGGCGTCGGCGTGGTTCTCGCGCACGAAGTTCGCCCACCGCACCGATGGCGGCCGGGCGATGAGCAGGTTGCAGCCGCTCTCGGCGTAGCGGTCGAGCTCGGCTCGATCGCTCTCGGCTGCCGGATCGAACTTGGCCGTGAAGATCGCCGCGAGATCCGGCGGTTGCACGTTCAGCAGTTCGTCGAAATCGCGAGCTTGTGTCTGCAGCGAGTCGATCGTCGGTCGGATCTCTGGCGGAGCGACGAGCGCGAGCTGTGCGTACTCGGCCTCGGTGGCTTGCGTCGACAACCCAACGTCGGCCGCGAGCAGGTCACAGAATGCGGCAAGGTCGCCGGGATCCGGAGCGTCCGCACACGCGCCGACAAAGACCATCAGAGCAAGTAGCACTGCGGTAGCTCGACGCCTCACCCCCGCAGTTTGGCCCATGCTGTAGCGACTTCCGCTACATCCATCGCAACTGGCCCGGACCGGTTGCCCAGGCGAGGCTGCGATAGAGCGAACCTTTGCCGCCGAACTCAGCGACGAGTGCGCCACCGACCGCGGATCTGCGGGGATGCGCGAGGATTGCGCCTCAAGCCGCAGCTTCAACCGCAGGTGAGCCGATTGAGGCATCAATCAGCGACCGCAGCTCTTCGATGCCTTCGCCCAACCAAGCGAGAAACGAGTCGGCCATCTCGGCGTTCCCCTCCGTTGTGATGACGAATACAGCAAACAACAACATGAGCGTGGTTGTGATTTGTCGAAGCATGGCAAGTCCATTGGATAGACATCACGACCTCACCTTTCGGAGGTCAGCCGGGGTGACACCTGAGGTATCGAAGCTCAAGCTCGACACTCTGGGGTCAGAGTATCGGCTTCTGACAATCTACTCAAGCCTCACCAACAACACTGGCTACTCAAGCCTCACCAACAACACTAGCACCGGGCCTATGCGGCTCGGGGCGGCGTTCGCATGGCGTCGATGATGGCCTCAAGCGCCTCATCGATCGGCACGTCGAGTTCACGAGCCGCTTGTGCGAACGCTGCCGCTGCCTCGCACAGGACCTCGGACCGGGTCGCGACCTCGAAGGCCACCGGGGGCTCCTCGGCAACAAAGGTGCCGCGACGGCCGGCCGCGACGCAGATGCCGGTCGTGATCAACTCTCGATACGCACGGGCAACCGTGTTCGCAGCCACATCGAGCTCGTCGGCCAGCGTGCGAATCGTCGGCAAACGATCCCCCGGACGGAGGCGACCAGCGGCGACCTGCAGCGCGATTTGGGCTCGGATCTGCTCAAACGGCGGAACGGGCGTAGACGGATCCAAACGCAACATGCGCAACATCGTAGCAAACTTTGTCGCAATGTACTGACACATACGGACCCAATGCCTGGGGGAGCCGCCTATTTGCTGGCTTCATTGGCGATGTTGCGTTACTCTGTGGCAGCACGAACGAAACACGAAGGAATCCAGTTCGCATGAAGCTCGTAACCGCAGTCGTCAAGCCTCACCAGGTCGACGAAATCAAGGCCCAGCTCAACGGCATCGGCGTCCAGGGCATGACCGTCACCGAGGCACAGGGCTACGGCCGCCAGGGCGGCCATACCGAGACGTACCGAGGCACTGAGTACAAGGTCTCGTTTACCCCGAAGTCCCGCCTGGAGATCGTCGTCGACGATGGCCAAGCTGACCAGGTCGTCCAAACCGTCGCCGACGCAGCTCGCACCGGCAAGATCGGTGACGGCAAGATCTGGGTGACCGACGTGTCAACCATGGTGCGTATCCGTACCGGCGAAGTCGGCAACGACGCAATCTGACTCCCCCGCCCATCTGGGCGCATCACGTCTCTGAAGAAACCCCGGCAGAACCGCCGGGGTTTCTTTGCGTCTCGCCTGCCGTCGTGGTCGAGCGTTCTGGGAAGGCCGAAACCCCGCTCACTAGTGTCCGGACATGGAGAACGCGAACAAGACCGCCTCAGGGCCGCTCGCCGGCGTCAAGGTCGTCGAGCTCGGCGTCTGGATCGCTGGGCCCGCAGCTGGTGGCATTCTGGCCGACTGGGGCGCCGACGTCATCAAGATCGAGCCGCCCGAAGGCGACCCGTCGCGACTGTTCCACGCGATCCTCGGCGGCGAGCTGCCCTCGAACCCGATCTTCGAGCAGGACAACCGGTCGAAGCGATCGATCATGCTCGACCTCCAGACCGACGAGGGCATCGCCGTTGCGCTCGATCTGATTGCCGAGGCCGACGTCTTCGTTACCAATGTGCGCAGCGGTGGGCTGGAGCGGCTGGGGCTCGACTACGAGACGCTCAGCGAGCGCTTCCCAACGCTCGTCTATGGCCACATCACCGGCTTCGGACGTGAGGGACCCGATGCTGACCGCCCCGCGTTCGATATCGCCGCGTTCTGGTCCCGGTCCGGCATCGCCTCGCTCCTGACCGCGCCCGGCCAGGTTCCGCCGTTCCAACGCGGAGGCATGGGTGATCACAACACCGGGCTCGCCTGCGCCGGGGCGATCAGCGCAGCCCTGTTCGAGCGCACCAAGTCCGGACTCGGTCAGCTGATCTCGACCTCGCTGTTTCGCGAGGGGATGTACACGATCAGCTTCGACCTCAACACGAAGCTCATGTGGGGCACCGACATCGGCAACAACGACCGTCGGACCGCGTCGAGCCCGACGGCGAACAACTACCGACTCGGCGATGACCGCTGGATCTGGGTCATCGGCGTCGACCCCGAACGCCACTGGGCGCCGCTGTGCCGACTGCTCGGTCTCGACGCCCTCATCGAGGATGAGCGCTACGCAACACCCGCCGATCGACGCATCAATGCCGAAGCGCTCATCGCCACGATCGATGCCGAGTTCGCCAAGCTGGCCTTTGATGAGCTCGTGGCGCGAGCCGAACACGAACCCGACTTCTTCTGGTGTCCGATCAACACGCTCGATGATCTGCTCGCAGATCCGCAGCTTGCGGGCTCGGGTGGGCTGATCGAGGTGCCCGACGGGTTCGGCGGCACAAGCACCATGGTGGCCACACCCGTCGACTTCTCTCGGACGGTCGTAGCCCCCCGCAGCCATGCTCCCGAACTCGGCGAGCACAGCGCCGAGATCCTCGCCGAACTCACCGACGACTAGGCACACCAACGCCAGCGCACACGCACGGATGAAGTCGTCGCAGGTGCGACCCCGTGAACCGAATTGAGGTGCGACCCCAGGCGTCGGACGCGACGAAGCCGGGGCGTCCGCACCGGCAAGCGGTGGGACGACCCGGCTTCGGTCAGTTCAGTTGATCAGCCTCAGCTTGCGCTGTTGATGGCGTTGAAGATCGCCTGCGGCGTGCAGGGCATGTCGATGTGGGTCACACCGAGGTGCGCCACAGCGTCAACCACTGCGTTGTGCAGTGCTGGCGTCGAGCCGATCGTGCCGGACTCGCCGATGCCCTTGGCACCCAGCGGGTTGCGGGGCGAAGCGGTCTCGGTGTTCGACGTCTCGAAGCTCGGCAGCTCGGTCGCTGCTGGCACGAGGTAGTCCATGAAGTTGCCGGCCTGTGGGTTGCCGTACTCGTCGTAGTGGACGTGTTCGTAGAGCACCTGCGCGGCGCCCTGGGCGATACCACCGTGCTGCTGGCCGGTCACGAGGACCGGGTTCAGGATGGTGCCGCAGTCGTCAACAGCGATGTGGCGAAGCATCTCGACGCCGCCGGTCTCGGTGTCGACCTCGACGACGCTGACGTGAGCGCCGAACGGGTAGGTCGAGTCCTGACCGTCGAAGTCGTGCTCGTGAGCGAGCCCTGGCTCCATGCCTTCAGGAAGCTTGCTCTCGTCCTTGGCGGCGACCGCGAGCTCAGCCCAGGTCAGCGACGAGGTCGGCACACCAGCCACGGCTAGGCCGTCTCCGGTGGTTTCCATATCGTCGACACTTGCTTCGAGCAGGTGCGCTGCGAGCGCCTTGGCCTTTTCGAGGACCTTTTCGGAGCCGACGTAGATGCCGGAACCGGCCGTCTGGAGCGAGCGGGAGCCGAGCGTGCCGGAGCCACGAGGCACCGAAGCGGTATCGGAGTCGTAGTGGTGGACCTTGTCCATCGGCACGCCGAGGATCGAGCTGGCGATCATCGAGAATGCGGTGTCGTGGCCCTGACCGTGCACGGAGGTGCCGGCGTAGAGCTCGATTTCGCCTTCGTCGGTGACGGCGACCTTGGTCCACTCGACGTGGAGTCCGATGGGGGCGGTCGTCTCGACGTAGGCCGAGACGCCAATGCCGAGCTGCTTAGGATCGCCGGATTCGCGGCGGGCCTGCTGCTGGGCGCGGAGGTCGCTGTAGCCAGCGGCCTCGAGCGCCGCGTCGAGTGCCTTTTCGTACTCGCCGCTGTCGTAGTTGGCGCCGGTCACCGTCGTCAGCGGGAAGTCCTCGGGCTGGAGGAAGTTCATGCGACGGATCTCGCCCGGATCGATATCGAGCTCACCGGCAGCGACGTCGAGCACTCGCTCGAACAGCTGGGTGGCTTCGGGACGACCTGCACCGCGGTAGGCACCGATGAAGGTCGTGTTCGTCAGCACCGAGATGCCGGAGAACTTGATCTGCGGCACCTCGTAGACGGCAGGTGCGAGCAGCTGGGTCAGCATCGGCAGGATGGCGCCGAGTGCCGGGTAGGCACCTGCGTCGGCGGTCACGTTGGCTTCGTAGCCGGTGATCTTGCCTTCTTTGGTCAGGCCAAGCTTGGCTTCCATGACCATGGCGCGGCCGTGGCACATCGACACCATGTTCTCGCTGCGCAGCTCGGTCCACTTGACCGGCGTGCCGAGCGCCTTGGCGGCGTAACAGGTGAGGAAGTACTCGACATAGAACGCAGCCTTGGGGCCGAAGCCACCGCCGACCCATGGGGTCACGACGCGGACCTTGTCGTGGTCTTCTTCGGCGAAGCCGCAGAGCGCGGCGATCGCGGGCTGGATGCCGTGCGGTGCCTGGTGGGACACCCACATGGTCAGGCCACCCTCGGGCTCATTCGGGATGGCGACACAGCCGTTGGCTTCCATTGGCGCACCGGCGAGGCGCTGGGTGAGCATCTTGACGGTGGCGACGTGTTCGGCACCGGCCAGTGCGTCGACTTCGACGGGAGCGCCGTCTTCGCCGACGGGGAAGTTCGTTGCGAAGCAGATGTTGCTCTCGGTGTCGTCGAAGAGCAATGCCCCGCCAGCGGCAGATTCGAGGTCGATGACGACATCGAGCGGATCGATGTCGGCGTAGATCTCGGCCGCAGCGTCGATGGCCTGAGGCTGGGTCTCTGCGACGACCATGGCGATGATGTCACCGACGAAGCGGACCTTGCCCTTGGCGAGCGGTGGACGATCCATCGCATCGGGGAAGGCGTCGAAGCCCTTGCACCCCGGAAGGTCGGTGTTGTCCGACGTGTACACGGCGATCACGCCGGGCATCGACTCGGAGTCACCGAGATTGATCGCGTTGATCGTGCCGTGCGCAATGTCTGAGCGCACGAAGGCCACGGCCTTGGATGCAATCTTTAGATCATCGAAGTAATCGTTGTCGCCACGCAAGAGACCGGGGTCTTCCTTGCGAAGGACGGCGTTGCCAAGAATCGAACCAGCAGCTGCCACTTGTATCTCCCCACATGTATGAACTCTTGCGACGTTAGTCGACGGCCGACGTCTGTGCGTATCCGAGACGGGCATCTCCTTAACCCGACGGGGTGACCCCGCATTTAGGCGCGGAGGCGCCACACTTCGGAGGTGCGTTACGACCACTCCGCTTTGTCCCGATTGGCCGCTCCCGCGGTCGCGATCGCCCTGTTCGCCACGGCGTGCGGGGGCAGCAGCAGTGATACCGGCTTGCTGGCGACTGCAGCAACGCCAGAGGGCGGTGACATCGTGCTGGCCGAGCCAACGGCCGAAGCGATGCCCGAGTCGGCCGAAGCGACCGACGATGGTGCTACGGACGCTGCCGGTGCGGCCACTGCGGACGACGCGACACCGGCCGAGTCAGTGAACCCGGGGCCGACGCCGACGGCTGCGCTTCCGCCCGGTGCAATTGAACTGCTGCGCCCCGAGGTCATTGCGACCTACCCCCACGACATCACTGCCTACACCCAAGGGCTTGAGATCATGGACGGGCAACTCCTGGAGAGCACCGGGCGTCAGGGTCACCCTGGCGGCGATGTCGTCTACGAGAGCGACGTGCGGCGAGTCGACATCGACACCGGCGAAGTCGTGCAGCGCGCGGACGCTCCCGGCACCGTGTTCGGCGAGGGCCTCACGCGCGTCGGCGATGAGCTGATTCAGATCACGTGGCAGGACCAGCGTGCGTTTTGGTGGGACGCCGAGACGTTCGAGTTCCTGCGCGAGGTCAGCTACGAGGGCCAGGGTTGGGGCCTCTGTTATGACGGGGACCGGCTCGTGATGACCGACGGCAGCGAGAATCTGTACTTCCGTGACCCAGCGACGTTCGAGTTGATCGGTCAGATCAGCGTGACGCAGTCGGGCACGCCGATCGCTTCGCTCAATGAGCTGGAGTGCATCGATGGCAAGGTCTGGGCCAACGTGTACCGGACCGATTTCATCGTGCGCATCGATCCCGAGACGGGGTTCGTCGATGGCATCGTCGACGCCTCTGCGCTGGAGCAGCCGCGGGTGACGCCGACCGAGGTCTTGAACGGCATCGCCTGGGACGCCGAAAAGGCGACATGGCTCGTCACCGGCAAGTTCTGGCCGACGATGTATCGAGTGCGGTTCATCAGCGATGGCGTCACCAACTGACGGTGGCCTCGCTTCGGACCGCCAAGGGCCAGGCAGTCGCGGGAATTGACCGGTGGCGCGGCGGCTGGATCATTGCCCAGCTCGCCGGAGCGTCGCTGACGCTTGCGGCTGCCGAGACGACGAGCGACGCTCTCCAGGAGACGGTCGCTTGTGACGTGGTGGCGGTCGACATGCCGATGGCGCTGCCGGTGCGTGGGCGACGCGACGCCGAGGCTGAGCTGCGAGCTCGGCTGGGGCGGGCCGCCAGCTCGGTGTTTATCAGCCCGACCCGGGCGGCGATCCTCGCCAAGGACCGAGCCGAGGCGACCGATGTGAACCGGGCCCACGACGGGCCCGGCATCTCGGCGCAGGCGTGGGGTTTGGCTGGCTCGGTACGAGAGCTGCGAGCCACGCTGCCGGGTCATCCGGCGTTCGAGCGATGGTTCGAGACGCACCCCGAGACGGCGTTCGCCGAGCTGAACGGCGGCGTGCCGATGGCGTCGAAGAAGTCCGCTCGTGGCGCAGCCGAGCGTCTTCTCGCGTTGCGTCCGCTGTTCCCGACGCTCGATGACTTGCTGCTCGAGTCGCCCGACAAGGTCCCGGTCGACGATGTGCTCGACGCGGTCGTCGCCTGTTGGTCTGCGCTCCGTGTGCTTGATGGGACGGCCCTTGTGCTCGGCCCGTCGGGTCGCGACGATGAGGGCTTCGAACAGTCGATCAGGATCTGAGGAACCGTGGCGGCAACGAGCGCGGGCGTGATGTTGTGGCGTACGAGCAGCGACCGTGCGGCTGGCGAAGTCGAGGTGCTGATCGTGCACCCGGGCGGCCCGTTCTGGGCCCGTAAACACGAGGGTGCGTGGTCGATCCCGAAGGGCGAATTCGACCCCGATGCCGAGGATGGGCCGACAGCGGCCCGCCGAGAGTTCGCTGAGGAGCTTGGCAGCGAGCCTCCCCCACTTCCGTGGATCGAACTGGGCGACACCAGGCTCAAGAGTGGCAAGCGCATTGTGGCCTGGGCGGTCGAGGGCGACCTGGATGCCAGCGCCATCGTGTCGAACACGTTCTCGATGCAATGGCCGCCGAAGTCGGGCCGGATGATCGACGTCCCCGAGGTCGACGAGGCCCGTTGGGTTACGCCGTCAACTGCGGCCGAGCTGCTGAACCCGGCCCAGGTGGTCTTCGTTGAGCGGCTGATCGAGCATCTGGCTCAGCGCTAGCCGCAAACACAGCGAAGACCAGCAGAAAACGTGAAAGCGCCGGGCGTGTTCCCGGCGCTCTCCTTCAGATCTGTTTGGCTTACGCCGTGGGATTAGTCCCGGCGACGGCTTACGACGACGGCTGCGCCGCCAGCGAGGACGAGGGTGAAGCCAGCTGCGGCCAGCACGCTCGACTCAGCGCCCGTGAAGGCAAGCTGACCGTTACCGCCACCCGTGCCACCGCCGGTACCAGCAGCCGCGGCTGCCAGTGGGCGCTGGAACGCAGCAGCGTTGTCGGTGAGATTGAGTGCTCCAGCGCCACCGAGCAGGTTGGCCTGCGTGCCGGACACTGCGCCCGGTGCGTTAGCGAACGGGCCTGGATCTGGCTGCGGGGCCGGTAGCACAACCGGGTAGCCGTCATCTTGTGCCGAGGCCGGGCCTGCGAAGCCGATGAGCAACATTGCGAATCCCAGCGCGAGTACAAGTGCGCTGCGAAGTGAAGACATGACAAACTCTCCCAAGAGGTGTCGTTAACTCGTGTGAGTGTAGGACAGTCCATCGGCCCGGACAAACATTTGATGAGGCTTTCTGCTCAGCAGAAAACGCACTCCGCGTGCACGGTGGAATACGGCCCGTGCCCGCCCCAAAGATCGTTGCAACGGCGCCAGGACCGCCGCTCTACCGCAGCGAGGGGAACGGATGGCAACGAGGCCCTGTCTAGGCCGAAGCGACTGGCATGCCGGGCAGGCCGTCGATGCTTTCGCTGTTCTTCAGCTGGTGGTACTCGGCGATGTCCTCGGCGGTCTTGTTCTTGGCCCACCCAGGCAAGGCCCTGCGATCGCCCTTGAGTTCCATGATCGGCACGCCGTAGCCGCACGAATCAGAGACGCGGTCGACGTCGATGCGGATGATCGAGCGCAAGGCGCCCGGCTCTTCAGGAAAGGCAGCCAATAGATCCGCAAAGCGGGGGTCGTCGGGGAACACGGCTTCGCCGGTGCCGGCGAAACGGACGATGTTCGGGCTGCCCTTGAATGCGCAGAACATGAGCGTGATGCGGCCGTTGTCCTGGAGGTGGGCGACGGTTTCGATGCCGCTGCCGGTGCGATCGAGATAGGCGACCTCGTGGGGGCCGAGCACCGCGACCGGCTCGAGTCCCTTTGGTGACACGTTCACGTGTCCGCCTTCGCTCGGAGCGGTGGCGACGAAGAAGACGGGCTGGGATTCAGCGAATGCCTTCAGTTCATCGGTGATCGACTCGTGCAGATTGCCCATGGGCGCAAGTGTCCCAGCTGCCTCGCCGTGACGCCACCGGTTTCTCGTCACCCTTGGCGGGCGACGTGGCGCCGTTCAGCCGCGGCGTTGGCGAGCGAGTTCGTACGTCAGGATCGTGCCCGCCATGGCGACGTTAAGCGATTCGAGATCGCCGGCCATCGGGATCGAGACCCACTCGTCGATCTCTGCGTCATGCTCGGAACCGAGGCCGTGGGCCTCGCTGCCGAGTACGAGCGCCACGGGTCCCGTCAGATCGAGCTCATCGCATGGGGTGGCGCCGTCCATGCGAGTGCCGATGCGACGGAAGCCGAGTTCGCCGAGGCGGGCGAGCCCGGCATCGGTATTGCGCTCTTCGACGACGGGAAGCCGGAACATCGCTCCGGCGCCGGCCCGCACGGTCTTGGATCCCCATGGGTCGGCAGTTGCGCCCAGCGCCACCAGGGCGCCGAAGCCTGCCGCCTCGGCGGAGCGAGCCAAGGTGCCGACGTTGCCGGGATCGTTTACATCGACCAACACGAGCACCGGTTGGTCGATGGCGATCGCGCTCCAGGCCATGTCGGGGATGTCGACCTCGGCCAACACCGGCTGGGGCGAAGCGGTCGACGCGACCCGTTCGAGCACGTGGCGTGGCACCGGGACTGCGCCCATGGCGACGCCGCCGAGCCACTCCTCGTCGGCCACGATCGTGTGCACCGACAGGTCAGACGCGAGCACCTCGGCGACGAGCTTCTCGCCCTCAACGACAAATCGCCCCGCTTCGCGCCGATCCCGCCGATTGCGGGAAAGGCCACGAAGCCGGGCGATGTCAGATTTGCTGAGCATGAGCGAGGCGCCGCAGGTGTTGCCGAAGAGGCGACGTGCGGTTGCCTGCGATCGAGGACCTCCGAGCGAAGCGAGTTAGGACTCGATCGCAGGTGGCCGCACGCCGCAAGCCCTAGGCGTCGACGGTCTCGTTTGCCTGCATGGCCACGTCGACCAGCGCCTTGAAGGCGTCAGCGTCGTGGACAGCCATGTCGGCCAGGACCTTGCGGTCGACCTCGACACCGGCAGCCTTGAGGCCAGCGATGAAACGGCTGTAGGTGGTGTCGTGCATGCGGCATGCAGCGTTGATGCGCTGGATCCACAGGCGACGGAACTCACCCTTGCGGGCCTTGCGGTCGCGGAACGCGTAGTTCCCGCTGTGCATGACCTGCTCGTTAGCGGACTTGAAGCTGCGGCTCTTGTTGCCGTAGTAGCCCTTTGCCTGCTTCAGGACCTTGTTGCGGCGCTTACGACCGTGAACGGCTCTCTTGACACGTGCCATTGGAGTCTCTCCTTCTCTGGGTCTTCAGCGCTTGCCGAGCGCGCGCTTGATGTTCGGTGCATCAGCCTCGGAAACGAGGGCCGCGGGGCGAAGCTGACGCTTGCGCTTTGGCGACTTCTTTTCGAGGATGTGGCTCTTGTTCGCCTGGCGGCGCTTGATTTTGCCCGTGCCCGTGAGGGCAA
The DNA here is from genome assembly GCA_964513315.1 of uncultured Acidimicrobiaceae bacterium. GTDB lineage: Bacteria > Actinomycetota > Acidimicrobiia > Acidimicrobiales > UBA10347 > UBA10347. The sequence goes on along the minus strand of CAZEMU010000003.1, from coordinate 43,994 downwards.
AGCGCTTTTTGGCGCCCTTGTGGGTCTTCATCTTCGGCATGTTGCTACCTCGACCGAGTGGTGTCGGTCTTTGTTTTCTGGGGGGCTTGCTTATGGGTTGTCTCGGCGCCCGCTCCGTACCTGGTGGTGGCCAACTGATGGCTGGCACCTGATGGGGAGCGGGCGTCGGGACTATTCGGCTGCTTCTACCTCTGCAGCTGCAGGGGCTTCGGCCTCGGTTGCCTCCGGCTCGGCGACCTCTGGCTGTTCTGCCTCGGGTTCGGGAGCTGGGGTTGCTGCGGCTGGTGCGTTTGAGGTTGCAGCGGCTGCTGCTTCCTCGGCGGCCAAGGCTGCCTGCTTCTCCTTGTCGGGAACCAGGACCATGACCATGTTGCGACCATCGAGCTTCGGATAGACCTCGACCTTGGAGATGTCGTCGGCTTCTTCGGCAATGTTGTCGAGGATGCGACGACCAAGTTCCGGATGCTGCATTTCGCGGCCTCGGAACATGATCGTGACCTTGACGCGGTTGCCTTCACCGAGGAACTGCTTCACCTTGCGGGTCTTGGTCTCGAAGTCACCCTTGCCGATTTTCGGCCGGTACTTCATTTCCTTGACCTGCACGGTCGTGGCCTTCTTGCGAGAGGCCTTGTCACGCTGTTTCGCCTCGTAGACCGCTTTGCCATGGTCCATGATCTTGCACACGGGCGGCTTCGCCTTATCGGCGACTTCGACCAAGTCAAGACCAGCTCGCTGGGCGAGCTGAAGGGCTTCTGGCAGCGGCACGATTCCGACCTGTTCCCCGTCGGCGCCGACAAGTCGGACCTCGCGGGCCCGGATTTGTTCGTTCACCCGGGGGCCGGAATCTCGTGAATCACGTGGCGGTGCTATTGCGGATCACTCACGAAGGATGATCTCCTCATTTCGATGGGTAGTTCTTGCAGTGCACTGCGCTTGTTGGCAGGCAAGGAACCACCGCAACACCATCGCGAACGGGGTATTCCCCGGCGACGGAACTGCACTGGGACCCGGTGCGCCTCGAGCGGCGACGGGGTGGGACGCTCTCACGACCACTTCGTCAACTGAATGTGCGTTGCACAGGCTAGTGGTCCGGCGCCAATTGCGCTACCTGTGACCGCCCGAGCGACATGTGTCATCGTGGTGCATGGCCGCCGATACCGCTTCCCCCGAGGAGATCCCGATCGTCGAACTCGATCGGGCGTACGCCGCGATCATGACCTCGATCGTCGAAACGACGCAGGCGCCGCACTATGCGGAGCTGGCGCCAATGTTGGGGATCGAGGTCGAACGGGCGAAGCAGATCGTGCATCAGCTGTGTGCCGTGACGCCCGGCTGGATGCATCCGGGGACGGACTGGATTGCGTCGTTCCCTCCGTTCAACGTGCAGCCGACGCAGTACCGCATCCAGATCGGTGAGCGCCACGGCTGGTTCGGTCAATGAGGATTCGAGTCGCTGGCAGTTCGCTGGCTCGTCCCTGGTCAGGCCGTTCGAATCGAAGCGCCATGCTTGTGTTGTAGTGAGCCGATGGTGGTCGAGTTGCGTGACGACGAGATCATCCTCGTCGAGCCCGACACCGTGGTTGGATACACGAGCCAGATGGTCGGGGGTGATGCGGCCAGCAGGCCGTTCCGTTGAGCGAGCATGAACCTCTTCCGGTCGGAAGAACATGCCCGCAACTGGTCCGGCTTCGAAAGCGAGATGGAAGGCTTCTTGAAGCCTGTCGCTGCGTGGGCCGACATCTTCTCGAACCCGTTCTTCAGCGAGCGCGGTCGAGCTGACTATCTCAGTTGGATCCAGACCGAGGCTGGCCAAGCCGCCTACGCAGACCTGCGAGCGTCACTCAGCCCGTAACGACTCCGGCCTGGGCTGAGAGGAGATGGTTCGCATCGCCAACGGCTCGGCTCGATTGATGTGGGTGAGGATTGTGGCTGCGCACGCTGTCGCCGACTCGGTCGACGTGTCGACACGCAGGTCGTAGATCCCCGGATCGTGAACGGCTGCTTGCCAACGCACAATTGGGGCTGGCACCAGTCCCACCTCGCCGGACTCATACAGCTCGGATGGTGACCGGCGGCGCCGTTCAAGGATCGCCTCGAGGTCACAGTGCACACCGACAAGCCAAGTTGCGTCGAGCGGAAGTTGCTCTGCTGCGTCCCAAAGCGGATGCAGCGCTGAGGCGTAATGATGGTGCAACCCCACGTCGACCACGACCGAGTTCCCGGACTTCAATTGCTGCACGAGGCGCTCGAACAGGGCGCGGTATCGGTTGTGCACCGTTTCTTCGAGGTCCGGACGCTCACCGCCTGGCCGCAACCCGATTCCAGGCCTCAGCGACGCTGGCGTTGCTGCCATGTCTGCGTCGACACCGTCGCGTACCCAACCCACGTGGCTGTCGATGAGACAGTCAGCGATTGACGACTTGCCCGATCGAGGAGCGCCATTCAAGAGCACGATCTTGGGCGAGGCGCTGGACACCTCGAGATCCTAACCGCTCCACTTGCAATCGAACGTATGTTCGTGTAGGGTGATCAGGCGAGCCCGACACGTTCGGGTGGTGAGCCCAACAGCGACCTTGTCGTTCCATCTCCGGCCTCAACATTGGTGAGGTAGAGCTCTGGTCTGGCAGTGAAGGGTCTGGCTGTTCGTACTGCACCACCTCATCGTCGACCAGTGGCATTGGATCGGCACCTACATCTGAGCTTCCCAAGCCAGGTCCGAGGTGTCCTATGTCCATGCCAAGCGAAACGTCAATCGGTTTCGATACTGCCAACGTTGCGCATCAGGCCGCGTTGTTGGCGCTGAGCGAGGCGACTGAGACTGGCGCCCCGCTGATCACTGGGGTCGACTCGGCCGATCGAGCGATCCAGATTGCTGAGCGACTGCGGCGGCTGGCCGCCGTCACCGTGGTGGACACGATGCAGGCGATCGACGCCTCTCGAATCTTCGTGGACCAGGGTCACTCGTCCGCCCGAACGATGGTCGGTCATTTGGCTGGTCTTTCGGGCGCCGACGCGTTCCGGATGGATCGGGTGAGGCGCATGGTCCACGGAGATCGGGCGGACCACATCGCTCGCAGCTGGGCAGCGGGAGAACTCGGCGTCGACCAGGCGGTACTGCTGGGCAAGGTCTACGCGAACCGGCGAGTCCGCGACCGCTTCATTGATGACCAGGTGTGGTTCCTCGCCCAAGCTCGCAAGCTCAGCTGGAAGCGGTTCGAACGCAAGATCGCTCGATGGGTTGAGCTCGCCGACGATGACGGCTCATCTCCTGCAGCCGACCCAACGCACGAGTCGCGCGACGCGAGTCTGTCGCAGGACCACTTCTCCACCGCATGGCATCTGCGGGCCCAGCTCGGCTCCGCTGCAGGGTCGCGATTCAACGAAGTCTTCGCCGCCTATGTCGACGCCGAATTCAAGCTCGACTGGGACAACGCCCAGGCTGTGCATGGCGACGCAACCACCCTGGAAGTCCTGGAGCGCACCGATGCGCAGCGCCGGGCCGACGCGCTCTGCCAGATGGCCGAAGATGCGGCCGCAAACACAGCCTCATCTGTGCGGGTGAAGCGCGTCCACAACATCGTGTGGCAGGGCGACACGGCCGAAGAGCTCTTCCGTCGATGGAACGGCCTTCCTCTGCAACGCCTCTCCCCCGATGACTACGGCGTGACCGATCTCGATGGCCACCCGATCCATGCGCCCTCAGCGATCGCTGAGCTCGTCACGGGAAGCTTCCGCCGGGTCGTCCAAGACGCCGCCGGGATCACCATTGATCTCTCGGTCGAGCAGCGCTTCTTCACCGGGCTCACACGCCTCGGCGTCGAGCTCCAGACCGACGAGTGCTACTGGCCCGGCTGTCACCGGCCGGTGACCCAGTGCCACATCGACCACTTGAGACCCGCCGCCCGGGGCGGGCCGACGACACAAATGAACGGAGCACCCGCCTGCCCCACGCACAACTGGCGCAAAGAAGCCGGTTACCTCGTCTGCCGCGGCTCCGACGGCACCATCACCATCACGACACCAACGGGCGAGACCGTCCGATGAACCAAGCCGCCCCGGGACCAATCGCGCCTGCTCACGCTGATCGCAGCGTGGGGCTACCCCTTGATCAGTGCCGCCGACTTCCACACGTGTGTGACGCGATCGGGATCACCCCACACCGAGCGATCATCGAGCGGATTCGTATCCATCGCAATGACGTCGGCGTCGTAACCCTGGTGGAGCTGGCCGCTCATCGGCGCTTGTGGGCCGAGCGTCTCGGGGCCATTGGCCGTCGCAGCTTCGATTGCTTCGAGGTCGGTCAGCCCGGCATTGATGAGGTGCATGACCTCGAGGCTGCCGGTGCCGTAGAACTGGCCGGACACGAAGATGTCGCAGCCAGCCGCAATCTTGACGCCCTTGGCGATGGCGATCTTCATCGCCTGTTCGTGGGCGCCGGCAACCATCTGGCCCTTCTCATAGACATAGGCCGGCAGGTTCTCGGGCGAGCCAAGCAGCGCATCGACGACGTAGCGGGTCGGCACGAACATCGTCCCCTGGGCGGCCATCGCCTCGGCGCCTTCTTCGTCCAAGAAGCTGCCGTGCTCGATCGTGTGGCAGCCGGCGCGGATGGCGGCCATGATCCCGGCCTTGCCGTGACAGTGAGCGGCAACGATCCGCTCGGCGCGGGCCGCTTCTTGCACGATGGCGGCCAACTCCTCGTCGGAGAACTGCTGATGCATCGGGTGATCGACTTCCGACATCACACCGCCGCTGGCACAGACCTTGATCAGCTTGGCGTTGGAACGCAGGTTCAGGCGCACGGCCTTGAGGACCTCGGGCACACCGTCGCACAAGATCGAGAAGTGGTGGTTGCACAGCAACTGGTGAACCGCCTCGATCGGAAACCCGTGCAGGTCGCCGTGGCCGCCGGTGGTCGACAAGATGCGTCCGGCTGCGTGAATGTGTGGTCCGGGGATGCGCCCTTCGTCGATGGCGTCACCAAGGTGCAGGCCCATGCCTCCGACCTCGCGGGTGCTGGTGATGCCGCCATTGAGGACGGCCCGCAGATCATCGGTCGCCCGGGCCGCTGCGGTCACCGGTTCGGTCTGCGCGATCGTTTCGATGTTCGGCTGGGGCATGCCGACGAAGTGGCTGTGGCAGTCCCACAGACCCGGCATCACGACGGGCACTTCGGTGACCGTTTCGTCGTTGGTCGGTGCGGGCGCGTCGGCTGTCGGGCCGGCATAGGTGATCACGCCCCGCTTGCCGCCGGCGCCAAGGATCACCGTGCCGTTCTCGATCGGTTCGCCCCGGCCAGGGATCAGAACATCGGCGACGATTCGCTGCACGGGTGCGCCTCCTCAGGCGGTTTCGCTGATGTGGGACTCGAGGCCGAGGTCGGCGATCGACTTCTCGCGCATCTCGATCTTGCGGACCTTGCCAGTGACCGTCATCGGGAACTCGTTCACGAATGCGATGTAGCGAGGGACCTTGAAGTGGGCGATCTTGCCGCGGCAGAACTCTTTGAGTTCGTCCTCGGTGCAGTCTTCGCCCTCGGCGAGCTGGACCCAGGCCATGATCTCTTCGCCGTACTTCTCGTCGGGCACGCCGATGACTTGGGCGTCCGCGACCTTGGGGTGCGTGTAGAGGAACTCTTCGATCTCTCGCGGGTACACGTTCTCGCCGCCGCGGATGATCATGTCCTTGATGCGCCCGACAATGTTGACGAAGCCTTCGTCGTCCATCGTCGCCAGGTCACCCGAGTGCATCCAGCCTTCGTTGTCGATCGCAGCGTCGGTCTTCTCGGGATCGTTCCAGTAACCGAGCATCACGTGGAAGCCGCGGGTGCAGTACTCGCCTTCTTGGCCACGGGCGACCGTGTCGCCTGTTTCCGGGTCGACGATCTTGGCTTCAACGTGGGGAAGCACCTGGCCGACGGTGGTGACTCGCTTCTCGACCGAGTCGGTCGTGCGGGTCTGGGTCGACACCGGCGACGTTTCGGTCTGGCCGTAGGCGATGGTGACTTCGGACATGTTCATCTTGTCGATGACATCGCGCATGACTTCGATCGGGCACGGCGAGCCAGCCATCACGCCGGTGCGCAGTTGCGACAGGTCGAACGACTCCAGATCGGCATGGCCGAGCTCAGCGATGAACATGGTCGGCACGCCGTAGAGCACGGTGCACTGCTCGTCGGACACGGTCTGCAGGACCTCGCCAGGGTTGAACGTCGGCGACGGAATCACCATCGGCATACCGAACACGCAGCACGCCAGGTTGCCCATGACCATGCCGAAGCAGTGGTAGAAGGGCACGGGGATGCACAGGCGATCGTCCGCACTGAACGCCTGCATCTCGCCGACCATCTTGGCGTCGTTGATGAGCGCCATGTGGCTGAGCGTGGCGCCCTTGGGGTAGCCGGTCGTGCCGCTCGTGTACTGGATGTTGATCGCGTCGCCGGGTTCGCAGCTGGCGTTGCGGGCGGCGAGGTCTTCGTCGCTGATGGCGTTGCCGGCGTCGAGCAGCGCCTGCCAGTCGTCGGTGTCGAAGTAGACGGCGCGTTCGAAGTCGGGGCAGTTCGGGGTGACCGACTCGACCATGTCTCGATACATCGAGGTCAGGTACTCGGTCTTCGTGACGAGCACTTTCATGCCCGACTGGTTGATGGCGTACTCGAGTTCGCTCGTGCGGTAGGCCGGGTTCACGTTGACCTGGATGGCGCCGATCTTGGCGGTGGCGAACTGGACGAAAACCCATTCGGCGTAGTTCGGGCTCCACATGCCGACGCGGTCGCCCTTGTCGATGCCGTACGCCATCAGGCCTTTGGCGACCCGGTCGACGATCTCACCGAACTCGTTCCAGCTCAACCGGATGTCTTGGTGGGTGACGATGAGCGCTTCTCGATCGCCATGTTCGGCGACCGTTTGGGCAAGCAGATCACCAATTGTCATCTCGATCAGCGGTACGTCCGTTGCGCCCGAATCGATTGCCAGTGCCGTCATGTTCCCCTCAGCTCATCAGAAAGAGATGTGTGCAGGGGCAACACTAGTAGAAGCCCGATTTTCGCTGCGAGGCGTCGAGCTGCGACCCTGCCTACATGCAGTGCGAGGCTGGCATGCGGTACGACGTCGTGATCGTGGGAGCGGGCTTCAACGGGCTCTACCAGCTGAAGCGGCTGCGCGAAGAGGGTTGGGCGGTTCGGCTCGTCGAAGCCGGCAGCGGGCTCGGCGGCGTGTGGCATCACAACCGGTATCCGGGTGCTCGGGTCGACTGCCACATCCCGAACTACGAGTACTCGATGCGCGAGATCTGGGAGGACTGGAACTGGAAAGAACGCTTCCCGGGCCGCGAAGAGCTCGTTGCTTACTTCGATCACGTCGACGCAGTGTGGGACCTCTCCCCCGACATCGATCTGAACACTCGCATTGCCCGGGCGCATTTCAACGACGATGCGCACGAGTGGAACCTCGCAACCGACGATGGCCGTAGCTACGGCTGTCGGTGGTTGGTCATGTGCACGGGGTTTGGGTCCGCGCCGTATGTGCCGGACCTGCCGGGCCTCCACGATTTCGCGGGAGCTGCCCACCACACGGCCGCGTGGCCGCTCGAGGGGCTACCGCTCCAGGGGAAGCGTGTCGGCATCGTTGGCACGGGAGCGAGCGGCGTACAGGTGGCGCAAGAAGCCGCCGGAGTTGCTGCGCATCTGACGATCTTCCAGCGGACGCCGAACATGGCGTTGCCGATGGAGCAGCGGCAGCTGACGCCCGAGCGGCAGGCCGAGGCCAAGCTCGATTACGAGCAGGTGTTTCGCACTCGCAACGCGCCGCCCGGCAGCTTCCACGACATGATCCGAGACAACCGATCGGCACTCGATGTCAGTGACGAGGAACGCATCGCGGTGTACGAGGACCGGTGGGCGAAGGGTGGCTTCCACTTCTGGGTCGGCGGGTTCAAGGACACGCTGGCCAACGAAGAGGCGAACCGGCTGGCGTATGATTTCTGGCGGGATAAGACCCGGTCCCGGATTACAGACGAATCGCTGCACGAGAGTTTGGCGCCGACCGATCCGCCGTATCCGTTCGGCACGAAACGACCGTCCCTCGAGCAGAACTTCTACGACCTGTTCGATCGTGACGACGTGTCGCTCGTCGACCTCAAGCGGGACCCGCTCGTCATGATCACGCCGAAGGGGGTGCAGACCGAGTCCGGGCATATCGACCTCGACGTGCTCGTATTGGCGACCGGCTTCGACGCCAACACTGGCGGCTTCACCCGCATGGACTTCCGAGGCACCGGCGGGCTGTGGATCGGCGATGCGTGGGCCGATGGGGTCGACACCCACCTCGGCATGGCGGCTCCCGGGTTCCCGAACATGATCATGCTGTACGGCCCGCAAAGTGCGGCGTCGTTCTGCAACGGTCCGGTGTGCGCCGAGATCCAGGGCGAATGGACCGTGGACCTACTTGAGCATCTCCGTGCCAACGAACTGACCCGCTTCGATACCGAGCACGCGGCCGCAGAGCAATGGTCCGAGGTACTCGCTGGCTGGGCCGAGATGACGCTGTTCGGCAAAGCCGACAGTTGGTACATGGGCGCCAACATCCCTGGCAAGCGCCGGCAGCTACTCAATCTGCCGAGTAGCGACGCCTACCGCGCCGCACTCACCGAGTGCGCCGAAGCCGGTTACTCCGGCTTCGTGTTCGCGTAGGCCTTCGGCGAGACCGTGTCATGCTGCAGATGGCCGGGACAGGTCCGAGGGGCGGACCGAGCCGTGTTCGAACCACTCGCCGGGCTCGACGCGCAGGGCCTTGAACAGTCCGTAGAGCGCCTGGTCGTAGTTGACGCGCCAGCCGCAGAAGTTGCGCCACGCCTCGTCGAGGTCGTCGACCAGAGGAATCTCAAGCGCTTCGAGTTCCTCGCATAGCGCGTCGAACACGTCGCGTTCGAGCGCGATCGATTCGGCGGGCCAATGCGGATCCGACGGGTACTCGATGTCCAGCGCGTCCGCGATGCGGCCCAACGTGGTGAATCCGGAACGCAGACAGAGAGCGGCGCGGGGCGACGCCTCGATGTCGATCGTCGACTGGATGAGGGCCGCAGTGTCGAGCACGGTGCCAGCGGCGACGACCCAGCTGCGCCCGTAGTACGCGGAACGGAAGAACGGCAGCGAGGTGTGTGTGGTGTGGGTCTCTTCGATCTGGAGAAACCAGTCCTCCCATTCGGCCCACACAAGATCCATGTGGTCGAGCCATCCGATCAGGTTGGTTCGCTCGAGGAACGTGACCGGGTGGGGTGGGCGTCCGGCCCGAACTTCGAGTCGAGCCACGGCGACTTCGCGCGAGGTGTAAGCACCGTAGATCGTCGGCAGATAGCTGATCATGAGGGCGACGAGACCAAGTCCGATCAGGGCCTCGCCGACGACGAGCAAGAGGGTGACCGTGTGATCGCTGGTCGTGACGCCCAAGGTGGTGAGCGCCGATCCTGACAGGACCACGGCATCACGAAAAGTGTCGACGCTGAGCCCCCGAAAGATCAGGGCGAACCCGATCGTCACGTGTGCGGCCCAGACAAACGGCAATGTCACGAGTCCGAAGGGTGCGATGCGGGATTCGAGCCGGTCGCGACGTACCGGGTCCGAGATGCGCTTGGCGATCGTGTTGGCGACGCCACCGATGAACTTAAAGTGCCATCGGGTGATGTAAGGCCGCTCGGATCGCGGCACGACGACCGTGAGGACCGCTGACCACAGAGTGACAACGGCAATCACGACGCCGGCCACGATCGCAAGCACTTCAAGAACGACCGTCACCCCGCCGAATGTACTCAGTCGCTCTCCGACCAATGAGGAATCGGTTAGGGCTAGCCATGGAGCGGCCGAGAGATCGCCGCCCCGATCCGGTCAGATCGGACGGCAGTAACTTCCGTTCGGATTGTTTGCTGGGAATTTCGATGCATGAGGTCGGGTTTCTTTAGCGGCTCTGAGTGACGGAGCACAACGAGGAGAAACCATGAGCACCCCCGTCGACATCACCACCGAGCAGTTCGAAGAGATCGTCACTGCTGACGGCATCGTCCTGGTCGACTTCTGGGCGAGCTGGTGCGGTCCGTGCCGCTCCTTCGCTCCGATCTATGAAGAGGCCGCTGGCCGCCACCCCGATGTGACGTTCGCCAAGGTCGACACCGAGGCTGAGCAACAGCTCTCGGCGCAACTGGGCATTCAGTCGATCCCGACGGTCATGGCGTTTCGTGACGGCGTGCAGGTCTTCGCCCAGCCGGGCGCGCTCCCCCATGCCGCCCTCGAGGATCTGGTCACCCAGATCGAAGCACTCGACATGAACGAGGTTCGAGCCGAAATCGAGCGTCACGAAGCAGCCCATGCTGCTGGTGGCCACGAGCACGGGCCCAACTGCAACCACTGAGCTGCTCCCTCTAAGAGGACAGTGCGAGCCAGACCTTGAGGAGCTCCTCGGGGAGTGCCTCGACATCGTCGATGACCAGGTAGCGACGCTCGGGCGCCATGTCCCGCAGGTAGTCGTGACCGGCCGGGTCGATCGTCAAACAGAATGTGTCAATGCCATCCGCCTGGGCGTCTGCCAACGCCCGGGCGGTGTCATGCATGCCGTACTCCCGGTCGCGAACGTCGTCGCCGTAGTCGACGTCTTGCGGATAGCCGTCGGAGATCACGATGAGCAGCCGGGTGCGAGCACTGTCGGCACCGAGCTTCATCGCCGCATGGCGGATGGCTGGCCCCATGCGGGTGTAGCGCATCGGGCGCATTGCCTCGAGCGCCGACCACGTGATCGGCGACACCGGGTCGTTCAGTTCCTTGACCACCCGGATCTGGACGTTCTCGCGGCCGCTTCCCGAGAAGCCAAAGATCGCATGCCGATCCCCTAACTCGGTCAGCGCATCGCTCAGCAGTGCGACGGCGTCCTTGGCCACATCGATGACTCGCCGAGGCGGCTCTGGAACCGGCAGGTTCGGATCCCAGATCGGGGCGTAGCACATCGCGTCGTCCTCGGGATCAACAGCAGGCGTGACCGGTTCGGGCTCGGTGACAGGTGAGCTTGTGGACGCGCTGAGATCGACCAAGAACACCGTGGCGACATCTCGTTCGGCGCGATCGCGACGAATACGCAAGCGGTCATCGACCGGGGCGCCGCTACGTCGGTCGATGATCGCCTCGATCGCCGCATCAAGGTCGAGCTCGTCGCCATCGTCCGACCGAGGAATGCGGACCAGCTGCTCGGGACGGAGCCGGGCCAGGCGACGCCGGATATCGGAGCGAAGGTTGCGGTGGCGATCTCGCACATCGGTGATGAACGATGGGTCATCGCCCACGAGTCGTTCCTCAAGCACGCGGCACCAGGCCGTTCGATGTGCTGCGGCGCGGAAATCCCACTCGTCGTAGACGTAGGTGCGCACATCGGGTGCGGCAGCCCGCCGCCCGACGGGCAGGACGAGGCCGCCCAGCGGCTCGTCATCGTCGTCGTCTTCGGCCTGCGTTCCCTGATTGCCGGCCATCTCTTCGTCGATCGGCTGGCCGCCCGTGACGCCTTCGCGATCGCGTAGCTCGTCGGGGGTCGAGGCGGAGTCGAGCGCGGAGCCTGCTCCTTCGGATTCCATTCCTTCGGGCGGTTCGGTCTCAGACTCGGTTGCTCCGCGGAACTGCATGGCCACCGCACCCGCAGCGTTGAGCAGATCGACCGCAGCGGCAAGGCTCGTGTCCCGGGTTGCGTCAACGGCGATGACAGCGCCGACCGCCCGGGCAATCAGCTGGTTGAGCTGCGGTCGCACATACGACGGGGCGCCTCGCCCCAAGCACGCGTTGCGGAGCG
>CAZEMU010000003.1:27442-32075 GCA_964513315.1 uncultured Acidimicrobiaceae bacterium | reverse complement strand
GCGGTCTGCAAGTCGGGATCGTCGCTGACGGCCCGGACCAGCGCTGCGTCGCAGGCGCGGCGAGCGTCGACGCCTTGGCCAATGAGCTGACCGGCGTACACGAGGAGCCGGGTGCTGACCCCCTCCTCGAAACCTCGTTCGCGCAGCTGGCGGGTCTTCTCGCCGATACGAGCGAGGCGAAGCGCGGTGTCCTCGTCGATGCCCGCCTCGGCGGCGACGATCGCGGCCTCAGCATCGACTCCGGGATAGTCGAACTCGAGGCTCACGAACCGCTGCCGGGTCGACGGCTTGAGATCTTTGAGGACGCTTTGGTAACCGGGGTTGTACGAGATCACCAGCAGGAAGTCGGCATGGGCCTGCACCAGCTCGGCGGTCTTGTCGACGGGCAGTACGCGGCGGTGATCGGTAAGCGCGTGGATGATCACCGTGGTGTCCTTGCGGGCCTCGACGATCTCGTCGAGATAGCAGATCGATCCTTCGCGGACCGCTCGGGTGAGCGGTCCGTCCATCCACACCGTCTCTTCACCGGAGAGCAGGTAGCGACCGACCAGGTCGGTTGCGGTGAGGTCTTCGTGGCAGGCGACGGTCGCCAGCGGCCGGGCGAGCCGCCAGGCCATGTGCTCAACGAAGCGGGTCTTGCCGCAACCCGTTGGCCCTTTGAGCAGGACTGGGAGGCGAGCTGCGTAGGCAGCCTCGAAGACCTCGATCTCGTCGCCCACCGGCAGGTAATACGGCTCCGTATCCATCGGCCGCACGCTAGTGGCGGGACCTCGACGTAGACGAGTGCGCGGGCGACCCATTCCTCCGGATAGGAAGGGCTAGCCGAATACGACGAGGTGGCGGGCCTTCTTGCCGCGCTGCAGCAACAGGAACCGCCCGTCGATGAGATCGCTCGCTGCGACCGCGTCGGCGTCGGTCTTGGTGCCGTTCACGCTGATCTGATTCTCGCCCAACTTGCGGCGAGCATCGTTGCGAGACGAGCAAAGCCCGCTCTCGACGAGCAGACCGAGCAAGTTCTGGTCTCCGTCGAGCGCATCGCTGCCCACCTCGGTCTCGGGCACGATCCCTCGGAGCGACTCGGCCATCTCGCCGGTCAGGTCTCCCCCACCGAACAATGCTTCGGCCGCAAGGTTCGCTTGGCGGACGCTGTCTTCGCCGTGGATCTCGAGCAGGCACTGGTCGGCCAAACGCCGCTGCGCGACTCGCTTCTCGGGAGCGGTCTCGTGTGCGGCCATGATCTCGTCGACCTCGGCGATCGACAGCAGCGTGAGCTGCAGGAGCATGCCACGCACATCGTCATCGGCGACGCGCAAGAAGTACTGATGCAGTTCGTACGGAAGCGTGCGGTCGGCTGCCAGCCAGAGCGCTCCGTCAGCCGTCTTGCCGAACTTGGCACCATCGGCCCGGGTCAGCAGCGGCCACGTGAGTGCGTGGGCACTTCCCTGAGAACGCTTGCGGATCAGATCCGTGCCGGCAGTGATGTTGCCCCACTGGTCGCTGCCGCCCATCTGCATGATGCAGTTCTTGTTCTCGTACAGCCACCAAAAGTCGAACGCTTGGAGCAGCATGTAGCTGAACTCGGTGAACGAGATGCCGTGCTCGCTGTCGAGCCGGGACTTCACCGAGTCCTTGGCCATCATCTGGTTCACGGTCACGTGCTTGCCGACGTCTCGCAAGAAGTCGAGGACGTTGACATCGCCAGTCCAGTCGTAGTTGTTGACGAGCTCGGCTTCGTTTTCAGCACTGCTGTCGAAGTCGAGGAAGCGGCGAAGCACACCCTTGATGCCCTCAAGATTGTGGGCCAGCGTGGCCTCGTCGAGCAGGTTGCGTTCTTCGGAGCGACCACCGGGATCGCCGACCATGCCGGTGCTGCCGCCCGCAAGCGCGATCGGACGGTGACCAGCGAGCTGGAAACGTCGCAGAGCGAGGATGCCGATGTAGTTTCCGAGGTGCAGGCAGTCGGCGGTCGGGTCGAATCCCACATAGACGGTGACCATGCCGGCGTCGAGGGCGGCGGCGAGTGCGTCGCGGTCGGTGGTGTCGTGGATGAGCCCGCGGGCGTCCAGATCGGCGAGAAGGTCAGTCGTCACAGGCGCAAGGCTAGGAGCGCGCCGCCTGTCGCACACGCCATTTACGTGTGCACACTGTTGGGGATGACAGATGATCTCGCACACGTTGGAGAGCGCGAGCCCGTTCCGATGTCTTTCGGACGGATCCTCGGCATCGTCGCCTTCCTCGCACTGATCATCTTCTGGATCTGGGTCTTCGCAAACCGAGGCTCGATCGCACACCCCGACGAGTTCGACGACCCCGCCTGGATCAACGCCGCCGAGGCCGCATGCGCCGTGCGCCAAGCCGCCATCGAAGAGCTTCCGAATGCTGCGTCGGTTGACGGCGCCGTGCAACGAGGCGAGCTCGTCGCCCTGGGCACGATCCAGCTCGAAGGCATGGTCCAAGACCTGCACGAGTTGGGTCTTCCGACCAACGCAAAGGGTGCCGAGACAGTGCCGCAGTGGCTCGATGACTACGAGCTGTTCCTGCAGGATCGCCGCAACTGGTCCGACATTCTGCTGACCGGCGAAGACCCGCCATTCCTGATCTCGGGCAACTCGCAGGGTGTGCGGGTAACCGATCTGCTCACGACGTTCGCTGAGGTGAACGAGATGCCGAGCTGCGCCCCGAGCGGCGACGTTTAGTCCGGCGAGCGGTCGAAGACCACAATCCGCTGCGGCAGCTGGTTGAGCGACGCCCAGACGCGAGTTCCAGCGGCGTTCACATGGATGCCATAGACCTCGTCGAAGCGCTGCCCATCAACGAGCCCTTCGCCATCGCGCCAGTCGATGTAGGACGACCACACCGTCTCGATGAACTCACCGTCGCGGGTGTAGACGCGTATCCAGCTGTATTCATCGGCGACGTAAATACGGCCAGCGCCATCAGCGGTGATTCCGCTCGTGCACGCGCCGTTCCAGAAGCTGGGCCGATCCTCGACCGACCAGGCTCGGGCAAACGACCCGTCGCGGTCAAAGACCTGGACTCGATTGTTCCGGCAATCCGAGACGAAGACCTCATCGTCGAACACGACGAGCGATGCGGTTCCGCAATCGACGTCGAACTCACCCGGCTCGCTCCCCGTTGTGCCCCACATGCGCAAGAAGTTGCCTTGCTCGTCGAAGACTTGGATGCGATCGTTGTCCCCTTCGAACACGAACACTTCGCCACCGTCGACATGGATCGAGTTCGGACACTCGAACTGGCCTGGGTCGCTTCCCTGTGACCCGAAATAGCGCAGCTCGGATCCGGCGGAGTCGAACACGTGGATCCGGTTCAGGCCCCGTGAGTCGGTCGCCCAGAAGGTCCCGTCGGGGGTGAGGTGCAATCCGTTCCCGTGGGTGAAGTCGCCGAACTGGCTACGGCTGCCGTCGGCAGCGATGCGTTCGATATGCGATGCGGTGTTCGCATAGATGGTGCCGTCAGGGAGGTCGACGATTTCCCTCGGCCACGCGAGGAGATGTTCTTGCGTGGCTGACCATGCCGACGCGGCAGAACATCGAGCGCTTGCGATACCCACGTCGCAGCGTGCCGCCTCGAGCGCATCGATGACATCGATGACGCCGTCGGAGTTGATGTCGGCTCGGCCGAGATGCAGCTCGCCCGCTTGATCGGCCGGGCATCCGTCGACGCCGCTCCGGATCCCGACCACGTACTGCGCGATCACGAGGGCATCGATGACATCAAGCAAGGTGTCGCAGTTGACGTCGCCCCACACGCCCTGTTCCGCTGAGACGGTCCGCAGTGCAGCTTGGCACTGTGCTTTCTCGCCAACGGCGAGTGTGTAGTCGATGTGCACGGTGGTGCCGTTCGGCGGGACACCGCCGGGGGTGCCCTCGGCGCCTTCGCACTGGATGCCGTCGACGGCCCATCCCGGCGGCAGATCGAAGTACACGGCGCCGGACCCACTGTCGACGCCAAGCTGGTAGAAGCCGAGCGTCTCGACGGTCTCCACAAGCGAGCCGTCATCGCTGTTTCTCAGATCGACCGTCGGCAAGGTCGCAGGATCCATATCGACGATGAAGACCCAGAGGTCAAGCAGCACTGGTTCGGCTCCTTGGGCCGACGATGGAACCCGTTCGACCGCCCAAAGCCCCAGGACCAGCGCCGCCGCGACCAACACGGTTCGAAGCACCAACTTCCTGTGCGCGATCGGAGATGCTGCAGCCGCCTCGGTCATCAGCACTCAAGCTAGTCAAGACCGAACCTCAAGACGCCACCCCAAGGCACCACCCCCGAAATGCCGAAGGAGCGTCCCTGCTAGGACGCTCCGTCGGTGTTCTGCACTTTTCAACCCCTGGCCTGATGGAACCCTGTCACCCCTGACTGGTTCCGGCCTTGGTAGGCAATTTCACAATGTGTTGGTGCCTCTCGGGAACGACGTCAAGGTATGGCGAAGCGACCACAGAGCTCAAGCCCAACAGCGTGCGAGGGGCGAAATCACCCAACCCCCGAACCTCGAATCACCACGGTGCGTGGTCAACTCGACGCTCGAGCAGGTTCAGGGCAGCGGCGCAGCGCAGTGCAGCAGTGCAGCGCAACGGCTCAGCTCATGGCGTCGCGAAGTTCCCGCTTCATGATT
>CAZEMU010000003.1:21972-27342 GCA_964513315.1 uncultured Acidimicrobiaceae bacterium | reverse complement strand
GCAGTGCAGCGCAACGGCTCAGCTCATGGCGTCGCGAAGTTCCCGCTTCATGATTTTGCCGCTGGCGTTGCGAGGCAGTGACTCGTCCACGACCGTCACGATGGTCGGCACCTTGAACTTGGCGAGCCGCTCCCCCAGGAACTGCTGGAGCTGACCTGCTTCAAGCGAGTGACCGGGCTTCACCATGATGTGGCACGCCAGCTCTTCGCCGAGCCGTTCGTGCGGCACGCCGTAGACGGCAGCCTCGTAGACGTCGGGGTGCTCGTAGATCGCGGCCTCGACCTCGATGCAGTAGATGTTCTCGCCGCCGCGCAGGACCATGTCCTTGGCGCGGTCGCTGACGTAGACGAACTCCTCGTCATCGAGATGTCCGAGGTCGCCGGAGCGCAGCCATCCATCGACGAGCGTCTCTGCGGTCGCCTCGGGCCGGTTCCAGTACTCGCTGATGAGCATCGGCCCCTTGAACCAGATCTCGCCGGTCTCACCCGTCGGCAGTTCGTTGCCATCGCTGTCGGTGACGCGCACGTCCATGATCGGAATGCACTTGCCGGTCGAGGTCGGGTTGGCGACAAACATGTCGCCACCGTTCTGGGGGCCGTAGGCATTGGTCTCGGTCATGCCGTAGCCGAGGCCGGGGCGACCCTGGGAGAAGTTGTCCTCGATGCGCTGCACCAGTTCGGGAGGCATCGGAGCGCCACCGCCGCCAACTGACTGCAGCGACGAGGTGTCGCGCTGATCAAAGGTGTCGGCTTCAAGCAGGTCCCAGCTCATCGTGGGCACACCAACGAAGTTCGTGACCTTCTCGCGTTCGATGAGTTCTAGTGCCCGGTCTGGATCCCAACGGTGGGTCATGACGAGCTTGGCGCCGGTTACGAACGAACCGAGCATGACGGGCACGAGGCCCGTCACGTGGAACAGCGGCACCGGCAACATGAAGGTCGTCTGCGGCGCATCAGGGTCTGGCGGAGCGGTCGGGTCGATGCCGTCCATGACGGCGCCGACCGTGGCACGGGCAGCAAACGCAAGTAGCGCGTTGATGACGGCACGATGCGTCGACACCGCGCCCTTCGGGCGACCAGTCGTGCCGCTCGTGTAGAGAATCGACATGTTCTCGTCGGGGCCGATTTCGACCTCGGGCATGGTCGCTCCGTCGACCAATACATCGTCGAGGCGGATGACGCCGTCGGCGAGTTCGTCGGCCGATGAACGGATGGCGACGAGCTGCACCCCGTCCGGCACGGTGCCGGCGAGGATCCGCTCGAGGCGTTCGTCGTCGGCCAGCACGACCTTGGCGCCGGAGTCAGCGATCGCGAACTCGAGTTCGTCGGTCAGCCACCATGCGTTGAGCGGCACTGCGACGGCGCCGGTTGAGACGATGGCGACGAACGTGGCGATCCACTCGGGATAGTTCCGTGATGCAAGGGCAACTCGATCGCCCTTCTGCACACCCCAGGTGTCGACGAGCGCATGGCCGATGCGGCCGGCGAGCTCGAGTACCTGGGTCATGGTCCAGCGGTCGTCTTCGTAGACGATGAACTCGCCTTCGTTCGCAGCGGCGAGTGCAAACACGGCGCGGATGTTCGGCGGCGCCACGGCGAAAACCTTGCTGGTCGCGCCTCGGACTTCTGCCTCGGTGATCTCGAACATCGAACCCGGCGCGCATACGGCTGCGCAGGCCTGGTCCCAGGTCATCGCCATGATTGATTGCTCCCCAAAAGTGTCCCCAGTAGTACGCCTTCAACTCAACCAGATGGAGCGGTGCGTTCCACCGCTCAGATCAACCTTTTGGTGAGCCTCGGTGTTGGGATCAAACGGCTATTCGTTGACGAGGTCCCGCAGCTGATTTTTGGCGATCTTGTCCAGGGTCGACCGGGGAAGCTCGTCGACGACTCGCACCTCGCGTGGGACTTTGAAGTCGGCCAGCTTCTCGGCGCACTCGGCGAGCACCTGCTCGGCGAGCGCGTCAGCATCGACCTCGGTTCCGCCCGGAGGCAGCACGAACACGACAGGGATCTCGTTCAACATCGGATCCCGCTTGGCCACGACCGCACATTCGGCAATGCCCGGCACCGTTCGGACAACTCGTTCGATCTCGCTCGCAGCAACGTTCTCGCCGCCGACCTTGAGCATGTCCTTGTCACGGTCGGCGAACCGGATGTCGCCGTTCGCCAGCACGGTCACCAGATCGCCGGTGATCATGAACCCGTTGTCGTCGAAGGTCTCTTCGGTTGCGGTCGGGTTGCCCAGGTACTCCTTGAACAGCGACAGGCCTGGGATGCCCCGTACCCGCAGCGCGCCCGTTTCTCCGGGGCCGACCGGTGTGCCGTCCTCGTGAATGACCGCGATCTCATAGGCCGGCGAAGGCCTCCCGATCGCGCCCGGCGTCGTCGGAACGGCTGGGTCGCTCACAATCGGCTGGGTCAGGGTCTCGGTCATTCCCCACCAGCTAATCGTGCGCACCCCGAAGTGGGCATCCCACGGCGGCACTTGCGCACCCATGCCGAAGAAGCGCAGCTGGTGATCAGGAATCGGCTCGTCCCGGTTGATGAGCGCGTTCGCACAGAACGGCACGAGCGAGGTCCACGTGCACCGGTTGCGCAAGGCGACGTCCCAGAATCGGCTCGCCGAGAACCGGGGCTGGATGACGGCGGTCGCACCGGCCCACAGCGCGGCCAGCACCGAGTACGCCTGAGCGTTGGTGTGGAACAGCGGCAGATGCGTCAGGTGCACATCGTCGGCGGTCAGGTGCTCGTTGCGCGCGCACATGCGGGCAGCCCAGAGCGCATTGGCGTGGTTCCAGACCACACCTTTGGGTCGAGATGTCGTACCCGAGGTGAACTGCACGCTGAAGTTCAACTCGGGGTTCGGAGCGCCCAGCTCAAGTGGGGCGGCCTCAAAGAGGCGGTCGAACGAATCGCCCGGCTCGGGTGCGGTGCCCGGAGCAGGGGCCGCGCCGTTGTCGGTGCTCGTGACGATCAAGAAGTCCGGGTTCGTGGCCTGCGAAACGAGATCGGCGAACCGGGGTTGCGTGATGGCGCCAACCACATCGGCGGTTGCGGCGTAGTACTCGAGTTCGTCGGCGACCGACCGTGCGTTTGTGGTGACCGCCGAAGCTCCCGCGACGGCAGCGCCAAGCCAGGCGAACACCGACTCGGGGCTGTTGTCCAGGTGCACCAAGATGCGATCGCCAACACCGACGCCACGTGCTTGCAGCCCTGCCGCAACTCGACGGGTCGCTTCCGCAAACTCGGCGTAGCTCCAGACACGCCGCTCGCCTTCGAACGGTTCCCACACTAAAAACGGGTGAGGTCCCCGGACCGCAGCCCGGTCCTCGATCAAGCGGCCGATGTCATAGTTCGAGAACGGGTGCATGTTCGGGTCACGAAGCTGCAAGCGCATGCCTCGAACGTACTCGGCGACCCCCGGTCGGTTTCTGGTCGACTGGGCTCAGATCGAGGGCGACGCGTGTAACCGGAGCGCGTTGTGCCGAGTCGTATCCCCAATGGGAATCCAGGGCTTGGCCGACGGCATCGCCGACTTCTTCTTCGATCAGGTCGAAGTCGAAGGAGCTGAACAGGTGCCCACGGACCGCCCGATCATCTTTGCCGCGAACCACCACAGCGGGCTGATCGATGCGCTGCTGCTCTACTCGGCGACACCACGAGAGATCCGGGCAGTCGGCAAGTCGACGTTGTGGGACATCTTGCCGTTGCGCCCATTCCTGAACGCCGCCGATGTGATCCCCGTCAAGCGAGTACGCGACGGCGGCGGAAGCAACGACGAAGCGTTCGCAGCGGTCAGCGAGGCGCTGGTCGCTGGCGACGCGATCGCGATCTTCGTCGAGGGAACCAGTCACGACAATCCAGGCCTCGCGCCGATCAAGACCGGCGCCGCCCGTATGGCCTTCGACGCGATGGGCCAAGGGGCACGACCCGTCATCGTGCCGGTCGGCATCGTGTTCGAGGACCGGGAGCGGTTCCGTTCCAATGCGCTGATTCGGTACGGCGAGCCGATCGATGTCGCGGCGTTGCACGCAGGAGCGACAACCAGCGACCGCGACGCGGTCCGCCAGCTCACCACCCGTATCGAAGCCGGGTTGGCCGTCGTCGCCCCGATCTGGGAAAGCGAGGCACAACGAGCGGCCGCTCGAACATCGGCGCTCGAGCAACTGCCGGTCGGCGCATCGCTGTCGGCGGTCGAGGCTCGAGCCGAAGTGCTGGCTGAACTACGCCCCGCAAGCCTGTCGCCCCCGGACCCTGGTCTCGTCGGCGAGCGAGGCGAAGCGAACCTGCTCGTACCACCGGATCAGATCGACACGTTGGCTGCCCTCCTGCTCGCCCCATTCGCCCTCGTCGGCAAGTGGGCAAACCGGCCGCCATTCCTGCTCGTGCGCCACATCGCGCAGCGGGCCGATCTCAACATCCGAGCGACCCTCAAAGTCGCGGCCGGCATGATCCTGTTTCCGATCTGGTGGATCGCCATCGCGATCCTGGCATCGGTCCTCGGCGCGCCGTTCTGGTGGGCCCTCGGCATCGCCGCAGCAATCGCCGTGCTCGGGCTACTCGCAGCCCGTGAGCTGCCCAAGGCTCGGGCCGAGCGCCGCACACGACGTCACCTCCGGAAACGAGCCAAGGCCTCACCCAGCCCTGACTAGGCTCGGCGATCGTGGACTTTGCCGTCATCGACAGCCCAACAGACCTCGCGTCGAGTGAGGACCGAGACACCGCCCGGCGGTTCCTCGGCGCCGCCCGGGGAACGGGCTTCGATGACGACCGGGCTCGAATTCTCGAACTCGTCGATACTCACGAGGACATCGCCGTTCGCACCTGTCGTCCCGGCCACCTGACCGGCAGCGCATTCGTCGTCGACCCATCCCGTGACGCAGGCCTGCTGCTCTTTCACACCAAGCTGCAGAAATGGCTCCAGCCGGGCGGACACGCCGATGGTGACACAAACCTCGCCGCGGTCGCACTCAAAGAGGCGACCGAAGAGACCGGCATCGAAGGCCTGCGGGTTGTCGGTCCGGCGATCGATGTCGACATTCACCGCGTCGACCCGCCGGCCGAAGACGCGCACTTGCACCTCGACGTTCGGTTTCTCGTGCTTGCTCCGCCGGGGTCAGAGCCTGTCGGGAACCATGAGAGCCAAGGCTTTCGCTGGCTCGAAGCGGACGAGCTCGCCGCTGGCGACTACGAGGCCGGGCTCAAGCGGATGGCAGCGACGGCGTTTCCACTCGCCCGCCAGCTCGCCTAGCCGCCCCACGTACTCAGCCACTCCGCCAATCAACCACTCCGCTCATCAACCACCCAGGCCGCTGAGGATGTCGAGGAGCGTGGTGCCGCAGATCTCTTGCGTCAGGATCGCAGGGTC
>CAZEMU010000003.1:0-21872 GCA_964513315.1 uncultured Acidimicrobiaceae bacterium | reverse complement strand
TTCCCCAGTCAGTGGTTCCCCAGTCAGTGGTTCCGCCATCGGCGGCTCTTCGGTCGGCGGCTCTTCGGTTTGGGCCGCCTCGGTTTCCGGCGCCTCGGCTTCGTTCGCCTGTGCGAGAGTCCACTTGCGAACCTTGTTCAGGGTCGACGCAACCGACGACCGCTGCTCGGTCGGAAAGACCGCCATGACCGCGCGGGCCTCGTCCTTGGTCATCGTCGCCACGTCGAGCGACGCATGCTCGGATGCGCGGACCGTTCGCCATACGTCCGCCAGGACCTCGGCCTCTTCGCTATCGAACGCGGAACGATGCGCACGCCCCCAAGCTTCGATCGCATCCACCAATTGCACCGGCGAATGATGGCAGACCTACACGGCGCGCTCAACCCGGCCTGTTCTAGAGTCCGCCCATGACGCTCGAACGCCAACAGATCGAGGAAGCGGCTGCGTACCTCTTCCACCTCCGGGTACAGCGCCAGACCGCATCGTCGCTTCCCCACGAGATCCGGCCCCGATCCGTTGAGGACGCCTACGCAATCCAAGATGCCGTGCACGGGACTGCAGGCTGGCCGATCGAGGTCCTCAAGGTCGGATGTACGAGCGAACTCGCACGAGAGATCTTGGGCATCCCCCACCCGATTGGCGGACGGATTCCGAGCGAGGGCGTGTTCGCCTCGGGCGCTGAAATCCCCGCGAGCTACTTCTCCAACCCACCAGCGATCGAATGCGAGTTCGCGCTGCAGGTGAACGCAGCTGGTGATCCAATCGCGGTCGCACCCGCGCTCGAGCTGGTCGACCCACGAGTCACGTCATCGGCCGGGTTCGGCGGCATGACCACGATCGCCGACAACTCAGCCGGGTGCGGTGTGGTGCTCGGACCTCCGACCCCGATCGACGAAGCGGGCGATCTCGCCGGCCACGCCGTCGAGCTGCGATCCGGTAGCGGCGAGGTGCTGGCCAGTGGCAACGCTGGTGCCGTGCTTGGTGGGCCGCCGGCCTCGGTCGAATGGACCAAAGAACACGAAGCTTCTCGCGGCCGCGAAGTTGCCGCGGGCGTCTGGATCATCACCGGAACATGCACGGGCCTGACGCCCACCGAGGCGGGCGGCACGTACCTGGCGGACTTCGGTGCGCTCGGCCAAGTCTCGTTCAGCCTGACCTAGCCACCGCTACTCGAGAACCACCTGCTCGAGAACCCACTTACTGAAGAATGGCGTACGCCTCGATCTCGACCGTCATACGAGGATCGATCAGTCGGCTGACCTCGACGAGCGTCGATGCAGGCTTGATGTCGCCGAAGACCTCGTGGTGCGCCTTGGCAACCTCGGGCATCTCGTCGATGTTGGTCACATAGGTGATCGTGCGTACGACGTCGCTGGCTGACGCGCCGGCCTCGGCCAGTGCGTCTTGGATGATCCCGAGGGCCGAGACGCTCTGTTCGTACATCGACGTGCCGTCGAGGCAATCCTGTGCGGCGCACGTGCCGGCGACATGGACGATGTTGCCCACCTTGACCGCTCGGCAGTAGCCGAACACGTCTTCGTACGGGCTTCCACTGGACACGTTTTGTCGAGGCATGTGTCTAATCCAACCAGCTGGCGGGGCCGCCGTGCTGCACTTTGTTGAAGCGAGCTGCGAACGATGGGGTCTCGAACATTTCGTTGTCGACGCCGTAGCCGAACAGGTATTGGCCGACGCGGCGCATCTGCATCTCTTCGGCGCCTTCGGTGATCCGGTAGCGACGGTGATGGCGGAAGATGTGCTCGAACGGCATGTGGCGGCTGTAGCCGATGCCGCCATGCGTCTGGATGGCGCGGTCGGCGGCTTGACCAACCAGGCGGTTCGCTCGGTAGTTGCACATCGCGACCTTGTCACTGATCTCGGATGCGTCGTCGATGCTGTCGAGCTGCCAGGCCGTCTTGCGGATGAGTTCCCGCAACATGGCTGCTTCGGTATGCAGCTCGATCAACGGCCACTGGATTGCTTGGTTTGCGGACAGCGGCTTGTTGTGGATCTGGCGTTCGCGTGAGTACTTGACCGCCTCGTTGATGCAGTACTGGGCTGCGCCGAGCGACGAGGCAGCCTGACGGATCCGGTTCTCGTGCACGAACAGCTGCGCCGTCGCCAACCCATGGCCTTCGGGGCCAAGCAGGTCGCTGTCCTTGACCCGCACGTCTTTGAGGGTGACCTCGGCGTGGTCGGTCGGCATGTTGTAGGTCCACCACATGAACTCGACCTTGAAGCCAGGCGTGTCCACCGGGACGATGAAGTTGCTGATGCCGGCGGCCTCGCCCGGCTTGCCCGACGTGCGACAGAAGATGTAGTCGTGCGTCGCCGCATGCATGCCGGTGTTCCACCGCTTCGCACCGTTGATGATCCACTCGTCGCCGTCGCGATAGGCGGTGGTCTCCATGCGGGTGGCGTCGGTGCCCGCCATTGGTTCGGTCAGCCCGAACCCGATACGAGCCTCGCCGGCCAGCATCTTCGGGATCCACTCTTCTTGTTGTTCCTTGGAGCCGTACTTCTCCATCATCAGCACGGTCGGGAAGTTGCCGACGATCGATGACTCGTTCTGCAGGTCGTTGTGTAGCCCGAGGCCCTTGGCGGCCAGGTGCTCGCGCACGATCGCCATCGCCAGGTTCGAACCGCCCTGGCCGCCGAAGCGTTCAGGCAGGTGGTAGCGAAGGAAGCCTGCGGCGTCGGCGCGGCGGCGCATCTCTTTGAGCAGGGCTTCCCACTCGGCATTCGGCCAACCGTCGCGTTCCCAGTCGGTGCGGCTGTCCTCGCGCCGATGGTCAAAGAAGCGGATGTTGTCGCTCTCGCGTTCGAGCGGCTTGATCTCGTCCTCGATGAACTGATCAAGTTGATCGAGGAGGTCCTGGATGTCGGCCGGGATATCGAAGTCCATGGGCCGACACTAGGTGGCGGCGGCTGCGCGCTACATCAGGAGCGTGAGCATTTCGTAGAGAACCGCGGGCTTGTCGTTGCCGACGACGTGGATCGTGGCCTCGCTCGTGATGAGCGTGCCCGGGCCCTTGGCCTCGGCCTTGAGGATGCGCGACCGGCCGTGCAACGTCGATGGCACGGGTACGGGTGACAGGAAACGGAGCTTGTTCGCGCCGTAGTTCACACCGTTGGAGACGCCCTCGAACTGGCCGATGCTCACGATGCCCGAGGCCATCAGGCTGAGCGTGAAGAAGCCGTGTGCGATCGGTCCACCGAACGGGCCTGCGTTCGCACGTTCAACGTCGACGTGGATCCATTGATGGTCCCCGGTGATTTCGGCGAACGTGTTCACCTTGTCTTGGGTCATCTCGAAGGTCGAACCAAACGGCCCGTACTCATCGGAGACCGATGCGTTGATTGCGTCGATGTCATCGAAACGAATTGCCATAGCGGCGACGCTAGCCCAGCGCTCGTTCCCATCCCCAGAGCACGAGAACCCGATCTGGTTGATGGTCGCGATCAGCCAGGTGGCCGCCAGCGCCACGGCAGGGGCAACCACGTGCAGCGCGATTCGGGCCCTCGGGGCTACTTCGACTTCGACGAGATGCGAGCCTTGAGGTCAGAGACCCATTGCTTGAACTCGTCTTGTTGCATAGCCCAGAACTGCGGGGTGGTCTCAAGATCGACGGCCGCTTGGCTGTCCTCCACCGCGGCGAGTGAGCCAAAGGTTGCCTTGGTGCGGGCGACAAGTCCCTTGGGAGCAGCCGCGGCCTTTTGCGCGTATTCGATCGCCGTCGACAACAGTTCGGCGTCGGGCACGCACTTGTACGCAATACCGACGTCTGCTGCTTGCTGGCCGTTCAGGCGCTCACCGAACAGCACCATGGCCTTGGCCGTCTGGAGGTTCGTGATGTTCGCCAGGCGCCAGGTGTGTCCGCCGCCGGAGTGGATGGCGATCTGGTGGAATCGTGAATCGAAGCGGGCCGATTCGCCGGCCAGAATCATGTCGGCCGCAAGGGCCAGGTTCATGCCCGCGCCGACCGCAGCGCCATTGACCGCAGCAATGGTCGGCAGCCCCGAGTGAGCGACGGCGAGGAACCCTCGGTAGATCGAGCTCAACTCGGCTTCGCTACCGGCACCGAGCAGGTCGTCGAGCAGCGCTCCCGCACAGAATGCGGTGCCAGCTCCGGTCAAGACGAGTGCGCCGATGTCATCGTCGGCTTCGGCTTGGGCCACCGCCTCGATCATCGCGTCGTTCATCTCCGAGGTCACGGTGTTGCGACGGTCGGGATCGTTCAGGGTGATGACTGCGACCCGGTCATGGGTCTCCACGAGGATGCTCATGGGCGCTGAACCTATCGGCCCCGCCGGCCTTGGGCAGAATTGCTCGCCGATTTGGAACCCCGTCGTATTCCAGCAGAGGTTGCGACTCGCTCAAGTCAGGCCGTTGCTAGCGTCAAGGAGTACGGCAGTGGGCGTACCCGCCCAGGCCAAACGGCCCACTCCCGTCGATTCGTACAGCGATGGCTCACGAAGCACACCTCTAGGCCGAATTGGTGAACGAGGAGGAGAGAGCACCATGGCAGACAACAACGATGGCATCGAGATCGCACCGGAACCAGGTGATGACCTGCCCGGTGCGATCCCGATGAATTTCGACAACGTGACCCCCGAAGACGTGGCCCCCGAACTCGCCGAGCTCCTTGGCGATCTTCCGGCGCCACCCCCGCCGCCACCGATTCCTGATGGGGTGCCACCGATTCCTGATGGGGAGATCGCGTCCGCCACGGAGCCCGTCGCTCCCGCGCCGACCGACCTGATCGCCGACATGCTGCAGAGCGCCGAGGCACTGGAAGGCTCGATCGCAGACACCCTCGCCAACTCGACGTCACCAGCTGCGAACTCGACCGCAGCCATGCGTTCCGCCGAAGCGTCGTACTCGAACGTGAGCGACGCCGTCGACGAGGCCAGCGTCATGCGCTCGCGCGCCGCCGAAGTACTGAACCAGAGCCAGGTCCAAGCGCAACAACTTCTTGAAGGCGCCCAGCGAGGCGCCTCGGCCACCATCGCCGATGCGGACAGCCAATCGGCCAGCATCATCGAGGGCGCTCGCGAGCGCGCAGTCGCCATCGTGAGCGCCGCCCAGGACCGTGCCGACGACCTGATCGCCAACATCAGCGACGAGGTCAACCGGATCGAGGACGAGGCCCGCGACGCCGCCCGCAAGGCCATCGACAAGGCCCGCGAAGACGCCAAGAACAAGGCGACTGAGATCACCGCCGAGGCGCTCACCGAGTCGCAGTTGATCATCGCCCGTGGCGAGACCGAAGCGCGCGATGCCATCGAGCAGGCCAATGCAAAGGCCGCTGACATCATCACGACTGCACAAGCCAGCGCTGCCGAAGACGAAGCCGTCGGCGCTGCCAAGTTGAGAACCGCGATCGACAAGTCAGAAGCCCTCATCGCCGAAAGCGAAGAGCAGGGCCGTGAGATCGTCGCCCGCTGCCAGCAAGAAGCCGACAAGCTCCAAGAGGTCTCCGAGGCCAAGGCCCAAGAGATCCGCGACGCCAGCAAGGCAGACGCCGATCAGATGATCGCCGACGCCACCGAAGAGACCGAGAACATGCGCGAGCATGCGAACGAGATGCTGGCAACGATCGAAGAGATCAAGGCCAACGCGCAGCGCGATGTCGCGGCAGCCGCCGAAACGGCCGCTTCCGAAGCTGCCGAAGCGGCTCGCCGCACCGCCGAGGTCAAGCTCACCGCAGTCCGCGAAGAAGCGGACCGTCTCGAAGCTGCTTCGAAGGGCATGCTCGACGAAGCCGAACAAGAGGCGAATCGCACACGTCGCGAGGCGATGGAAGAAGCGAACGGCGTGCTGGCCAAGGCCAATGCTCGTGCTTCCGACATCACCGAACAGGCGATGAACGACGCCAACGGCATTCGTTCGACAGCCCAGACCCAGATCGACGAGCTGCTGGTTTCCGGCCGCAACCGCTCAACCGAGCTGGTCACGACAGCGCAGGACCGAGTCGAATCGATGCTCTCGTCGGCCCAGGCCGAAGCCGAGCAGATTCGCACCGAGGCTCGCGAGGCCGCCCAGCGCATGATCATGGAGGCCCGCTCTCAGACGGCTGGCGCTCCGATCGAACCACCCGTCGAAGCCATCGCTTCGCCGCCGGCGCCCGAACCTGAGCCTGAGCCACCGTCACAGAGCGAAAGCCTGGCGTTCTCTGAGATGTGGGCGGCGTCTGACCCGGTCGACGCCGACGAGTTCTTCGCTGGCATGGCCGACCGCGACGCCAGCGACGTCTTCAAAGCCTAACCCGACCGCACCGTCGCTCTAGCTGCGATGGAACGCCGTCACGACTTCGATGCGTGACGTGTCGGGGAACATGTCGACGACGACGCTTCCGTCGTGTCGCCAGCCGGCCTCGTTGAGCAGCCCGGTGTCGCGTCCGAGCGAAGCCGGGTCGCAGCTGACGAGCACCAGCTCATCCGCACCCGCGGCATTAACCACGGCCACGCCATCGGTGCCGAGGCCAGCGCGGGCCGGGTCGGCGATCACTGTGGCGTAGGTCTTCGTCGGCGTCCACTGTTCGACTCGGGCTTCGATGACCTCGACGCCGGACAGGTTGTGTCGAGCGTCGCGCACCGCATGGGCGTTCGACTCGACTGCCGTGACGACACGTTCGGGAGCTGCTCCCCCGCCGAGCAACCCGCCGCCCGCATAGAGGTCGAGCACCGGACCCTCACCGTCGCCGAGTGCGTCCCGGACCGCGGCGACAAGCGTCTCTGCACCGGCATCTGACGTTTGGAAGAAGCTGAGCGCGGAGACCAGCCACGTGCGTCCTGCGACCTCGGTCGCGTACGTCGACGTTCCCGGCTCGTTTCCGTCAACGACGAGCACGTCTTCGGGCACCTTGAGTGGTGCAGCCGAAGCGCCGCCGTGGATGACGGCCATGCGCTCGCCCGTTCCGGCCCCAAGCCGAAGCGTGACCTCGTCGCAGCCCTCGAACCGTCCTTCGAGCATCAGCGCTTCCAGGTCGGGATGCAGTGCCTGGCAGCTCTCCGCCACGAATCGATCATTGGAGCGGCGCCCCCGGTAGCCGAGACGCCCGTCGACCACAGAGCAGCGGGCGGTAACACGGCGACCGGGCGCCGCGGGATGGTGCGTGACGACGGGTGCCTCGAGCTTGCCGAGACGAAGCAGCTGATCGGTGACGATGTCGACCTTGAACGACTGGGCATCGCGTGGCGCCACATGCAGCCAATCGCAGCCGCCGCATTCGCCCGACAAGGCGTGGTCGCAAAGCAGCGGAGCGCGGGCGGGTCCTGGCTCGACGACCTCGACGAGGTCGGCGCGGGCCCACCGCTTCTTCGAGGAGATGAGCTGTACTCGGACGACCTCGGCAGGAACAGCGCCGTGGACGAACACGACCCGTCCGTCCGCGAGCCGTGCGACCGCTTCGCCACCCGTCGCCATGCGCTCGGTGCGGACCTCTTCGACATCGTTCACGCCCCGAGGCTACGGGCGAGATGCCACCGCGACGGTGCGACGGGGCACTACGTTTCGCGTCGTGTCCTCTGCGCGCCCACTTGCCATCGTTCCGTCCGTACTTCCTGCAGACTTCAGCCGTCTCGGCGACGAAGTCGTTGCGCTTTGCGAAGCTGGCGTTGACCGTTTCCAGTTTGACGTCATGGATGGCCGCTTCGTCCCGAACCTGACGTTCGGACCTGACGTGATCGCATCGGTTCGCGACCGCACCGAGAAGCCGTTCGAAGCCCACCTGATGGTCGAGGCGCCCGACGAGCTCGCACATCGCTATGTCGAAGCTGGATGCGAGATGCTGATCGTGCACGCCGAGGCCTGCCCTCACCTGCACCGCACGCTCGGCCACATCCGTGACCTCGGCGCCCAGCCAGCCGTCGCCCTCAACCCGTCGACGCCAGCCTCGGCGGTCGCCCACGTGCTCGACCTGCTCGACATGGTCTTGGTGATGACGGTGAACCCCGGTTGGGGCGGCCAGCCCTACATCCCGACGATGGAGCCCAAGGTCGCCGAGATTCGGGCCATGGCTGATGCCGGTGGGCACGACATCGATATCGAGGTCGATGGCGGCATCGCTCCGACCACCATCGCTGGCGCCGCAGCTGCTGGCGCCAACTTCCTGGTCGCAGGAAGCGCGCTGTATCGCGACCCCGAAGGGCTCGGCCACGCCGTTGAAGATCTGCGAGCACGGGCGACCGAGGCCGTCGCCAGCGCCTGACGTCGATCATGCGCCGTCTTGTCGCCGCCGCGCTCATCAGCTTGCTCGGACTTACGGCATGCTCATCGGCTGACCGTTCGCCCCAAGCGTTCTGTGAGCAGCTGCAACTCGTGACTGGTCCCGAAGGGGCCGAGGTCGCACTGCTCCCTGGCGACGCCGGGCGTGTCGATGCGATCGTCGACGAGCTGCAACGTTTGCTCGAACGATCGCCCGATGACATTTCGACGACGGTGTCGTCACTGATCGACTTCTTCGAGGCATATCAGCTCGAACCGCGCGAAAGCCGCCGTGACCTGCTGGTCGAACGCCAAGAGCAACTGGCTGCGGCGTCGCAACGGCTCGATGCGTATGCGCTCGAGAACTGCGGCTTGTTCTTGCAGCGAGCGGTACCGACACCGATCGCGACCTCGGACCCCGGTATCGAGGCCACCGAGTAGAAGCCAGCTACTCCCGAGGGACCTCAGGCAAGTCTGGTGGAGGCAGCTCTGCCGTCTCGGCCGGCTCGCCGTCGAACCACGCGGGATAGCGCACCATCAGCCAATCGCCATCGAGCGACGGGTCAGGCACGCGCGTATACGTGGCGTTGTGAATCGTCTGCGGATCTTCGAGGTGCTGGCTAAAGGTTCGAATCGCCGCCGCGGGCACATCGGCTTCTTCGAAGATGGTCTCCCACTCGAGCGCGGAACGGGTGAGCAGTGCCGGTCGAATGGCCGAGAAGTAGACGTCCATCGTGTCAGAACGATCGGCTTCCATGACGACCGAGAACATCTCGCCGATGCCCGCCGCTTCGAGCGACCGGCGCAGCTGGGCTCCGCTCACCGGCGACAGCGTGAGGTACCCCTCAGCGGTCGCAAGCGTCAGGCTGCCGGCGGCGGTGCTACCGACGGCCAGGTCGGGTTCGGTGTCGGCGATGCGGTGGCCAGCACCGATATCGGCGGCGTAGAAGTAGGCCATCGCATCGACCATGGCGACGTCGCACACCGTGCCGGTTCCGGTCCGAGTGCGTTGATGCAGCGCCGCAGTGATCGTTTGGGCGGCGAACATCGCACTGACCTTGTCGGCGACGTTGTTGTTCGTGTTCATCGGCTCCGAGGTGCCCGACAGCTGGCTACCGGAGCGGGCCTGCACGATGCCGTCATAGGCCGGCAGCTCGGAGCGCGGCCCGTCGGGCCCATACCCCGACACTCGAACCCAGATCAGTTGCGGGAAGTCCGCTCGCACCGATTCGGCGGTCAGCCCCATCCGCTCGGCGACAGCAGGACGCCAGTTCGTGATCAGCACGTCGGCATCGCGCAAGAGTTCGTGGAAGGCGGCCAGCCCGTCCTCGGACTTGAGGTCGAGCACGACGTTGCGCTTGTTCTGGTTGGCGGCTCGGAACTGCAGCGACGAGCTGCCATAGGCGCGCCCGACGCGGCGATAGGGATCACCACGCGGTGGTTCCACCTTGATGACGTCGGCGCCGAGGTCGGCCATCATCAGACCTGCCATGGGTCCCGCCAGGTAGTTGGCGGCTTCGACAACGGTCAGTCCTTCTAACGGCGCCATCACGGTCCAATCCTCGGGGCGGCCCTCTCGGGCCGGTCGATTGCGACCATCGCTGGCTTGCGATGGCGCAGTTCGACCCTAGAGGCCCACGGCCAAGCGGAAAAAGTTAGCCACAACGGGCGAAATCCTTCACGTCAACAACATTGGCAACACCAGCAACAAGATGGACTTGAGGCTGTCACACCCGGCGAATACCGTGCATAACTCATGTCCTGGTCCACCGTGCTCGTCGCCTCGTTCATCGCTTCCCAAGCGGTATGCATGGCCATGCTGGTGACCAGCGGTATGTACAGCGAGTTGTTCGGTCGTCACCGCCGGGTCGCTCGGGCGGCCGCCGCTTCGCAGGTCCTCCACGAGGCCAGCAGCGAGTGGGTTGAAAACCATGAGTTCTGGGAGATGACCGACCTCGAAGAAGTCGCGTTCTAGCAAACCCTGCACATCAGCTCGACCGCTGCGGTTGGCTGGTACCGCTCACGGTGCGAAGCCCTAGGGTTGCGCCATGGTTTCCGAGATCTTCGACGCATCGCTCTGGACCGAGGTCCCCGGCTTCGACTTCACCGACATCACCTACCACCGGGCCAACGATGTCCCCGCCGTGCGGATCGCGTTCGACCGGCCAGACATCCGCAATGCGTTCCGGCCCCACACCGTCGACGAGCTCTACCGGGCTCTTGACCATGCCCGCCAGAGCAGCGACGTCGGCTGTGTCCTGCTGACCGGCAACGGCCCGTCCGCCCGCGACGGCGGCTGGGCGTTTTGTTCCGGTGGCGACCAGCGCATCCGAGGCAAAGACGGTTACCGCTACACCGAGGACAACGCCGAGACGGCCGACGCGATCGACCCCGGTCGTAGCGGACGCCTTCACATTCTCGAATGCCAGCGACTCATCCGGTTCATGCCCAAGGTCGTCATCGCCGTCGTCCCTGGTTGGGCGGCTGGCGGCGGGCACAGCCTCCACGTCGTCTGTGACCTGACCATCGCCAGCGAAGAGCACGCCCGCTTCAAGCAGACCGACACCGATGTCGCCAGTTTCGACGGCGGCTTCGGCTCGGCGCTGCTCGCCCGCCAAGTCGGCCAGAAGTTCGCTCGCGAGATCTTCTTCCTCGGCCGCACCTACACGGCGGCCGAAGCCCACGCCCAAGGCGTGGTGAACGCAGTCGTGCCGCACGCTGACCTCGAGACCGAGGCGCTGCAATGGGCTCGCGAGATCTGCGGCAAGAGCCCGACCGCCCAGCGCATGGCGAAGTTCGCGCTCAATCTCATCGACGATGGCCTCGTCGGCCAGCAGGTCTTCGCCGGCGAAGCAACCCGCTTGGCCTACATGACCGACGAAGCCCAAGAGGGCCGCGACTCCTTCCTCGAGAAGCGCGACCCGGACTGGTCCGGGTTCCCCTACCACTACTGATTGGCTCCCAAACGGGCCCAGGGACCGTTCCCCAACAGGGCTCGCGGGAGGCGGCCAGCAGAGCGAGTAGATTACAGCTGCTCTCCCCCGTCTCAAGGTGCGTCTTGCGAAGGGTGAAATGCGTCTTCTCATGGGCACCTTTGAACTCCTCATCGTCTTTGCGGCACTCATGGCCGTCATCGCGCTCGTCGCGATCGCGATCGACTGGGTCGGGCGTCCCCTCAAGAACCGTCGCTTCATTCCCCGCATCTACCGCTACGAAGACGAGGTCAGCCCCGAAGACGACTACGGGCTGCAACCGCCGCTCGTGTCCGCCGGACCACCGCTCTCTGCGGCGCCTCCCGTGGTCATGACGCCTCCACCTCATCCGGTGGCCCCGCCGGTCACGCCGCCCCCGCCAGCCGTGGCGGCTCCCCCGCCAGCGTCGATGGCACCGGTGCGCCCCGAGATCATCAAGCCGTCGACCACAACGATCGCCGCCGAACTGGCACCCCGGCCGCCCACCGCCGATGCAGCTCCAGTGGCCCACCCAGATTCGATTGCGCCGAGCGCAACTGGACCGGCAAGTACATCGGCGTTCCAGGACACGATCGGCCCAGCCGACGAGCCTGTCGACTTTGCACAAACCAAGCCTCGTGGCATTGCCGAAACCGTGTCGGAACAGAGCGCGTCCGCGTGGACGCCGGGCATGCCGCTCGATGCTCGGGTAAACGACGCAAACCCCACGCCCGACGAAAAGGCCGCTCGCTACTGGATCGCAACCGCCGATGGCGTCGGATCAACCACGCACTTCGACGCGGTGAACCTCGCTCGCATGGCCCAGGGCAAAGCACCGACACGACGCAACCCCCGCAGCGGTGATGTCGAGGCCATGGACCTGGTTGGCTTGCGGGCCGCGTCGCACCGAAGCGACGTGCGCATGAAATGGCCCGACGAAACCGTCGACCCGTGGAGCGCATCGTGAGCCTGGCGCAGGCGTTCGCAAAGGGCAATGGTCGACGAGCCAAGTGGCAGGGCAGCACGATCAACTCGCTCGTCCGCATCGACGTCAGCACCGGTGACCGCATCGCGGTGACTCGGGTGCGCTCGTCGCGGTTGCGGGCTCAGGCCCTCAAAGTCGGCGTCGATCGCGGTGACCTACGGGCCAACGGCGTCGCGGTTCCGGTCGTGTCGATCTGGAGCCACACCGCCCCCGAACGAGTTGAGCTCGAAGTCGTCGGCCGCCGTGCGAAGTCGATCGATGTATGGAACGCCTGGTCGTTCGAAGGCGTCGATTCGGCCTGGATCGGCAATGCTGGCATGATCGCGGAACAAGAGGGTGCAGCTCGCATCCTCCGTTGCAGCGACGGTCTAGGCGAGCCGACGTTCGATGACCTCGTTGTCCGCCTCGAGGTACTCCGCAGTGACTGAGCGACCAGCGCACCCGCTGCTGCTCCCGGACGAGCTCGACGCATTTCGCACCGTCGGTGTTGAGCGCCACTTCGCCCCCGGCGAACGAGTCGTCAGCATCGGCGCGCAGTCGAGCGAGGTCTTCTACCTGATTGACGGCGTGGTCAAGATCGTCGTCGTATCGACCACCGGCACCGAATCGGTGTTCGGCCTGCGTTCACCCGGCGAGTTCGTCGGCGAGATGAGCACGCTCAACAATGAGCGCCGCTCGGCCGACGTGGTCGCGATCGAGCCAACGCTCGCGGTGATGGTCACCGCATCGCGGTTCACCGAATACCTCGAGCGCTATCCCGCCGTCGCGCTCGCGTTGCTGCGTATGCAAAGCCGACGCCTGAATGAGATGACGGTGCGCAGCATGCTCGGCGCTCGCTCGGTCAAGGCACGCGTGGCTCAGCGCCTACTCGAACTTTCCGGAGGCCTCGCCGCCGAACCGGACAGCGTGGTCGAGCTCACGCAAGGCGATCTTGCGCAGTACATCGATGCGAGCCGCGAGTGGACCTCGAAGGCCCTTGGCGAGCTCCGTCGTGCTGGAGCCATCCGCACGGCCCGAGGACGCGTCGTCGTCCTCGACCCCATCGGCCTCCAACAAGCCGCTCTCGAAGAGTAGGGGTTCATCCGCCTAGCCAGCGATCGAGATCTGCGCGACCCACCGGTCGTCGGTTGGAACCTCAGCGAGCGCGCGAGCTGCTTCAATCGCGAACCCCAGCACGTCTGACGTCGGCGTCGCTGGATCGACGGCGAAAAGCAGCCCTCGCTTTGAGTGATCACCGATCTTGATCCAGGTCGGCGGCACCTCGACGCCCTGGGCGACGATGCGATCGAGTGCGCCCGCGCCGGTCGAGTGCAACACGCCGAGCTGGGCGGGTTCGCCCTGCTGGGCCGGTACCCAAGTGACCTCGGGGACCTTGGATCCTCGGGCGGAGAAGAGCCGATGCAACATGCTGCGCACCGGGAGATTCTCGGCATCAACCCAGGGCGACAGGGTCAGCCATTCGCTTCCGTCGCCCAGCCCGGAGATCCGCTCGATCTCGCCGACGACCTCTTCAGGCTCGTCGTCTCGGAAGTGCACCATGCGGTGTTCGATCGCCACGGCCGTCATGTAATCACAATCAGGGCCGAACGCGGCGCCGCGAGTAGCTTCGAACCCAATGACAGATCTCAGTGCCCGCTTCAACGCCTGGATGGCCGAACACGACAGCGATGACGAACCAGCCACACCCGCAGCGACCGTGCTCGTGCTTCGCGATGGCGACGAGGGTCCCGAAGTCCTGATGGTCCAACGCAACGCCAAGGGCACCTTCGCCAGCAACTGGGTGTTCCCGGGCGGCAAGGTCGATCCTGAGGACTACCGGGTCGACGACGACATCGTCGCCGCGAGCCGACGGGCGGCGAGTCGCGAAGCAGTCGAAGAGGCCGACGTCGTCGTCGACCCGGACCAACTCGTCCCGTTCTCGCACTGGATGCCGCCAACGATTCTCCCCCGCCGGTTCGCCACGTGGTTCTACGCGACCGAGGCGCCCGCGGGCGTCGACGGTGACGTCACGATCGATGGTGGCGAGATCGTCGACCACCTTTGGGTCACCCCGACCGAGGCGCTCGCCCGCCACAACGAGGGCAAGGTCGGGCTTGTCCCGCCGACCTGGATCACGCTTCGCCATCTCGAAGGGCACGCCACCGCCGCCGCAGCAATCGGCGCGATCGCAGACCGAGAGCCGCCGTTCTATCTGACTCGCCAGATCTCAACCGACCCGCCCACGGTGGCCTGGCACGGCGATGCGGCGTACGAGACCGGCGACCTCGACGCACCTGGCGGACGACACCGACTGATGATGCTCGACACCGGCTGGGTGTTCGAAGAGCCTCACTAGGACCTACAGCTAGCCGACCGGCTTCTCTCGGCCAGTGGGTCCGCTACGCCACACGGGCAAAAGCGAAACAGACCGCCCGAAGGCGGTCTGTCACGAATCTGTCTTCCGGCGCAGCCGGAAGCGAATGAGCGCTAGCCCTCTTCGGACTGCTGGTCGAGCATGTCGCCAGCCTTGTCCTTTGCCATATCGATCTTGTCAGCGAACTTGCCGTCCGTCTTCTCGTCGATCATGTCGCCGGCCTTGTCGAGGCCAGCCTTCGCCTTGTCGGCATTGCCCTTGAGCATGCCCTTAATCGTGTCTAGGAGACCCATGAGTCCCGCCCTTTCGTGGTAGTTGAGATTCGGCGCTCAAGGCTAGGCCTGCAAACACGCACTTCCCGCCAAAACGATGCGATCAAACCAATGTGATGCGCCACGTACACTCTGCGACGAGGAGGATGCACGCATGACTGCAGACGATCACCAGGCCGCTGACGAGCCAGGCCACTTGTATCTCGGACGGAACGGTGAAGACCAGAACATCCAGTACGAGGCTGCCGACCTGACCACCCACGGGGTGATCGTCGGCATGACCGGCTCGGGTAAGACCGGCCTCGGTGTGATCATGCTCGAGGAGGCCCTGCTCGAAGGGATCCCGACGCTGATCATCGACCCCAAGGGCGATATGGGCAACCTGTTGCTCACGTTCCCGGACCTTGCGGCCAGCGACTTCGCTCCCTGGGTCGATGACGACACCGACCCCGCTGCGACCGCCGATCTGTGGCGTTCTGGCTTGGAGCGCAGCGGCATCGGCCCTGACCGCATCGGGCGACTCCGCTCCGGATGCGACATGACGATCTACACGCCCGGTTCAGCAGCTGGTGTGCCGCTCAACGTGATCGGTTCGATGGCGGCGCCGCAACGCAGCGACGGCGACGACGACATCACGTTCGCCGAAACCAAGCATGACGAGATCGAGGGCCTGGTGAGCTCGCTCCTGGGTCTGATCGGCGTGACCAGCGACCCGCTGAGCGGACGCGAGCACATCCTCCTTTCCAACATCGTCGACCACTACTGGACACGGGGCCAGGCGCTGAGCATCGAGTCGCTCATCGAGAACGTTATGCAGCCGCCGTTCCGCAAGCTCGGCGTCATGCAGCTCGACACGCTGTTCCCCGAGGGCGACCGCACGAAGCTGGCCATGAAGCTCAACGGGCTCGCCGCCTCGCCTGCGTTCGCGGCGTGGAGCCAAGGCGTCCCGCTCGACATCGATTCGATGCTGTTCCAGGCAAACGGCGATCCCCGTTCCGCGATCGTCAACATCGCGCACCTCGCCGACGAAGAGCGTCAGTTCGTCGTCACGCTGCTGTTGTCCAAGGTCGTCACCTGGATGCGCAGCCAGCCAGGCAGCTCCGATCTTCGGGTGCTCGTCTACATGGACGAGGTGTACGGCTACTGCCCGCCAACGGCCATGCCGCCATCGAAGAAGCCGATCCTCACGATCCTTAAGCAGGCCCGCGCCTTCGGCGTCGGCCTCGTGTTGTCGACCCAGAACCCGGTCGACATCGACTACAAGGCCATCTCGAATGCGGGTACCTGGATGATCGGTCGCCTCCAGACCGAACGGGACAAGGCCCGTCTGCTCGAAGGCATGCAACGCAGCGACGGCGGCGCCGATGTCAAAGCGCTCGACCAAACCATCTCGAGTCTGGACAAGCGCGAGTTCGTGCTGCACTCGACCCGCTCGACGCCGCAGACGTTCTCGACCCGCTGGGCCATGTCGTACCTGCCGGGCCCGCTCAGTCGCCACCAGATCACCGAGCTGATGGACGGCCGCGACAAGACCGCAGCGCCGGTTGCGGCAACGGCAACTGCAGCAGCCATGACCGCTGCTCCAGCCGAAGATCCGCCTGACCTCGCCGAAGACGAGAGCACGCTCGCCCCGTCGGTGGCCAAGGGGATCGCGGTTCGGTACGTGCGTCGCGACGCGCCGTGGGCAGACGAAGCCGGTCTCGACACCACCAGCAGCCGCCTCGTGCCGGCGCTCGCCGTGCGCATGAATCTGCTGTTCGACGACACCAAGGCTGACCTCCGCCACGAAGCCGAATGGGAAGCCATCGTGCGCATCGACGACGATCGCATCGATCCTGACGATGCGACGATCATCGACTTCGACGATCGCGACTTCACCGATACCGCACCCGACGGCGCCATCTATGTGCTCCCCCGGGCCGACATCGACTCGTCGCCGATGTTCACGCAGGCCAAGGCCGCCTTCAAGGATCACCTGTATCGCAGCGAGATGCTGCAGCTGTACGCGAACAAAGAACTCAAGCTCTACAGCCGCATCGGCGAGACCGAAGAAGAGTTCACTCGTCGCTGCGAGCGCCACGCGGATGACCTGGCCGACGAAGAGCTCGAAGAGCTCATGAAGCGTCGAGAACGCGACGTCGAGAAGCAACGCGACATGCTCCGCAAGCTCGAACTCGAAGTCGCCCAGCTCGAAGACCAAAAGGATGACGCGAGCCGCGATGCCAAGCTCGGCATGCTGATGGACGTCGGCGAGACCGTGTTCGGCATGCTCGGCGGCGGACGCCGTCGGCGTCGTTCGGTGGCTGCTGCGGGCCGTCGTGTGATGCGTGACAGCCGTTCTGGCAACCGGCTCGACGACCGCCTCGAAACCAAGGACCGCAAGCTCTCCGAAGAAGAAGAGGACCTGGCCGAGATGCTCGAAGAGTTCGAAGCCAAAGAGCTCGAGATCGTGTCCGAGTTCAACGACAAGGCCCAAGAGGTCGAGTCGTACGAGGTCGGTCTTGAAAAGGCCGACATCTCGATCGACGACATCAGCCTCGTCTGGCTGCCTTCCCTTGGCTAAACGTCGCTCGCTTAGCTGGAGTTACTCGTTCGGGACTTCTTCAGGATTGTCGAGATCGATCGCATCGTCGTCGTCCGCGATATCTTCGGACGTCGCTGACGATGCTGCGACGGGTAGCTCAAGTCCCTGGTTACGAGTCGCTGTCAGTCCGTAGAGGTTGTCGCCCGCACAATCGAGGTCGCGAGGTGGTTGCGGGTGGGCCTGCACCCATCGGCCGCCTTCGACGACCATCAGAGCGAAGCAGCTCGTGGGCTGGCGACCGCCGGGATTCGTCAACGGCAGCATGCCGTTGGCATCGAAGCCGTTGATCGAGCGGGCTGCGGTGACGAGCGCCTCTCGGGTCGGCTGTTCTGGTTCGACCTCGAGCATCTTGTTGAACGATGCCTCGAAGAGTCGACCGGCCATCCAGGTCTGCATACCGACCTCGCTCCAACCCACGTCGGGTGCGAACTGCTTGAGGAAGAAGCGGTAGTCGATGAACTCGTCGTCGGCGGTCGGTGAGTCGATAGGCACATGCGGAATCCAGGTGTAGACGCCCTCGACGGCGAGACCGCCGTCATCGAGGAACTCTTGCGAGTAGCAGGTGAACTCGCACAGCACCCAGGTGAGGTCCACCTCGTTCTCGCGGAAGTCACGCAGTAGATCGATGAGGCGATCGGGGTCAGCATTCCAGACGATCGCCTCGCTCTCGAGCTCGGTGAACCGGGTCAGGATCCGTTCCGATGGGCCTTCGTCGAGGTCGGTGTCGATCGTTCGCACCGTGAACCCGAGCCCGTCGAGCATCTCGAAGAGGCGCTCGGTTTCGTTGCGCAGCTGGAGCTCTTCGAACCAGAAGGTCGTGACGTTGTCGATCGTGTCGGGATACTCCTGAGCGAGCCACGTCGCCGGACCGGCCTGGCGCAAGTCGTTGTAGATCGGGTTCGGGATAAACGTGTTCGCCGACTCGGCCCGCAACGCACCGTGGACATCGCCGGAGAAGTCGGCGATGTTGCAGTCTTCGCTTCCGAGCATCTCTGCACCGTCGTAGTCGTTGAGGCTCTGGGCGCCGACGATTGCGAAGTAGGCACCGTTGCAGACGACTTCAAGAACCGCTCGATGGTTCGTCAGCGCAGTGTCGAGGGTCGCGACGATGACGTCGCGTCCACCGATGCCACCACGGCTGTTGACCTCGAGCTCCCAGGCCTTCGCGGCAGTCCACGCGTCGCGGAACAGGTCGTCGGCGGTGCCACCGGTCTCGACGTCGGCGATCACCGCGACCCGTACCGTTGACTCGTCGAGTCCGGGCACACGCTGCGGCGGAGCCGTCGGTACGGGTGTCGCACCCTGCTGTGGCGTCGGCGATGGCGTCGGCGTGATCGTTGGCGTTGGCGTTGGCGGCGCCGGGGTCGGCGTCGCTGTCACGAGCGCATTGTCGGCAGACGATGCAGCGATCGGTACTTGCGGTTCGCCACATGCGCCAGCGAGGAGGGCCAACGCAACGACGACAGCGAGAACGGCAGACGTCAGCCGAGACGCACGGGTGGGCACCGGTGAACTCTATTCCAGCTGGAGACTGAAACGCCTTAGGCCCGACCCTCGTGTTTCGAGGGCGTCGCTATGCGCTTGGATCAACCTTGGCGAGCTCGCTGAGTGCGATCTTGCCGGTGCGCTGCATCTCGGCGATGCCGTAGCGGCCGAGCAGGGCTTCGAAGTCGTCGAGGCGTCGAGGCGAACCCGCGACCGAAACCATGAGTTGATCGAAGCCCACGTTCAACACCTGTGCGTCGAAGATCTGTACGAGATCGATGATCTCACGGCGCGACTCTGGCGTCGGTGCCGACACGGTCACCATCAACAGTTCGCGTTCGACCGACGTGGCCGGATCGAGCTCACGGATCTCGAGCACGTTGATGAGCTTGTCGAGCTGCTTGACGACCTGGTCAATCGACGTCGAGCTGACATCGACGACGATAGTGATCCGGCTGAACCGCTCATCGTCGGTCGGAGCCACCGCAAGCGACTCGATATTGAAGCCGCGCCGTGAGAACAGACCGGCGATGCGGGCGAGCACACCGGACTTGTTCTCGACGAGAACGACGATCGTGTGCAGGTCACAGTTTTCCGCAGCACTCATGATCAGCCCTCTCGCTGGGAAGGGTCGACGAGCAAATCACTGTTGCTCGCGCCGGCCGGGACCATCGGGTACACCTTCTCGTCTTCGAGGGTGCGGAAGTCGACGACGACGGGACGGTCATCGACCTCGTTGGCCTTCTGGATGGTGGCTTCGACTTCTTCGGGTGAATCGACACGGAAGCCGACACAGCCCATCGACTCGGCCATCATCTTGAAGTCGGGCAGCGTGTGCAGGTGCGTCTCGCTGTAGCGCTCGTCGTAGAAGAGCTCTTGCCACTGGCGGACCATGCCCAGATAGCTGTTGTTGAGGATCGCGATCTTCACCGGGATCTTCTCAAGCGCAGCCGTGGTGAGTTCCTGGCACGTCATCTGGAAGCAGCCATCGCCGTCGACGGCCCAGACCATGCGGTCAGGCTGGCCGACCTGGGCGCCGATAGCAGCCGGGACGGCGTAGCCCATCGTGCCGAGACCACCGGAGTTGATCCAGGTGTATGGGTGGTTGAACTTCCAGTACTGGCTGGCCCACATCTGGTGCTGGCCAACACCGGCGACGACGATGGTGTCGTCGGGC
Organism: uncultured Acidimicrobiaceae bacterium; assembly: GCA_964513315.1. Classification (GTDB taxonomy): domain Bacteria; phylum Actinomycetota; class Acidimicrobiia; order Acidimicrobiales; family UBA10347; genus UBA10347. The sequence goes on along the minus strand of CAZEMU010000003.1, from coordinate 1,856 downwards.
GTGTTGTCACGAAGCTGCTCAACGACGGCCTGTGGCTTGAGGCGATCGCCTGGCTTGTGCTCGTCGTAGGTGAGCGGGTACTTCTCTTGCCAACCGCTGATCGTGGTGCGCCACGACGTGCGGTCGGGCTGTGCGTCGCCGCCGCCGAGTGAACGAATTGCGCCGTTCAGACCGGCGATGATCGACTTGGCGTCGCCAGCGATTGGCACGTGGGCGTGACGGACCTTGCCAAGCTCGGCAGGGTCGATGTCGACGTGGATGACTTTGGCGTCGGGTGCGAACGAGCCACGGTCGCCGGTGACGCGGTCGTCGAAGCGAGCACCGAGCGCGATCAGCAGATCGGCTTCTTGCATGGCCATGACGGCGGTGTAGTTGCCGTGCATGCCGGGCATGCCCAGGCAGAGCTTGTGATCGTCGGGGAAGCCGCCGCGGTTCATGAGCGTCGTGACGACCGGGATGTCGGTCATCTCGGCGAGTTCGAGCAGCACCTCGGCCGCACGGGAGCGCAAGATGCCACCTCCGCTGTAGATCACGGGGCGCTCGGCCTCGCAGATCATGCGGGCGGCTTCGGCGATCGCAGCCGGATCTCCGTCCATGATCGGGTCGTAGCCAGGCAGGTCGTGGCCCGTTGGCGCGTACCACTCGAGTTCCGCGGTTGGGAGCACGAGGTCCTTGGGGATGTCAACGAGCACCGGACCCGGACGACCGGTGGTCGCCAGGTGGAAGGCGTCGTGGATGACCTGGGGAATGTCGTTGACGTCGGTGACCAGGTAGTTGTGCTTGGTCGCCGACATGGTGATGCCGGTCGTGTCGGCTTCCTGGAATGCATCGGTGCCGATGGCGGGCAGCGCCACCTGACCGGTGATGCAGACCATCGGGATCGAGTCCATGTAGGCGTCCAGTAGCGGCGTGACCATGTTGGTGGCCGCTGGTCCGCTCGTGACCACGGCGACGCCGGGGCGTCCGGTGGCGTGGGCGTAGCCCGAGGCCATGTGGCCCGCGCCTTGCTCGTGGCGCACGAGGATGTGGCGGATACTCGACTCGATGAGCGGGTCGTATACCGGCAGAATTGCGCCACCAGGCATACCGAATACGGTGTCGACACCCTCATGCTCGAGGGCTTTAAGAACCGCTTGGGCTCCGTTCATCTGCATGGTTCACCTACCTGCCGGTTGGACAGTTTCTCAGTCTGGAGGGTCAATGGCGGAATCGGATCGTTCGGGACGAAATTCGTCGTGTGCGGCCTCGGGCAGTCGGCCCGAAAACTGAAACGACCTCCCGGTTGGGAGGTCGAACGCACGCAGGATGAAGCCTGCGCGCTACACAAGTACAAGTACGTCGAGAACGAAGCGATGCGACATGACCGAGCAAGTATGCCAAGACCAGCGCGCTGGTGTCTACCCAGGATCGTTTGATCCTCCGACGATCGCCCATTTGGCGATCGCGGTGATGGCACGCCGGGCCGCAGAGTTGGACCGGGTGGACCTGGTCGTCAGCCGCGAGGCGCTGGCCAAAGAATCTGCAGACAACGCGCCGTTCGACCTTCGCTTGCAGGTCATCGAAGCGTCGATTGCGCACGCATCGTGGATGCGAGTCGTGGTGACTGACGATCAGCTCATCGCGGATATTGCCGAGGGCTATGACGCCGTGATCCTCGGCAGCGACAAGTGGGCCCAGATCGTCGACCCGGCGTTCTATGACAGCGAGGCCGCACGCGACGCGGCGCTCGAGCGCCTTCCCCAGGTGGTCGGCCCCAATCGACCGGGCACGCCGCCGCTTCCTGACTCCGCTGTGTTGCTCGAGCTGCCCGCTCGGCTCCAGACCGTGTCTTCGTCTGCGGCGCGTACGACGAACCC
>CAZEMU010000002.1:63964-77383 GCA_964513315.1 uncultured Acidimicrobiaceae bacterium | reverse complement strand
TCATCGAAGAACTGAGAGTCGACGCGGACAGTGCGGCGCTCAGTCAACTCGGACGGCCTGAGCCCGGCCACCGGGCGACATCGCCAGCAATTCATCCGCAGTCAATACCGGTGTTTCGCTCACGTATCCAACGTACACCGCTCATGTGACACCTTCGGGAGCGAGGCGGCGAAGTTCTGCTCTCGAAGCTGCCATCAATGCACTGGGCACTCAAGAACACTTTGGTGCCCAGAGTGGGACTTGAGCCGTGAAGTCGTGGGACAGGTTCGCCGGTTGTTCGGCGCCGTGATTGAGCGGGGCTGCTTCGGTTAACCTTGAACCATGGTCGTACGTGTGATTTCACCCGAGGAGCTCGCCGTGCTCGTCAGAGATCTTCCACCCCCGCGTGAGGACGATGTGACGGTGCTCGCTGACGGCACGCGCCTCGATACGCCAGAGAAGTTGCTGGCCTACGTCAATGAGCAGCAGATTCGAGATGGACTGCCGCAACTCGAAGCGCTTGACTGACCAACCCCCAATCGACTTGCCTCGGCTCCTGTCGGAGCTAGAGCGATACGGCGTCGACTACGTAGTTGTGGGCGGCATCGCAGCTCTTCTCCATGGAGCATCACGACCGACTTCTGACGTGGACCTTCTGATCGAGTCTTCAGACGCAAACATCGAACGTCTTCTTGATGTCTGCAAAGAACTTCGGATGCGCAATCGCACGGGGAATAAGAAGCTGGACCACCAACTTGCCGCACGGGCGGGGCAGCGGCAGTGGTACGTGAGCGATGTGCAAGACATCTTCTGGTCAGCTCAGTCCGATGCGGGACCAATTGACGTGCTGCCGACGATGGCGATGGCCAAGGGTCGAGCCACATTCGCTGACATTGTGGATGAGGCTGACGAGATCCTGATCACGACTGAGCCTGCTTTGCGAGTCAAGGTGGCATCGGTCGATCAACTCATCGAATCAAAGCAGGCTGTTGGACGCGACAAGGATCGAATCGTTGTCGAGCAACTTCGGAACTTGCGGCTCCCTTAGCAAAGGAAATCGAAGCTCCGACAGTGGACCGCACGAGGGCGCCGACCTCTTTGACTGAGTCGACCTTGGGCCGTCGAACGGATAGCGACGGGGCGTCAAACAATCGCCACTGGTAGATCCGACAGCCCCGAAGAACGTTGGGGAGCTCCCACATCGGAGGTTTCTCTCATCGCGTTGTGTATCCACAACACGTTTGTGCCCGGAGTGGGACTTGAACCCACACGTCCGTGAGGACAACGGATTTTGAGTCCGCCGCGTCTGCCAATTCCGCCATCCGGGCAAGGTGATGTCGGTGACGCACGAGCGTAACCGGCACGACCGCGCTTGCGAGGACCTTTCCCGACGCCGACCGGTCGATTGCTAGCGGCCTCGACTCGGGTCTCTCGCCCAGGGACTCCGTCTTCCGGCAACAGTTCGGACCAGCACTCCCGACCGAACGGTGTGAAATCCGACCCGTTATCTGCGTTATTGCGAGAAACGTGAAACTATGGGACCGGGACGCGGGTCGAAAGATCCGCAGGGATCACACCATCAAGGGCTGAGTATCAAATGATCGCCTTCCTTTATCCGGGACAAGGCTCACAACACGCAGGCATGGGCGCCGCCTGGCGCCAGCACGACAGCTGGGAGCTCGTCGTCGAAGCGTCTGATATCACCGGCCGCGACCTCGGGCACCTGTTGCTCGAAGCCAGCGACGATGAGCTACGCGAAACGCGCAACGCACAGCTAGCCACGTTCACGCTGAGCATGGTCGCGTTCGACGCGCTGAGCCGCCTCGGTATCGAGACCAGCGGCCACGCCGGCCACAGCCTCGGCGAGTACTCGGCGCTGGCTGCAAGCGGCGTTCTCGACTTCGACGACGCCATCCGCCTCGTCCAAGAACGCGGCGAAGCCATGCAAGCGGCAGCCGATGAACACGATGGCACGATGGCCGCCATCATCGGCATGGACGACGACGATGTCGAAGCTGCCGTCGCTGCCGTCGACGATTGCTGGGTCGCCAACTACAACACGCCCGGCCAGGTCGTCATCGCCGGTGGACCCGCAGGTGTCGAAGCCGGCGGCGCTGCCTGCAAAGAAGCGGGCGCCAAGCGGGTCATGCCGCTCGTCGTCGGCGGTGCATTCCACACGCCGCACATGTCCCCTGCCCAAGAACGCTTGGACAAGGCCATCGCCCAGACCGAGTTTCGGGCACCCGACCATCCCGTCTACGCCAACGTCGATGGCGCGCCGCACACCGACGCTGCCCCGTGGCCGAGCCTGCTCCACGACCAGCTCACCGGATCGGTTCGCTGGAGCCGCACCCTGCAAGCCATGGTCGACGCCGGCTACTCGACCTTCGTCGAGATCGGTCCCGGCACCGCACTCGCCGGCATGGTCAAGCGAGTCGCCCGCTCCTCGAGCCGACTCAACGTCAGTACACCCGCCGACCTCGACGCACTGCTCGAGACCCTCGGCGGACGTGACCACAGCGAACCTGCCGAAGGCGAGCATCTCTACGTCACCGAACGCCTCGTCGTTAGCCCCAGCGCTGGCGTGTTTGTCCCCGAAACCGCCGTCACCGACGGCACCACCGTCGACACTGGCTCCGTCATCGGAACGGTCGGCGAAACCGAAGTCCGTTCTGCATTCGCAGGCCAACTCATCGAATTCCTGGCCCTACCAGGCGAACGAGTCCAGCTTGCCCAACCCATCGCTTGGCTGAGGTCCCAGTAATGCGAGCAGTGCAATGAGCAAAACGAACATCCGGGGCCGCGGGTCTCGCATCACCGGCTGGGCGACCGCCTTGCCCGACAACGTCGTGACCAACCACGACCTCGCCAAGACGATGGACACCGACCACGACTGGATCGTGGACCGCACCGGCATCCACGAGCGCCGCTGGGGCAAAGAAAGCACCCACGACCTCTCCGTCGAATCCGGTCGCGCCGCAATGGAACGCGCCGGGCTGAGCGGCGACGACATTGACATCGTCGTGCTCGCCACCACCACGCCCGACAAGCAGTGCCCGGCGACCGCATCGACCGTGCAGGACTCGCTCGGCATCGCCGGCGGAGCGTTCGACGTCAACGCAGCGTGCAGCGGCTTCGTCTACGGCCTCGCAGTCGGCGACGGCATGATCGCCACTGGCGCCGAAAACGTGCTGGTCATCGGCACCGACACGCTCAGCAACATCACCGACCTCGAAGACCGCGGTACCGCGATCCTGTTCGCGGACGGAAGCGGCTCGATGGTGCTCTCCGCCCAAGATGGCCCCAGCAACATCATGTCCTGGTCGCTCGGCTCCGACGGCTCGCTCGAACGTCTTCTGTACGCCGAACATCACGGCGGCAAGCTCCAGATGGTCGGCAAAGAAGTCTTCCGCGCTGCCGTTGGCTACATGGTCGACACCAGCCGCGACGCCATGCGAAAGGCCGGCGTGACGATCGACGACATCTCACTCGTTGTCCCCCACCAGGCCAACATCCGCATCATCGAAGCCGCCGCGAAGCGGCTCAACGCGCCGATGGACAAAGTCGCCGTGTGCCTCGGCCGCACCGGCAACACATCGTCAGCGTCGGTTCCGCTCGCCTTCGGCGACGCCGAAGCTGACGGACGCATTCAGCCAGGCGAACTCATGCTGATGACCGGATTCGGTGCAGGTATGAGTTCTGCTTCGGCCGTGGTTCGATGGGACCCATGAGCGAAGACTCTTCTGCACCATCTCGCGTCGCCCTCGTGACGGGCGGCTCCCGAGGCATCGGCCTCGAAATCGCCAAACAGCTCGCCGCTGCCGGCCACCGTGTGGCCGTGACCTACAACTCGTCGCCACCTGCGGCCGCCGAAGAACTCGGCCTGCTCGCCGTGCAAGCGAACGTCACCGATGTCGACTCGCTCGACGCCGCGTTCACCGCGGTCGAAGAACAGCTCGGCAATGTCGAGATCCTCGTCGCCAACGCCGGCATCACCAAGGACAACCTGGTGCTGCGCATGACCGACGACGACTTCACCCAAGTCATCGAAACCAACCTGACCGGCACGTACCGGGCCTGCAAACGGTCGATCAAGAACATGATGCGAGGCCGTTGGGGCCGCATCATCTTGATCTCCTCGGTCGTCGGACTCGGCGGCCAAGCCGGACAAGCCAACTACGCCGCATCCAAGGCAGGCCTCATCGGGCTCGGCCGCTCGCTGGCCAAAGAATTCGCGTCACGCAATGTGACCGTCAACATCGTCGCTCCCGGACCTATCGACACCGATATGCTCGCGGCGCTGAACGAAGACCAACACGCCCAGATCGTCGACATGGTGCCTCTGCAACGAATCGGACAACCCGATGAAGTCGCAGCGGCCGTGACCTTTCTCTCTTCGGAGAGTGCCGGTTTCATTACCGGAACGGTCCTGCCAGTCGACGGCGGTCTGAGCATGGGCTGACCAACGCAACAACACTGCGCAAGCAGACCGCTCCACCACAAAGAGGGTTCATCATGAGCGAAGAAAACTTCGACCGTTTCAAGAAGTGCGCCATCGAGGTTCTCGATGTCGCAGAGGACAAGATCACCAAGGAAGCCAGCTTCGCTGACGACCTCGATGCTGACAGCCTCGACCTCGTCGAGCTCGTTATGGCGCTCGAAGAAGAGTTCGACGTCGCCGTCGACGAAGAAGAACTCGAAGGCATCGACACCGTCGGTAAGGCCTACGAGCTGATCACCAACAAGCTCTGATGTCGCAGCGCCGGGTGGTCGTCACCGGCGCTGACGTGGTCTCCTGCTGCGGGATTGGCCGCGAAGCGTTCTTCGACGGATTGCTCGCGCCTGCTCCCCTTGAGCGGCCGCGTCGCGTCCCCGAATACGACCTGAGCCCTTACTTCGAACGCAAGGAAGCACGACGCCTTGACCGGCACGCGCACCTCGCGCTGACGGCGGCGGTCGAGGCGTTGAAGCAATCTGGCGAGCTGCCCTATGAGCCGTTGCGGATTGGCACGCTCATCGGTACCGGTATTGGTGGCATGGCCACCTTCGAGGAGCAGGTAAAGGTCGGCATCGAGAAGGGCGAACGGCGCATCAGCCCGTTCCTCGTCCCGATGATGATGGCCAACGCCAGCTCTGCGAACATCTCGATGCGCTTCGGGTTCCAGGGCCCAAGCGAGACCACCGTCACCGCATGTGCGGCGAGCAACCAAAGCATCGGCAACGCCGCCAACATGATCCGCTGGGGTCGGTGCGACGCCATGGTTACCGGTGGCACCGAGTCTGCGCTCACGAACGCCGGCATGGCTGGCTTCAAGAACATGACCGCGCTGTCAAACGAAGGCATCAGCCGCCCGTTCGACGCCGCACGCGACGGCTTTATCCAGGCCGAAGGTGCCGGTGCAATCGTGCTCGAAGAGTACGAAGGCGCAAAGGCCCGTGGCGCCACGATCCTCGCCGAGGTTCTCGGCTACGCCACGACCGCCGACGCCGGCCACATCACTGCCCCTTCTGAGGGCGGCCGCGGTGCGATCGACTGCATGACGATGGCGCTGCAAGATGCAGACATCGAGGCAAGCGACGTCACCTATGTGAACGCACACGGCACCTCGACGCCGCTCAACGACGCGGCCGAGGCCATGGCGATCAGCAAGGTGTTTGGCGCACCGGGACCAAAGGTGACTTCGATCAAGGGCGTGACCGGTCACGCCCTCGGCGCCGCTGGTGCGCTCGAGGCCATCTCGGTCATCGAGTCGATGCGACGAGGACTGATTCCACCGACCGCCGGCACCACCGCCGTCGATCCGGAACTCCCCCAGATCGATCTCGTCATCGGCGAAGCTGCCGAGTGGACGCCCGGCCCGGCGATCTCGAACTCGTTCGGGTTCGGTGGCCACAACGCCACGCTCGTCTTCGGGCCGCCTCCAAGCTGATCTGGTCGCAGCCATGAACCGGATCGACGCCGACCGCCTGTTGGGCGACTTGGCGACGCTCCGGTCCTTTGGCGCGTCCGGCAACGGTGTCGTGCGCACCATGTTCTCCGACATCGATGTTGCCGCCCGAGCATGGCTCGTCGAACGGATGGCCGAGGCTGGCCTCGACGCCACGATCGACGGCGTCGGAAGCGTCTACGGCCGCTCCCCCAACGACGGACCGTGCGTCGTCATTGGCTCCCACACCGACACCCAGCCCGAGGGTGGCTGGCTCGACGGCGCAATGGGCGTGCTCCACGGCCTCGAGGTCGCACGAGCGCTCTTGTCGAACCCTGCGACGTCGCATCTCGCGGTCGACGTCGCCTCGTGGGCCGACGAAGAAGGCACGTATGGCAACTTCCTCGGCAGCCGCTCGTTCGTCGACACGCTGAGCGACAGCGACTGGCAGTCGTCGAACGTTGCGGGCGAGACCGTCGCCCAAGTGATCGAGCGGCTCGGATGGGCCGGTGACCGGATACAGCTCGACCCTGCTCGCCACGTTGCCGCCCTCGAGTCGCATATCGAGCAGGGCCCGCACCTCGAACACCAAGGCCTTCGCATCGGCGTCATCACTGACATCGTCGGCATTCGAGCGATGCAGATCGAGTTCCGCGGTCAACAGAATCATGCGGGCACCACGCCAATGGCGTTGCGCAAAGACGCTGCGATGGCCATGTTCCACTTCTGCGCCACACTCGACGATCGGCTGCGAGCCGCAGCCGCCGAGCGTTCCGTCTGGACCATCGGCGAAGTCACCGTCTCTCCCGGAGCACAGAGCATCGTTCCCGGCAACGCGGTCATCACCTTGCAATTCCGCGATGCCGACGACGACGTGCTCGGCCGCTTCGAAACTGTTGTGGATCAACTCGTTGCCGAAACGCACCGAGACGACGGCGTGCACATCACCGTGATTGGCCGTCGAGCGGCAGTGCAACCGGCCCCGATGGACGCGACGATCGTCGACCATCTGGCTGCGGCCGCTGAGGCGATTGCTCCGGGCGACTGGACCCGCATGCCCTCAGCGGCTGGCCATGACGCTCAAGTCCTGGCCCCGCACCTGCCGACCGGCATGCTGTTCATCCCGAGCATCGACGGCATCAGCCACGACTTCGCCGAAGACAGCCACCACGACGACATCGTGCTCGGTGCCGAAGTTCTCGCCGACGCCGTGGTCCGCATCCTCAGCTAAGCGAAACTCGTTCTCACCGACTCAGGACCCGGTAAGCGGGTACGAGATCGGTGAGAACCACGGGCTACTCAGACGGCAACGAACATGAGCTCGCAGGAGCACGCCAACTCGCCGCCGACCGAGGCCCTGCCCTTTGCTTTTCCGGCCCGAGAACCGATCCGAGTGACCTCAATTTCGAGGTCGAGGCGCTCTCCAGGTACGACCTGGCGACGAAATTTCGCCTTGTCGAGCCCGCCAAACATCGGGATTTTCCCGGCGAATGACCCTCCGTGGAGCACTGCGTAGGCGCCCAGCTGTGCGATGGATTCGGCGATCAACACACCTGGAAGCGTCGGTCGACCGGGGAAATGACCGGCGAAAAACGCAAGATCCTCGCCCGGAACCCAGTAGCCACTGGCCGACGTGTTCGGCTCAAGCGCCGTGACCTCGTCAAGGAATAGAAAGGGGTCACGGTGCGGGATGACGTCGCTCGGTGCAGGAAGGTCCATCCCTCTATGTTCGCAGGTCGGTGAGGCCAAACGTGCCCTCACCAAACCGGGCGCAAAACGACCAATGGGCCGACTGAAGTCGACCCATTGACACGTATTCAGTTACACGGCCGAAACCGCAAGAATCAGCCGTTCTTGGCGGCGTCCTTGAGCTTCTTGCCTGCCGAAACCTTGACACCCTTGCTTGCAGGGATCTGGATTTCCTCGCCGGTGCGTGGGTTGCGACCCATGCGTGCGGCGCGGGTGACCTGCTCAAACGAGATCCAACCTGGGATGGTGATCTTCTCGTCAGAGCGAGCGACGTGGCTCGACACGACCTCGAACAGACCGCCCAGGGCGGTGTCGATGTCGGACTTCGTCATTCCGGTGTTTTCAGCGATCTTCTCAACGAGTTCGGACTTATTCATGGTGGTTACTCCTTCGGGGCGACAGTTCGATCCAGGGGGGTTCGAACCGGCGACATGAGAAGAGTCGATGGCACAACCCAAGTCAAGCATTTCCAACGTTTTCGCTCGAAGGAGTGGTCAGACGACCACAAGCGGAATCGGCGGCGGTAACGCTTCCGGCTTCGCGAGGTAATCGAGTAGCGTGTTGCCGTGGCATCTCGAAGACGTCGGGAATCAAACGACCAAGAAGCCGGGTTCAACAAGTACGTACTGCCCGAACTCGAGGTTCTGATGCGAGTGGCTCGCTCGATCACCGGAAATCCGACCGACGCCGATGACTTGGTTCAGGACACGCTCATGCGTGCCTACAAGTCCATCGAGCGTTTCGATGGTCGGTATCCGCGTGCGTGGCTGCTCACGATCATGCGGAACGCGCAGATCAACCGGGTCCGCCGCAAGCGGCCCGAGCTCATGCGTGACCCCGACGTCACGTTGGCCATCGTTGCCAACACGGACTCTGACGCACAAACGCCAGAGTCCGCCGTGATGGATCTCACCTTCGATGCAGCGATCGAGCAATCGCTCCGCTCGCTGCCACCGCAGTTCCGCGAGGCCATCCACCTCGTTGACATCAATGGATTGTCCTACAACGAAGCTGCAGCTGTGCTCGACATTCCCGTCGGCACGGTGATGAGCCGTCTGCATCGCGGCCGCAAGCTCATCCGCAACGACCTCACGGTTGATGCGGAACTCGATGGGAGCCACTCATGAGCCTTCTTAACCGTCTCTTCCGCCGCAATCCTGGCCTGTCCTGCGGCCAGGTCGAAGCAGTCCTTCAGCAGTATCTCGATAACGAACTCGATCCGTCCGAGGTCCCCAAGGTCCTCGCCCATCTTGAGGCATGTAAGGACTGCGGCCTCGAAGCCGAGCTCTACACCCGCATCCAAGGATCGCTGCGCGATCATCAACAGGCGCCGAGCGCTGATTCGATGGATCGCATCAGGGCGCTCGCCCAGGAGCTTGCCGTACACGGTCCACCCGAAGACGCCGCAACCGCCGACGCGTAGCTTCCCCGTCTACGGGGAATGGCGCGGAGCCCGGCCGGGTTTCGAACGAGTGCCTGAACCGATCATCGCCGTCGACTGGTTCGAGCTGTTTCTCGACATCGTCTTGCCCAAGACCGACCGGATCGTCGGCATCCAGTGGGCGGTCATGGGCCCGGTTTGGCTGTTCGCTGTTGGCTACAGCTGGCAGTGTGAACGCGACATCCGCCACTTCATCCAAGGGCTCTGTCTCTTCAGCTTCGCCTGGTTTCTCGCCCGGATGATTCACTGAGGGCCAGATGACCGACGTAGACCTACTCGTCCTCGGAGGCGGTGCAGGCGGCCTGGGAGCTGCCCGAGCAGCTAACTGGGAGGGCGCCTCGGCCGCCCTGATCTCTGACGCGCCGCTCGGTGGCGACTGCACGTGGACCGGCTGTGTGCCATCGAAGGCATTGATCGAAGCCTCTCGAGACGGCTCAACGTTCGCCCAGGCCCTCGAACGGGTCCGCAGCGTCACACAGCGCATCGGCGCCACCGAAGACGCAGAAACCCTGGCCACCGAGGGCATCGAAGTTCTCGCCGGTCGAGGCACCTTCGTCGGGCCGAAAACGATCGAAGTCGCCCTCCACGACGGCACCATCCGGCGCATCACCGGAGCCAACGTGGTCATTGCCACGGGTTCGAAGCCCGCCGCTCCCCCGATCGACGGCCTCGCCGACGTTCCGTTTCTCACGAATGAGACGTTCTTCGAGCAGACGGCGCTTCCCGCGAGCATGATCGTGCTCGGCGGGGGCCCGATCGGCTGTGAACTCGGCGAAGCAATGCAGCGTTTCGGCACCGACGTCACGCTGCTCGAATACGGCCCGCAGATTCTGCAGCGGTTCGAACCTGACGCCGGAGCCTTGGTGGCTGAAGGGCTCCGATCGCTCGGTGTCGAGGTGATCACCAATGCCCGCAGCGAGCAGGTCACCTACGCCAATGGCCGGTTCACGCTGACCCTCGCCGACCGCACGATCGAGGCCGAGCAGCTGCTGGTCGCCGCCGGGCGACGTCCGAACACCGCCGGCATGAGACTCGATGTCGCTGGCGTCGAGCTCAACGAACGTGGGTACATCGTCACCGACAAGTACCTGCGTACGAACGTCGACGGTGTCTATGCCGTTGGCGACGTCAATGGCAAGCACATGCTCAGCCACGCAGCCGATGAGATGGGCCGTATTGCGGCCTGGACGGCGCTCCGTACGGGTCGCCGGTATGCGTACGTGGCGGAGCGAGTGCCGCAGGTCGTGTTCACCACGCCCGAAGTCGCCTCGATCGGCATCGTCGAAGCAGACGCCCCGGACAACGCCCTCGTCGCCGAAGCACCGATGCACATCAACGACCGCGCCCTCGCTGCCGACGCGCCTGAAGGGTTCGTGCGCCTTATCGCCAAGCCGGGGCTGCTCACCAAGCACAAGATCGGCGGCAAGCTCGTTGGCGCAACGATCGTTGGCGGGCGCGCTGGCGAGCTCATCAATGAGTGCGCGTTGCTCATGCGATCGAACGCCTATGTCGGACGCCTAGCGCAGACCGTGCGCGCCTATCCGAGCTGGTCCACCATCATGCAGAAGGCGGCAGCGCGCTTCTTCTTCGATGTTGACGGCGAAGGTGCTCGGCCGCCGCGTCGCCGCTAGTTGCCGGGGAAAGCCGTGTCGAGGGCTTCTCGATAGCTGGCGATCAACTCGCGAACGGCGTCTGCCCCCTGGTTCTCGACCAAGCGGCGCACAACCGTGCTGCCGATGATCACGCCGTCGGCCTGTGAGCACGCCTCTACGGCCTGCTCAGGGCTTCCGATGCCCACACCGACGAGTACCGGCAGGTCCGTATGGTCCTTGGTGCGAGCGGCGATCTTGGTGGCGCTCTCGGCCAGCGATGTGCGCTCACCGGTAATGCCCAGCAGGCCCACGGCATACACGAAGCCACGAGCACGGACACCGGTGCGAGCGAGGCGCTCGTCGGGCGACGTCGGCGCCGCGAACAGGATGTTCTCGACGCCGTTCTCGTCGGCGGTCGCGATCCACTCGTCGCTTTCGTCCATCGGGATGTCCGGCAGGATCGTGCCGCTTACGCCGCAGTCGTTGACCATCTTGGCGAAGCGCTCATGGCCCATGCGATACGCGATGTTGTAGTACGTCATGAACGCCAGCGGGATCGGAGATTCGAAGCTGCGCAGGTCGGCGGCGATCGACTCGGGCGTCACGCCCGACTCAAGGGCGATGTCGTTCGCCTGTTGAATGATCGGGCCGTCCATCACGGGATCGCTGAACGGGATGCCGATCTCGCATGCGTTGGCGCCACCGTCGATGACGGCGGCGAGCGAGGCCAGCCAGTCGTCGCCAAGACCGCCGGTGATGTAGGGCACCAGGCACTTCTTGCCGGCGTCTCGTTGGGCACGAAGCGTCGCCTCGAGCCGACCTGGGGTGTGCGTGCTCACAGGTCCAGGATCTCCATCATCTGGTTGACGTCTTTGTCGCCACGGCCGGACAGGTTCATGAGCACCAGCTTGCCCGCGAGCGCTTCACGGTCACGCCACAGCCATGCGAGTGCGTGCGCGCATTCGAGCGCCGGGATGATGCCCTCGGTCCGGGGAAGCAGCTTGAACGCTTCGATGACCTCGGCGTCGGTGACCTGCTCGTAGCGGGCCCGGCCGATGTGGGCAAGGTGCGAGTGCTCGGGACCCACGCCTGGATAGTCGAGGCCAGCCGAGATCGACTCGGCTTCGAGGACCTGGCCCCATTCGTCCTGCTTGAGGTAGCTGAGCATGCCGTGGACAACGCCAGGGATGCCGTCGCCGACCGCAGCGCCACCGGCAGGCTCAACGCCGACCAGTTCCGCGTCGGTGTCGACGAAGCCGCTGAAGATGCCAGCGGCGTTCGAGCCGCCGCCGACACATGCGGTCACGACATCGGGGTCGCGGCCATGGCGTTCGTTGATCTGCGCACGGGCTTCGGAACCAATGACCCGGTGGAACTCGCGCACCATGTACGGGTACGGGTGGGGCCCCATGACCGAGCCAAGGCAGTAGTGCGACTCTTCGACCGTGGCGACCCAGTCTCGCATGGCCTCGTTCACGGCGTCTTTGAGCGTGCGGCTGCCCGACATTGCGGGGGTGACTTCGGCGCCGAGAAGCTTCATGCGGAACACGTTGAGTTCCTGGCGCTTCATGTCGACTTCGCCCATGTACACCAGGCATTCCATGCCCAGCAGCGCCGCCGCGGTTGCGGTTGCGACACCATGCTGACCAGCGCCGGTTTCGGCGACGAGACGGGTCTTGCCCATGCGCTTGGCGAGCAGGGCCTGGCCGAGCACATTGTTGATCTTGTGCGAGCCGGTGTGGTTCAGATCCTCGCGCTTGAGCACCAGCGTGTAGCCGAGTTCTTCGCTCAGTCGAGGACAGTCGGTCAGCGCCGAGGGGCGACCGGCGTAATCCTTGAGAAGCGTGTCGAGCTCTTCTCGGAACGTTGGATCAGCCCAGGCCTCGTAGAACGCCTCTTCGAGCTCGATACAGGCTGGCACGAGTGTCTCGGGGACGAAACGCCCGCCGAACTCTCCGAATCGCCCGGTGGGACCCGGGTCGGTCATCGTCATGGATCAGTGTCCCCTTGAAGTCGGCCCCGGAGTGGGGAATCAAGTGCGAGGTCGAACAGCAGAGGCTAGAGCGCTGCGTCGGCGTCCCAATCGTACGGCCCTTGGTTGCGAGGCTCCGAGTCCGGGAGCGTGACACCTTTCGCAATGCGCACAAATTCTGCGACCAGCTTGGGGTCTTTGACGCCAGGCGCACTTTCGACGCCCGATGCGAGGTCAACGCCCCACGGCCGAGCGGCAAGGATCGCTGCTTCGACGTTGTCCGGGTTGAGACCACCGGCGAGCACAACGGCAAGACCGCTCGGTACGTCGAGTGCGAGGCGGTAGTCGTATGACTCGCCGCTGCCAGGCTTGGGCGCATCGATCAAGATCGGGTTCGTGCCCCAGTCACGGGCACGGCGCGCATTGTCACTGCCGGCAACGAAGCACTTCATGGTGCGTGGCACGCGTTCGGCCACCCACTGGGTGTCCTCGGTGCTCTCGTTGCCGTGCAGTTGGGCGGCGCCGAGCCCTTGGCGATTCACGATGTCAACGACGGTCTTGGGTGCGTGATTGCGGAAGATGCCGACCGTCAGCACCTCGGGCGGGAGCCGCTTGGCGATGTCACCGGCGCGTTGCGGCGCGATCTGGCGCACCGAACCGTTGACGAAGTTGAAGCCGATCGCGTCCGCGCCCATGGCGACGCACAAAAGCGCATCAGCCTCACTAGTCACACCACAGATCTTTACAAACACCAGCAAC
>CAZEMU010000002.1:0-63864 GCA_964513315.1 uncultured Acidimicrobiaceae bacterium | reverse complement strand
CCGGGTCGAGTTCGATGATCGCACCGTCAGCAATGTGATCGAGGCAGTCACGGACGCCGATCACCGCTGGCAGCCCCAGCTCACGTGACAGCACCGCTGCGTGGCTCATCGGACCGCCATCGACGGTTACCAATCCTCCGGCCAAGCTGAGCACCAAGTTGAATGCCGGCGATGTGGCCCGGGTGACGAGAATTTCGCCCGGTTCGAGCGCCATGAGTGCGTCTTCGGCCGTCAAGGCAACTCGCGCGGTGCCCTGCACCGACTCGGCGCCGATCCCAGTACCGCAGAGCTCACCCTGATTGGAGCGTTCGCTCATGCCGAGCGCCGCCATCGCCGCCAGCGTCATTTCGAGGGTGCGGCGCATCGCCGGCGGCATTGCTGCGAGCGGTGGATCGGCCGCTGGCGGTCCGAGCGTGTCCGGCGGATCGAGTGCTCGCTGGGCGAGGCGAGCATCGTGACGGGCTGCCATTGCTTCGGCGCTCGGACCCTCGTGACGGGCCACCAACGGCCCGATTTCGTCGGCTTCGATGCTGAAGATGTGGTCGACGTCGTGCAAGCGCCCAGCACCCTCGAGGCGTGATCCGGCTTCGAGCATGGCGAGGCGCAGCAGACCAACAGGCCACTCAACCGTGACCGGACCGTTGTCGTCTCGCATGTCCATAGCCTCGCGGGCGTCGGCGAGCACCCGTTCGAACTCACCGTGTTCGGCGGCTGGAATCCGGGCCCGCAGGGCAGCGACACGGTCTGCGCCGTCGTCCTCGGTCGGCTCGGTGGCGTGCATGATCGTGGAGAGAACGAGCTCGGGGCGCTCGCCCAGCGTCGGACTGTCGAGGTCATAGGAGCTGAACACGACCGAGCCGTGGCGTTCCATATAGGCATCGAGGAGCTCAGCCGCACGTGGTGACGCCGCACGCACATCGGCGAGCGACGAGGGAGACACCCCAGCAGCGTCGACTTCGGCCCAAATCTCGGCGACCTGGCGTCGCGGTTCGGTCGTCGACGGGCTCGCCCCGGTCAGCGCATCCAGAGCGTCGCTGACATCGATCCCCCAGTCGCGACATGCCACCACGAACAGGGCCAACGGCCCGAGGTCATAACCATGCAAACGATGGTGCTCTTCGCAGGTCTCGCGCAGGTAGGCCACGAGCTCGTCGACATGAGCACCGAGCGCTGCGTCGTCGAGTGCGGACAGATCCATGCGCTGGTACGCCAAGTTTCGCTCGACGTAGTGCGGGCGGATACGGGCCTGCCAGTCGGCGATCGTCTTTCGCGACCCTTCGCCTTCGAGTGCCTCGGCGGAAAGCTTCTCGCGGCGCCGCATCTCGGGATGGAGCCGGAAGACCAGCTTGACGAGCCACTCAGGCGGCTGCTTCGTCGAGTCCGAATCACCGCCGAAGTACGGGACGATTCGCGAGTAGATGAAGCCTTTGACCTCGCGCATCTCGACGCCTTTGGCCGGAACACCGAGCACGCCGAAGAGCTTCTGGTACGCAGCTTCGGCACCTCGCCCCATCACCGACTCGCTGATGGGCGTTATCGCCGAGTCGTAGTGCGAGCGATCAATCTCCCACGTTCCCGGACCCGGTACTTCGAAAGTGGTCACGCACCAGTGTCTCGCGCCTGCGCACTACGACACAAGGCCGGATCGATTCGAGCCATGTCTGCCCGCGGCGTTTCTCGTCCACACCCCGCTCTCTGCGAATTCTGCCGAGAGGTACCGTGCCAGCAATGGAAGAACATGCGCCGCGCCGACGTCGCCGAGGTGGCCGAGCCGAAAAGGCTGCCGCCGCGTCATCCGCAATCGAACAGCCAGACTTCCGCCTGCACAAGCGGCGCTTCGAGCCGACTCGAATCGTCTCTGTCGACGAGCTCGAGTCAATTCACCAGGCATCGCTGGCAGTGCTTCGCGATACCGGCATCGATGTGCTGCTTCCCGAAGCCCAAGAACGCTTCGTCGCCGCCGGTTGCACGCTCGACGGCGAACGGGTCCGCTTCGACCCCGAAATGGTCATGGAAACGGTGTCGACTGTTCCGTCGGAGTTCCTGCTCGAGGCCCGCAACCCAGCGCGCAACGTCATGATCGGCGGCGACAACGTCGTCTTCACCGCCGTCGCCAGTCCGCCGAACTCGGGCGACATCTCAGGCGGCCGCCGGACTGGCAATCAGGCCGACTTCCAGAACCTGGTTCGGCTGTCGCAGCATCTGAACGCAATCCAGATCCACGGGGGTTACCCGGTCGAGCCAGCGGACATCCATGCGTCGGTGCGGCACTTACATGCGATTCGTGATGTGTCGGTGCTGTCGGACAAGGCCCCAAACGCCTACAGCCTGGGCGTCGACCGCAACCGCGATGCGCTCGAGATCATCCGGCTTGCGAACGGGCTCGCCGAGGACGAGGTCGATGACCACACGATCGTGACGACGGTGATCAACACGTCGTCGCCGCTGCGTCTTGATCACCCGATGTGCAACGGCATCATCGAGTACTCGTCGCGGAACCAGTGCTGCATCATTACGCCATTCACGCTCGCTGGGGCGATGGCGCCGGTGACGGTCGCCGGTGCGGTCGTGCAACAGAACGCCGAGGCCTTGGCCGGCATCTGTCTGAGCCAGCTCGTACGACCAGGCGCTCCGGCGGTGTACGGCGGCTTCACGTCGAACGTCGACATGAAGTCCGGCTCGCCGGCATTCGGCACGCCCGAGTTCATGCAGTCGGCAATGCTGGGCGGCCAACTCGCCCGCCGCTACGGATTCCCGTATCGCTCATCGAACGTCAACGCCGCCAACGCGGTCGACGCTCAGGCCGCATATGAGTCGGTGTTCTCGCTCTGGGGTGCGGTGATGGGCGGCGCCAACATCGTCTTCCACGGCGCCGGATGGCTCGAAGGAGGCCTGCGGGCTTCGTTTGAGAAGATGGTGCTCGACGCAGATCTGATCTCGATGGTCGGAAGCTTCCTGGCGCCGTTCGCGCTCGACAACGACGCGCTGGCGCTTGACGCCATCGCCGAGGTCGGACCGGGTGGCCACTTCTTCGGCACCCAGCACACCCAGGACCGCTACCGCAATGCCTTCTTCTCCCCGATGGTCAGCGACTGGCGCAACTTCGAGTCGTGGGAAGAGGCCGGCGCACCGACGGCGGACCAGAAGCTGGCCGAGCTCTACCCGGCATTGCTCGATGAGTACGCCGAGCCGCCGATCGAAGACGATCGCCGAGAGGCGATCGAAGACTTCGTCGGACGCCGCATCGCCGAAGGCGGCGTCGCCACCGACTTCTAACGGTGTTACCGGGAGACAGCGCGGAGGGCAGCGACGGCGTCCGACCGCCCGGCGGTTGCGGTAACGACGGATTCGCCGACGAGGACGGCGTCGTAGCCGGCTTGCCACAGCACAGCAGCATCTTCGGGACCACGGACACCGGACTCAGCGATACGGACACGCTCCGCCGGAATCTGCGGCGCCATCCGCACGGCACGATCTTGGTCCACCTCGAACGTCACCAAGTCTCGTTGGTTCACGCCGATGACCTGCGCGTCGACCGCGAGCGCCCGTTCGAGTTCGGCTTCGTCGTGGATCTCGAACAACGCAGTCAAACCAACCGAGGTCGCCGCAGCCGAGAACTCGGCCAGCTCATCGTCATTCAGCGCGGCCACGATGAGCAGCACACAATCGGCACCCATCAGACGAGCGTCGTAAACGTCGTTGACGGCGACCGTGAAGTCCTTGCGCAGCACCGGCAGCTCGACCGCCGCACGTGCGGCTCGAAGGTCATCGGGTGACCCGCCGAAGTGGTCAACGTCGGTCAGGACCGATAGACACGACGCTCCCCCGGCCTGATACTCCGACGCGACCTCAGCCGGGTCGAGGTCGGCAGCCAGGTCGCCCTTCGATGGTGACCGGCGCTTGACCTCTGCGATCACCGATAGACCCGGCGCCTTGAGCGCCGCAAAGAAGTCTCGGGTCGCCTCGAGCTCCAGGCACGCAGCACGGAGCTCGTCGCTGGCTCGGTCATCCAACGCCGCCGCAGCTCGGTGGGCGGCGAGGATCTTGTCGAGGTACGTCGTCGTCATAGGTTCGGGTCTCTCTCGGCTCGGCTCATCACGATCAGCGGCATCATCAAGAAGCCGACCCCTCCGAGCAATACAACGATGGCCGCGAACGCGATGATCGCCGCGGCATTCACCAATACGCCGACCGCCAGGAACAGCACGCCGAACAGCACCAGCACGATCGGCATCAGGCTGATCCAGCGTGGGATCTCCTGGCTGCCTTCGATCGGCGTCGGGTCGAGGTCGACGTCGCTGCGATCGATCGGGTCGTCGTCGAACGGCTGAAAGTGTGCATTCCCTCGGCGGGGACCAGCGCTTGCGCCCGTCGATGACGGCGGACGGGCCGCGTCGTATTCCTTGCGCTTGTGCTTGACGCCAAGCACGTTCCACGCCTCGTTGATCTCTTGCATGCGGCGCTCGGCCTGGGCCCGTTGGGGGCCCTCGAACAGATCGGGATGGTTGGCGCGGGCCAGCTTCAGATACGCGGCGCGTAGATCCGCCTGGGTCGCCCCAGGCGCGACGTCGAGCGTTCGGTAGTGGTCGGGCCCATCCATAGCTCAGCCAGCGACGAGCGGAAGTTCCCGAACCGTCGCCGTCGTTCCACCCGCCTGCACGACGTCGCCAACCTCGACCGCACGGGTGGCGTAGGCCAACGCGACGTCGCAGCCGAGTACACCAGAGTGTCCAGCAGTCGTCACGACGCCAACGCCTTGGCCATCGACGGTCATCTCGACATCGTCGGTCGCTGCAGCGCCGTCGAAGACGAGGCCGACCAAGCGTCGAGGCACGTTGTTGCCGCGGCTGTCGATGCGGGCCACGAGCTCTTGGCCCGTGTAGCACCCCTTGGTGAAGCTCACGCTCTGGTCGACGATGCCAGCAGCGGCAGGAATTGTCGACTCGTCGAGTTCGGCGCCCATGGCCGGACGACCCGCTTCGATGCGCAGCGCGGTTGCCGTGGCGAATTCGATCTCAGGAACGTCGGCGGTCGGGTTGTCACCGAACACGATGACGATCGGCAGCCCGGCCCACGAGTCGTGGAGTTCGAGCTCGCCGTTGTCGACCTCGACGTTCAGTGCGCCATGACCGACGATGGTGAGCGAAGTCCACGGCGAGATCGTCAGTTCGCACTTGGTGCGCAGCTTGAATCGGGTGAGCCGGGTGACGACTTCATCAGCCCAGTCGGTATCCACGTCGAGCAGGAACCGCTCGCCGTCGAGACGGGTGACGCGGAGCCATGCGCTGATCTTGCCCTGAGGGTGCAGCAGCAGTGACCAGCGGCTCTCGTGCGGTGCCATCGAGGCAATGTCTTGGCTGAGCTGGCCTTGCAAGAAGCTCTCGGCTTCGGGGCCTTCGGCCATCACGGCTTGGCGGAGCCCAGCAATGGCGCCGACACCTGCTCGCACCGCGTCGGTTCCGGTCAAGGTCGGTGCCGTCATTGTGATGCCCTCCGGGCGTGAGTCAGTCGTTCTGCTGCAGGTACTGCGGCGAGCAACGCAGTGGCTTTGTGGAAGCACTCGTTGTTCTCGAGCTCGGGCTCGCTGTCGTAGACGATGCCGGCGCCAGCCTGCACCGACGCCCGTTCCGGCGTGATCACCATCGTGCGGATTGCGATCGCCGTATCGAGGTTGCCGTTGAAGTCGATGTAACCGACGACACCGGAGTACGGACCGCGCTTGCACGGCTCGAAGTCATCGATGATCTCCATCGCCCGCACCTTGGGGGCGCCCGACACGGTGCCAGCGGGCAGCGTGGCCCGGATCACGTCGACCGGGCCGAGGCCTTCGCGAAGCTCGCCGGAGACTTGCGAGGTCAGGTGCATCACGTGGCTGTACAGCTCGAGCGACATGAGTTCATCGATCTGCAGCGAGCCGTATTCGATGACTCGACCGATGTCGTTGCGTGCGAGGTCGACGAGCATCACGTGCTCGGCCCGTTCCTTGGGATCTTCGGCCAGTTCGGCACCGAGCGCTCGGTCTTCGAGGTCGGTCTTGCCTCGGCGACGGGTGCCTGCGATCGGACGGCTGATCACACGACCGTCTTCGATCTTGACGAGCGGCTCCGGCGAGGCACCGACCAGCGACACTTCGGGCGACCGCACGAAGTACATGTACGGGCTCGGATTGATCTGACGCAGCACGCGGTAGACGTCGAACGGGTCGGCGTCGAGGTCGAAGTCGAACCGCTGGGACAACACGACCTGGAAGATGTCGCCCGCCCGAATGAGGTCCTTGGAGGCCTCGACTGCCGCTTGGTACTGGCCCGCTGGCATCGAGGACCGAACCGTCGGCAACTCGTCGTCTCGCGACGGCGGCTCAAGCAGCGGCTCATCGAGCGACGAGGCACCGTCCTCAGCGAACTGCTCGAGACGATCCAGCGCAGCGTCGTAGGCGGCGTCGAGCTCGGCGTCGCTCATCTCTGCATCGACGATCACGTTGTCGATCAGCACGACTTGTTGGCGCCAGTGATCGAAGGCCGCGATCTGGCCGATCACGCTCAGCTGCGAATCGGGCAGGCCGAGCTCGTCGTCGGGTACGTCAGGCAGGCGCTCGATCTCACGGACAATGTCGTAGCCGAGATAGCCAACCAGGCCGCCATGCATCGGCGGGAGCTCTTCAACCGTCGGCGACCGATACGCCGCCAGGATCGCTTCGACCGCAGCGAGCATGCCCTGGTCCGTCGGGACGTCGATGTCGAGCTCGCCCGTGATCGTGACGTCGAGGCCACTCGAAACGAGTGTCGCTCGCGGCCGACGGCCGACGAAGCTAAAGCGGCTCCAGCGTTCGCCGTGTTCGACCGACTCGAGGATGAAACCTGGCTCGTCCCGCACACAGCGAGCGAACGCAGCGACGGGCGTGGTCAGGTCGGCGACAAGCGCTCGCCAAACGGGAAGCACCGTGTACTCGCGGGCCCATGCCCGGAACTGTTCGCGGCTGGGACCAGTGGCCATGTCAGGTACCTGTCAGGTCAGAGGTAAAGCCCGGTGCTGCCCTCTTCGAGGCGCTCCGCGGCCACGGCGTGGATGTCACGCTCGCGCAAGATGATGTAGTCGGTGCCCCGCACTTCGACTTCGAAGCGGTCGTTCGGGTTGAACAGAACCTGGTCGCCGATCTCGATCGACCGCACGTTTGGTCCGACGGCTTCGACGCGGGCCCAGGTGAGACGCTTACCGACCTGTGCTGTGGCAGGGATCAAGATTCCGCCGGTCGTTCGCCGTTCGCCTTCGGGCAGATCGATGTTGACGAGAATGCGGTCGTTCAGCATCTTGATCGGAAGCCGATCGTCGGCGTTCAAGCCATTACTTCTCGACGAGTTGCTTTCCGACGTCGTGTCGTCTTCTGCGGTCTTGGTCACGGGCCAACGCTATCGCCGACCAGCCGCACTCTGCCCTGCTTTGCGGCCGCCGACCTAGCATCGGCGCGTGCACACGACGATTCCCGAATCGATGGCTGAGGTCACGCCATCGTGGTTGCGGCAAACCCTCATCGATGATGGACGGATCGACGACTCGATCGCGGCGGTGACGATCGAGCCGATGGCGCACAGCAAGGGGCTGATCGGCGACCTGGCGCTCGTGCACATCGACTACGCCGACCCGGCCATGCCGGACTCCGACGACTCGAGCCGCCCCGATCGGCTTGCACTCAAGTTGCCTGCGGCGAATCCCGCCAGCCGCCGCGTTGGCACCATGCTCAACGCGTACGGGCGAGAGGCGGCGTTCTATGAGCACGTGGCCGCCAGCGCGACGGTGTCCGGGCTGGCTCGTTGCTTCTGCAATCTCGGCGATCCGGCGCTCGATCGGTGGGCACTTGCGATCGAGTTCATCGAGCCAGATCCGTTCGACTTCTTTGGCGGCGCAACCAGCGCACAGGCCAACGCAGCGATCGATGCGCTCGCCGATATCCATGCCACATGGTGGGGCGGCGCCACCGAGTTCGAGTGGATGCCCGGGTTTGACCGAGGCGGCGTTGGCGGACTGCAACCGCTCTGGATCAACAACCTGCCTGCCTTCATCGAGCGCTACCGAGAGATGCTGCCGGGACAGACCGCAGCGTGGGTGCAGGACTTCGCTCCCCTGCTCGCCGACTGGTCTGCCCAAGCGAGCACCGAGCCGCTCACGCTCGTGCATGCCGACTATCGGATCGACAACATGCTGTTCCACGACGACCGGGTCACGATCATCGACTGGCAGACGGCCATGCGTGCACCAGCGGCGATGGACGTGAGCTGCTTCATTGCGACCAGTTTGCAGATCGACCAGCGGCGCGACGCCGAGGCCGACCTCATCGATCACTACCTGGGTGCCCTCGAGGCTCGCGGCGTTGTCGTCGACCGCGCCTGGTTCCTGCGCAGCTACGACGAGAACCTGCTGTGGTGGATGGGTCAGTTCGGCAACAACCTGGCCCATCTCGATCCGGGCGACGATCTGGTCCAGCAGGCGCTCACAACGATGGTCGAACGTGTGTATACGGCCGGACACGACCACGACGTTGGGCGTTTGCTCTCGACACGGTCGGGGGCGGAGTGAGAAGTTGCCAT
Source organism: uncultured Acidimicrobiaceae bacterium (assembly GCA_964513315.1). Taxonomy (GTDB): domain Bacteria; phylum Actinomycetota; class Acidimicrobiia; order Acidimicrobiales; family UBA10347; genus UBA10347. Next base: position 55,282 of record CAZEMU010000002.1, on the reverse strand, counting down.
CAAAGCCATTTTGAGTACTCAATTGACCACTGGTGTGCGTGCGGTGATGTACCTGTAGCCGTCGCGATCATCGATCTCGACGGCTTCAAGCGGTCGCTTCGCACCCCTAGTCTCCGTCGGTGACCGACGCCTCGACCGACGCAACCCGGCTTGGCCTAGGCGCCGTCGGAGCGGCAGTGACGCTCATGGGCATCGGGAGCGTCGTCGCAAAAGCGGCCGGGATCGACGGGCCCGTGCTTGGGTTCCACCGGGCCTGGGGCGCCGCAGTCGTCTACGGACTGATGCTGCTGGCCGTCCGCGGCACCGTCTCGAAAGCGTCGCTGCGGCGTGCTGCACCGGGCGGCGTGATCTTCGGCATCCAGCTCGTGTTCTTCTTCTCGTCGATCCAGCTGACGACCGTCGCCAACGCCACGATGCTCATTGCGCTGCAACCCGTCGTCGTGCTGCTGTTCTTCGCCAAGCGGTTCGGCGAGACCGTGACCAGCCGAGAGTGGATGCTTTCCGCCGTTGCCATCGCCGGCGTCGGTCTCGTTGTCTTCGGATCCGTCGACTCGCCCTCGTGGAGTCCTGCGGGCGATGCGCTCGGGGTCTGTGCCTTGATCTCGTGGACGCTGTACTTCGTCACCTCGAAGCGCGCACGCGAACACCTTGGCGCCATCGAGTACCAGAGCTTGTCGCTCATCTTCAGCGCGGCCGTGTTGTTGCCGATCGCCGTCATCTTCAGCGGCACCCTTGATCCTGGACCGGGCAAGTGGTGGTGGATTCCGTTGATGGTCGCCATCCCTGGGACCGGCCACTTGCTGCTGAACTGGGCGCACCCTCGGGTTCCGCTCGGGCTCGTCTCGCAACTCACGCTCGTCAGTCCCGTGGTGTCGGTCGCGTTAGCTGCGCTCGTACTCGAGGGCGAGACGGTCAACGTCGTCCAGATCGTGGGCATGGCTCTGGTGCTTGGAGCACTCGGCCTGATCGTGCGCGGTTCGGACGGCTGACACCGCATCGCCTCCAAAGTACGGTTCCGCTATGGCGACTCCTACCGAGCTCGAAGCGGCCGTCCAGGCACTCCTGGTCGACCAAGACCTTGCGACGTTCCGATCGGTGCTGCATGACCGCTGCCAGTGGGACGACTGCGTCGACGCCGACGCGGTGATCCGCACGATGGATTCGATGCTGCGCCACGGCGCCGAGGTCCGATCCTCGACGACGACCACCGTGAACGACCGCATCGTGAGTGCCGTCGAAGGCGCCCTCGACGGCGAGCTGATGACCATCTTCTTGGTGATGTTGGTCGAAGACGGGTTGATTGCCCACATCATCGTGGCGCCCGACGAAGCAACTGCGCTGACGGTGCAGCCACACGCCACTCCGGCGTCACCAGACCCGGCTCAGGCCGGGCCGCGACTCAACAGCTTGGCGGCGATTCTGCCGTGCCGCGATGTCGCCGCCGCCCTCGCTCACTACGAACTGCTCGGCTTCTCGACCCACAGCTACGACGACGGGTACGGCTACGCCGACCGAGACGGCGTGTCGTTCCATCTGGCCAAGGTGCCTGACCTCGACCCGCTCACCACCACGAGCGCGGCGTATCTCTTCGTCGACAACGCTGCTGCGCTGCATGTCGCATGGCGAGCCAGCGGAGCGGGTGGGCGATTCACCGAGCCCGAAGCGACGCCCTACGGCCTGCTCGAAGGCGCGCACATCGATCCTGACGGCAACCTGCTTCGCTACGGAAGCCGGCTGGCCTAGTTCCAGGCGACTGGCATCTCGAGCGGTCCACGGAACGCCCAACCGCCGAACGGCACGTCGGCTACCAGTCGCAGGTTCGGAAGCCGTTCGAACAGCTTCGGCAAAGCGACATCGCCGACCAGGCTCCGCGACGCTGCCGCGCCAGCGCAGAAGTGCGGCCCAGCCCCGAAGTGCAAGCTGGCCCGGGTGCTGCGGGTGATGTCGAACTCGTCGCTGCGGCCGAAGTGATCCTCGTCGCGTCCCGCCGAGCCAAACATCAGAAACGTCCGTTCCTCGGGCTCGAACGTCACGCCGCGATAGGTGTGTTCCGCGGCGATGCGCCGAGGCGACATACCGATCGGCGCAATCCAGCGGCAGTACTCCTCGAAAGCACGTAGCCACGGGACCTCGCCTGCCCGGAGCATGGCCAGCTGGTCCGGGTGCGTGAGCAACGCCCACGCGGCACCGGCAATCGCGTCGCGGGGCTCGTTCTGGCCGCCCGAGATCGTGAGCTTGATATTCGCCCGCACCTTGTCCTCGGGCATACCCGCGTGCACCATCACCGACAGCAAGCTGTGGTCCGGTGTCGCCGTGATCTCTGGCAGCCGCTCGTCAATAGCCGCGTCGATCGATGACGTCGCATGCTCGCATCGAGCCGCGACGTCGGGGTCACCGACATAGTTGGCGATGCCGTCGATCATCCCCTGGCTCCACGCATCCATCTCTTGGTACGTGATGTTCGTCAGGCCCGTCATGGCCTTGAGCGCCTCGCCGCTCAGCGCCGTCGCATAGGCGAGCACTAGGTCGGCTTCGCCTTGCGGTTCGAGTGCGTCAAGGACTGCATCTGCGGAGGCCTCGAACGACGCCTGCCAGCGAGCTTCGATCTCTCGAGGCGAGATGGCCGGGTAGTAGACGAAGCGCTCCTGGCGGTGCTCATCGCCATCGCTACGCATCATGTTCTTGCCCATCAGCACGTTCATGAGACCGCCGGGCTGATCAGATGAGAAGACGGCAACGTGCTTCTCGCAGACGTTGATGTCGTCGCGCTTGGTCAACAGCGTCGCGTTGAGCTCGGGCACGAAACAGATCGGAGCTTCGGCTCGCATCGAGGCGAGCGCCGGATACGGGTCCTGCCAGAACTCAGCTGGGTCGATGGAGACCACGGGCGCATCGGACATGCCCTGATGTTGTCACCTGGGCCCGTGCGAGCGTTTGATCAGCTCACAACCACGGTGCCGCAGTCTTCGATGCCACTGCCGGTGGCGTGCGTCCACTTCAGCCGCACCTGATAGCTACCGGGAGCCGCGTAGTAGGCGTTCGATTGCGACGTCGGGTCGAGGGTGCCATCACCGTGGTCGAACACGAAGTCGACGGGAATCTGTGAACCGGTCTGGACAGCAGTAAAGGTGATGACCTCGTTCACCGTGATCTGGGTCTTCGAGATGGTGCAGGCGATGACCGGCGAGGGTGCCGGATCGATGCAGATCGTCGGGCCAGCCACGGTACGGAAGCAGCCGTAGATCGGATACGGCGGGCATACGCTCTGGGTGGCGAGACAGATCTGGCCACCGCAGTACCAGACGAAGCCATCGGCCAGGCCTTGGCCCACCAAGCACTCTTTGGCGGCGCCGCCTCCGGGTGGGTCGATGCAATACAGGCCACCGTCCATGCCCGTGTAACAGCCGTAGGGCTTGCTCGTCGGACAAACGGGCGACCGGTCGGGGTTGCCCTGGCGGCAGAACGTGTCACCGCACCACCAGCCGAGGCCATCGGCCGGGCCGAGACCGATACGACAGTTCGCAGGCGAGCTGTCGATCACGACGACGGTGCCGCAATCGACGACGCCCGACGCACCGGCAGTCGTGTTCCATCGCAGCCGAACGTCGTACTGGCCCAGGTCCAGGTAGTAGGCGTTCGACACGGCGCCAGGATCGAGCGTGCCATCGCCGTGGTCAAAGGCGAACGAGATCGGAATGTTGGCCGGGGTGGCCGACGCCGTGAAGACGAGCGCTTCCTTCACTGCGACGGCGCGCTGTGGAGCGATCGAACAGCTCACGACGGGGACGACTGGCAACGGTGTTGCGGTCGGGGTGGGCGTCGCCGTTGGCTGCGGCGTGGCGGTTGGTTGCGGCGTCGAGGTCGGCTGAGGCACTGAGGTCGGTCCAGGTGTCGCCGTCGGAGCAGGCGTGCTCGTCGGGCTCGTCGCAGTCGCAGTCGGGGCCGGCGTGGCCTGACCCGAGGCGGTCGGGATCGGCGGTGGCGTCGACGTTGGTCCAGGCGTCGCCTCCACGGTCGGCGTCGTCGAAGGCACGATCGTTGGAATCTGGACCGGCGTGGGCGTCGTCGATGCATCGACATCGGTCGCTGGTTCGGTCGGTGTCGGGCTCGGCGTCGCGGCCCCATCCGCTAGCGGCGAGTCAGAAGCCGACGGCGTGCCGATCGAGCCGCACGAAGCCAGAACGAGCGCCATCACCACGGTGACGACTACTGCCAAAAGAGACGCGCTCGGGCGTCGATGTCCGCTCCATCGATGCTGTTCCATACCCATCAGACGCTTGAGGGACTGGTTTTGGTTCCTCGTCGAGGAACTTTTCTCTTCCGATGTCGCCCGGATTACGGACGAACGGTGATCCCCGCCGCAGCCATGTGCGCCTTGGCCTCGCCCACCGTGTGCTCTCCGAAGTGAAAGATCGATGCAGCCAGCACGGCATCGGCTCGTCCTTGGTGCACGCCTTCGACCAGATGATCGAGCGTTCCGACGCCACCGCTGGCGATGACCGGCACGCCCACATTGTCGGCAACTGCGGCCGTGAGCAGGTTGTCGTAGCCAGCCCGAGTGCCGTCACCATCCATCGAGGTCAGCAGCACTTCGCCGGCGCCGTTCGTCGTCGCTTGGACCGCCCATTCGACGGCATCGATACCGGTCGGGGTGCGACCGCCGTGCACATAGACCTCGAAGCCACTGGCCGTCGTGTCGGCCCGCTTCGCGTCGATGGCGACGACCACACACTGGTCGCCGAACTCGGCCGAGATCTCGGCCAGGACTTCGGGACGTTCGACGGCGGCGGTGTTAACGCCCACCTTGTCTGCGCCCACCCGAAGCAGCTTGCGGGCATCTTCGACGCTGCGCACGCCGCCGCCGACGGTGAAGGGGATGAACAGCTCTTCGGCGGCACGACGGGCCATCTCGACCGTCGTGTTGCGCCGCTCATTCGACGCAGTGATGTCGAGAAAGATGACCTCGTCGGCGCCTTGGACGTCGTAGCGAGCGGCCAGTTCGACGGGGTCACCCGCATCGCGGATGTCCACGAAGTTCACGCCCTTGACGACGCGGCCCTTGTCCACGTCGAGGCACGGGATGATGCGAACTGACTTCACGTCGACGGACCCGACAGTGCTGCGACCGCTTCGGTAACCGTGAAGGCCTCTTCGTAAATGGCGCGGCCGACGATGGCGCCTTCGAGGGTGCGGCCGTCTGCTTCGAGCGCTGCGAGCGCGTGCAGATGGTCGATGGCGCCGACTCCCCCGCTGGCGATGACGGGAACTTCCGTCGTTGCGAGAACCTGAGTGAGGCCGTCGACGTCGGGGCCTTCCATCGTGCCATCGCGACCGATCTCGGTGACGACGAATGCGGCGACGCCTGCGTCAGCGAACGACGCGACCGTCTCGAAGAGATCCTTGCCGGTGCGTTGTTCCCACCCGGCGACGGCAATGTCGGTGCCCCATGCGTCGAGGCCAACCGCTACCTGACCCTGCGGTGCGAGTTCACGGACCAGGTCCGGGTTCTCGATCGCCGCGGTGCCAATGACGACCCGGGTTACCCCGGCATCCCACAAACGCTTGGCAGCTTCGACGGTTCGGACGCCCCCGCCGACCTGCATCGGTACGCCGACGCGTTCAGCGACGGCAGCGATCGACGGCAAGTTCTGCTGGTCGCCGGAACGGGCCGCGTCGAGGTCGACGCAATGGATCCACTCGGCGCCCTCGTTGGCGAACCGAGCGGCCTGATCGGCCGGGTCGTCGCCGTAGACGGTTTCGCGGTCGTAGTCACCCTGGTAGAGGCGCACACAGTTGCCGCCACGAATATCGATGGCGGGATAGAGCTTCATGCTGTTTGTCCTGTGATCGGGCTTCCGTCTGTCTGGCTCGGCGCCAGAACGGGGATCTGCTCGACGAACTCGCGGAGCAGACCAAGACCGGCGCGGCCGGACTTCTCAGGGTGGAACTGGGTGGCGAGCACATTGTCTCGGCCCGCGACCGCGACCATCGGGCCGCCGTAGTCACAGGTCGCAAGGGCGGCGGACGAATCGAGCACGGCGTAGCTGTGCACGAAGTACATCCATTCGCCGTCGATCACGTGCAGCACGGGGTGCGGGTCCTTGACCGTGACGGGGTTCCACTGCATCTGGGGCCGCTTGACCGTGTCTGGCAGGAGCCGCACGTGGCCGGGAAGCACACCGAGGCCAGGTTCTTCGGGGCATTCTTCGCTGTGCTCGAACAGCATCTGCATGCCGACGCAGATGCCGAGAAACGGACGCTTCGACTCGACGGCAGCGAGCGCTGCATCCGCCAGGCCCGATTCGTGCAGGGCCTGCATGCAGCGGCCGAAGTTGCCGACGCCCGGCAACACGACCGCATCGGCTGCGGCAATCTCGTCCGGCGACGATGTCAGCGACGCGTCAGCACCAACTCGTTGGAGCGCCTTTTCTGCCGATCGAAGATTGCCGATGCCGTAGTCGATGACGGCAACGGTGGGCTCCACCTAGAGCACACCCTTGGTCGAGGGCACCTCGGAGCCTTCGATACGAACGGCGTCACGCAAGGCACGCGCCGCGCTCTTGAACTGCGACTCGATGATGTGGTGGGTGTTACGGCCGCGCTGCAGCACCAGGTGCATGGTGATGCCAGCCCCGCCGACGAACGCTCGCCAGAACTCTTCCATCAGCTGAGGATCGAACGGCGGAGTGCCGAGGATCTTCTCGCCTGGAGGATCGACTTCGTAGACCAAGAACGGGCGTCCGCTGAGATCGAGCACGCAATCGACGAGCGCTTCGTCGAGCGGGCACGAAGCAGTAGCGAACCGACGCACGCCGGCCTTGTCGCCGAGTGCCTCGCCGAAGCAGGCGCCGAGCGCGATGCCGACATCTTCGACCGTGTGGTGCGCGTCGATCTCGAGATCGCCGTCGGCATGAACCTTGAGCCCGAACTGACCATGCTTACCGAGCTGGTCGAGCATGTGATCGAAGAACGGGATACCGGTCGAGCAGTCGACCGATCCGCCATCGAGGTCGACGGCGACGTCGATCGACGTCTCTTTGGTCGTGCGCGATCGCTCTGCAGAGCGGGTCATCTTTGCCTCACTGTGGGTTGGCCGACAGGCCTAGGAATCAGTCCAGTATGGCGGCGAGAGCGTCGAGGAAGGCAGCGTTTTCGTCGCTGGATCCCACCGTCACTCGCAAACAGCCATCGAGGCGCGGCCATGTCGAGCAGTTGCGGACGAGAATTCCTTGGTCGACCAGGCGCTGCCACACCGCATTGCCGTCGCCGCCGCCACTTCCGCCATCGGGGCGGAACAGCACGAAGTTCGATTGGGACGGCCAAAACTCGACGCCAAGCTCACTGAGGCGCGACTGAATCACGCCGCGTTGCTCGACGAGCCGAGAGACACGTGCGGCCATCTCGTCTTCGAATTCGAGCGCGGTCTCGCCGGCGATCTGGGAGACCGCATCGAGGTGGTACGGCAAGATCGCCGTGTTCAGGCGCTCGTTGATCCATTCGGGCGCGACCAGGTAACCGAGCCGGGCGGCGGCCATAGCCCAGGTCTTGGAGAACGTGCGGGTCACGATGAGCGGCGCGTCTTCGTCGAACATCGACAGCGCCGACCAGGTGCTGAACTGGGCGTAGGCCTCGTCAACCACGAGCAGGCCGAAGGGCCGCACGGTCTCGAGGGCGGCTTCGACGAGTTCACGGGGCTCGACCATGCCGGTCGGATTGTTCGGCGAACAGAGGAACGTGACGATGGGCTTGTGCTCGGCGATCGCCGCGAGCGCCTGATCGGCGTCGATGGTGAAGTCGTGCTGGCGCTCGACTTCGATCACACCGGTGCCGGTCACTCGTGCGATCTGGCCGTGCATTGCGTACGTCGGCTCGAACGTGAGGATCGAACGGCCGGGGCCACCCCACGCAAGCATGATCGTCTGCAGCACCTCGTTCGACCCGTTGGCGACGAAGATGTTGTCGATGCCAATCGCAGAGTTCTCGGGCGCATGGTGCGCAGCGAGACGGGTGCGCAGCTCGGTGACGCCACGGTCGGGATAGCGATGCCAGTCGAGCGCGGCGACTCGCTCGGCAACCGCCTGCTGGAACCCGGGCGGAGGTGGCTCGGGACTTTCGTTGGTGTTGAGTCGCACGCTGACGTCGAGCTGGGGCGAGTGGTAGCCCGGCAGTGCAGCCAGGTCATCGCGGACCGGCGGACGAAAGCTCATGCGCCACTCCCCTTGCCTGCGGCAATGTCGGCGAGGCGCAGGCGAACCGACTCGGCGTGGGCGTCGAGTCCCTCGGCGGTCGCCAAGGTCGCGACGTGCGGCCCTGCCCACTCGAGCGCTTCGTTCGTGACGGTCACGACGTGCACGTCCTTGGTGAAATCGGCGATGCCGAGCGCGCCGCCGAAGCGAGCCGTGCCATTCGTCGGCAAGACGTGCGAGGGACCGGCGATGTAGTCGCCCAGCGATGCGGGGGCCATCGAGCCAAGGAAGACGGCGCCCGCGTGGCGGACCCGGCCGACGAGCCGCTCGGCATCGACGGTCATGAGCTGCAGGTGCTCGGGAGCGATCACATTGGCGACGTCGACGGCTTGGTTACCGTCTCGGACGATCGCAACGTGGCCGCCTTCGGACAACGTCGCCTCGATGTCCTCGCGGCGAGGCGCCGATTTCAACAGTTCGGTCATCGCAGCCTCGACGGCGTCGACCACGGCTTCGTCGGCCGCGATCAGCCACGACAGTCCGTCGGGGCCGTGTTCGGCCTGGACCATGAGATCGATGGCCACGTATCGCGGATCAGCCTGGGCATCAGCGACGACGCAGATCTCGCTTGGCCCGGCGAACGACGAGGGCACGCCGACGACGCCGCTGACCTCTCGTTTGGCGAGCGCAACGAACACATTGCCCGGTCCGACGACCACGTCGACCGGCGCGATCGACTCGGTTCCGTATGCCATCGCTGCGACCGCTTGGGCGCCGCCAACGGCATAGAGCTCATCGACGCCTGCGATCGAGGCCGCGGCCAACGTGACGTCATCGACCTTGCCGTTGTTGCCGGGCGGCACGCACAGCACGACGATCTCGACGCCTGCGGCTCGAGCGGGCACCGCCGTCATGAGCACGGTTGACGGATACGCCGCACGCCCGCCAGGCGCATAGCAACCGGCGCGGTCCACAGGCTGGCGAATCTGGCGGATCGTCATGCCGTCACGCTCATGCACGTGATCGGCGCCCGCTTCGGAGCGGTGGAACAGGTCGATCGACGCAGCGGCAGCCCGCAACGATGCGATCACGTCGGGATCGACTCGGTCGATTGCCGCGGCCATCAAGTCAGGAGTGACGACGAGCGGATCGGCGGCCGATCCGTCGAACCGCTCCCCCAGCTCGTTAATGGCGTCATCGCCACGATGTCGAACGTCGTCGATGATGGACCGCACGATCTCGAGCGGCCCCTCACCATCGTCGAGCGGACGGGGAAGAACGTCGGCGTAGTTCCCGGTCACCTGGCGCAGGTCATGACGTGTCAACAACACGCCCAGCACGCTACCCGGGCCTGCCCCTCGCGTCGGCTTCCTTTTCGGCCGTCGATGATCTGGCCGCCGGACCTTGCCTTGAACCAATGCACCGAGTACAACCCAGCGGTGAGCAATGACGCAGGTCCTCCGAGCGCAAGCGGCGACTCCGCCGAGTTGTCGTCGATCGCAACCGTCCTCGATGACCTGCAGGGCCGCGTCGTAGACGTTGCCGACCGGTGGCGTGCCATCGAGCGCGAAGACGTCTCGGGCGACCTCTACGACGTCGAACGATCCCTCCGTTCCGCTCAGCGTCGCATCCAACGAGCGCTCAACACCCTTCGCTGACGGACCGTTCCCGATGCGCTACCGCACGCTGCTGTTCGATCTCGATCTGACGCTGTTCGACTTCGCTGCATCGGAACGGTTGGCGTTCGCCGAATGTGCGGACGCGGCGGGACTGCCGACGAGCCCCGAGGTGTTCGACCGCTACAAGGTCATCAATGGCCGGCTGTGGGCTGGCGTTGAACGAGGCGAGCTGACGCCAGCCGAGGCGGGGCGACGACGCTTCGACGAACTCTTGGACGAGTTCGGCGCGTCTGGCGCCACGGCCGACGTGAGTTCCGATGAGCTCGGCCAGATGTTCCAGCACGGCTTGGGAGCCCACGGCGAGCTGTACCCCGAAGCGGACGCCGTGCTTGATGCGATCGCCTCGAAGGCCGAGCTCGCCTTGGTCACCAATGGGCTCACCACGGTGCAACGGGCCAAGGTGGCACGACTCGGCCTCGACCGCTGGTTCGACCCGATCGTGATCTCCGACGAGGTCGGTCTGGCCAAGCCCGACCCGGCGATCTTCGACCTGACACTCGACGAGCTCGACCGTGTTCACGGAGCGCGCGGGCGCCGATCACAAACGGTGATGATCGGCGACAGTTTGACGAGTGACATGGCCGGGGCTCAGGCGGCTGGCATCGCAACGTGCTGGTTCAACCCGGCTGGCGCGGATCGCCCCGCCAGCGTCGAACTCACCCACGAATGCCGCTCGCTGCTCGACCTCATCGACACACTCAGCGTCTGAGCACAGCCTGGGCCGGCCCACAGATTGCGGCAACGCTGACCCCACCGACCACATCAGCGGTCAGGGGCACCAGCACGTCGGTATCCCACACGCAACCGGTGCGCTGAAACGCCGGTTCGATGGGCGGAATTGGTGGGCAAAAAGAAAGCCGGCGCCCCGAAGGGCGCCGGCACTGGCGACACAGGGCGGCGGATCCCTGAGCTAGTCACCTTTGGGTCGGGTGGCGGAACCCGACGAGGCGAACTATAGAACACCTACGGAGGCCTGCCAAGCACCCAGCGTGCAATTTGATGGATCGTTCACATTTGGGGGCGATGCAGACACAAGGTCCTAGTCTCGCGGCTATGACCGTCGCGACGACCCGCAATGAAACGTCTGGAACCTGGACGATTGACGTCTCCAACCGGCGTGACGGGACCGATGTCGACGCCGAACTCGACGCTGCCATCAAAACCATCGCCGCCGCTGGTGGCGGCAGCGCCGAGCTGTGGATCCATGCCGTCGACGACGATGCTGACGGCGCCGCCGTTGCTGCCGGTTTCGACGCGTTCCGAGACCTCTGGCAACTCCGATGCCCGTTGCCTGCCGAGCCCGCAACGATCGAAACCCGGCCCTTCACCGACGACGACACCGACGCAATGATCGGCGTCAACAACCGCGCCTTCAGCTGGCACCCCGAACAGTCTGGCCTCAACCGGGAGCGTCTCGCAGCGACGATGAGCGAGGACTGGTACGACCCCGACGGCTTCCGCATCTACGAGCGCAACGGCGAGATCCTCGGCTTCTGCTGGACCAAGGTCCACGCCGACGAAGATCCGGTGCTTGGCGAGATCTTTGTCATCGCCGTCGACCCGTCCGCCCACGGCCAGGGGCTCGGCAGCCCGATGACCCGTGCTGGTCTCGACTGGCTCGCGGCCCAAGGCATACGCCACGGCATGTTGTATGTCGAAAGCGATAACGACGCCGCCAATCGCGTCTACGAGCGCATCGGCTTCGTCCATCACCGCACGGAGCGCGCCTACCGCCGTACGATCGACCCATCGACCAGCTGAGCCGACCCGGCACCACGCTCTACGACCTTGATCGTGACGAGTTCGCAGAACTCTGCGATGGTGAGCCGCGCTACCGCGTCGACCAAATCTGGCAGGGCCTCTACAGCGACCTGCGCCACCCCGACCAGATCACGACGATCCCCAAGAAGCTCCGCGCTCACCTGAACCAAGCTGCGCCGCTCGCACTGAACGAGGTCCAAGTCCAAGAAGCCGACAAGGGCCAGACCCTCAAGTGGCTCTGGAAGGCCCACGACGGCCACCAGATCGAGACCGTGCTGATGCTCTATCCCGATCGGGCGACGGTCTGCGTGAGCAGCCAAGCGGGCTGCGCGATGGCGTGCGGGTTCTGTGCCACCGGCCAGGCTGGCTTCGACCGTCACCTCCGCTCCGGCGAGATCATCGAACAGGTCGTCACAGCAGCGAGAGCCGCTGGAGATCGCCGCGTGTCCAACATCGTGTTCATGGGCATGGGCGAGCCACTGGCGAACTTCGACAACACGTGGAAAGCCGTCAAGCGGTTCCACGGTGACCTCGGCCTGTCCGCCCGGTCGATCACCGTGTCGACCGTGGGTGTGATCCCCGGCATTCGCAAGCTCACCGAAGCGGATCTGCCCGTCACCCTCGCCGTCTCCCTGCATGCAGCGAACGACAAGCTGCGCGACGAGCTCGTGCCGATCAATCGGCGCTACCCCATCGATGCGCTCTGCGATGCGATGAACGAATACCGCAACCGCAAGGGCCGTCGCGTGTCGATCGAGTGGGCGCTCATCCACGACGTGAACGACTCTGACCGAGACGCCGAAGAGCTGGCCCGTGTGGCTCGTCGTACCCGAGCGCACGTGAACCTCATACCGCTGAATCCCACGCCCGGCTATCCCGTTCGTGGCGCCCCACCCAAGCGGCTCTATAAGTTCCGTGACCTTCTTGAAGACCAAGGCGTGACCGCAACGGTGCGACGTACCCGAGGGCTCGATATCGATGCCGCCTGCGGCCAGCTCGCCGCCCGTCATCGCAACGAGGCCAACTCGGCCACGCCGGTCACCTTGGGGTCCAAGACTCGCCAAGCCTGATCGACAAGTTGCACACAGCGAGTGGCGTTTGACACCACGCTCGTAGCGCGCCGCACCAGGCCATGTGGGCTGGCACACTGAGCGGGTGCAGAACTTGCAGTGGATGAACCGCATGCATCCGCAAACCCTCTCGATGGCCGTATCGCTCGGCTACATCGGGGTCGTCTTCTCCGTCCTCAGCGGCACCTGGCTGAATCCCATCGGGCTCGTGGCCGTCCTGCTCGGTTTCGCCGCGACGGTTGGCATTGCCAACGATAAGAAAGTCGCTTGGTACGTGGCCGTCGTGCTGTCGAGCATCGGCATGCTCGCCCTGGGCGCCTACGTGTTGCTCTCAGGTGGAGGCGTGCTGTTCAGCGTCGACTTCCTGATCGGCATCGTGTTCCCCGTGGCCTACTTCGCGCTGTTGATCCATCCGATCAGCCGCAGCTACGTCAAGACGTGGTTCCAGTAATGGGCATCCCCCAACGAGACGATCCGCTCCCGACCGGCGACGACAAGGTCGCCAGCGTTCGAACCATGTTCGACACCATCGCGCCTCGCTACGATCTCGTGAATCGCATCATGACCTTCGGTCTCGATGTCCGCTGGCGCAACCGAACCATCAAAGATCTCGCACTGCCATCGGGTTCGGTCATCGCCGACCTCGCGTGCGGCACCGGCGACTTCTGCCGCACCCTCACCGAGCAAGACCACCGCCCGATCGGCTTCGACCTGGCGTTCGGCATGCTCGCCCACGCGCGCACCACAGCTCCCCTGGTCCACAGCGATGCACTGGCGCTGCCCGTCCCCGACGGTTCGATGGACGGCGTCACGTGTGGCTTTGCCTTGCGGAACTTCGTTGAACTCGACCCGTTCTTCGCTGAGCTCGCTCGTGTCGTGCGCCCTGGCGGCCGCATCGCGCTCCTCGACGTGAGCCGGCCACGGTCGCGGTTCTTGCGCTTCGGCTACGACATCTACTTCGGTAAGGCCGTTCCGTTTATCGGCGGCTTACTCTCGAACGCCGACGCCTACCACTATCTGCCTCGATCGCTGTCGTACCTGCCCGAGCCCGAAGAGCTATCCGCTCAGGTCCGGGCGGCAGGATTCGCCGACGTGACCCACAAGCAGCTCAACGGCGGCCTCGTGCAGCTCATCACTGCAACCAAGTAGCCAGTCAGTCTATCAAGCCGAGGTCGCTGGGCTCTTGGGTTCCCGGATCCGTCAACTCTGCTCGGAGCAGACCGAAGCGTCCAATCCGTAGATCGTTTGGATCGTCAGCCGATCCAGAGGCCGATCGTGAGCAGCACGCCGTAGATCAGCTGTGTACGGCCGGTTGCCTCGAGCACCGGGATCAGGTCACGTCCAACCGCTCCTGATCGAACCGGCTTCAACGCCAGGACAGCTGCGGGAACGGCCAGGAGTGCCAAGAGCGCCCAGGGACGGTCCAAGGCCATGACGAGCACCAGGACGAACGGCAGCACGAGCAGCAGAGCGTAGAAGCGGCGTGTGTTCGCGTCGCCCAACTGCACCGCCAGAGTGTTCTTGTCCGAGGCCGCATCGGTCGGGATGTCACGCAGATTGTTCGTCACCATCAACGCCGTAGCAAGACAGCCAACGGCGACGGCGGCCAACCATGCGGTTGCCGACCAGCCGCCCGGTTGCACGTAGGCCGAGAACACCGTCGCGGTCAGTCCGAAGAAGACGAACACGAAGACTTCGCCGAGCCCGAGGTAGCCGTAGGGGTTGCTCCCACCGGTGTAGAACCAGCCGGCGAGCATCGAGATCGCGCCGACGACAAAGAGCTCCCAGCCGACTGCGAGGGCAAGGAGCAAGCCGGCGAGGCCAGCGACACCGAACCAGGCGAGCGCCATCATCTTGACGGAGCGGGCTGGAGCGACACCGGAGCCGACCAGCCGCAACGGGCCGGTTCGGTCGTCGTCGGTGCCTCGGATGCCGTCGCTGTAGTCGTTTGCGTAGTTCGTCGCGATCTGCAAGGCGAGCGCCACGATGAGCGCTGCGATCGCTCGCCACCAGATCGTTCCGCCGTCCCAACCGAGCGCGGGATCCACAGCAGCTGCGGTTCCGACCGCAACCGGAACCGCTCCTGCGGGAAGCGTCTTGGGGCGGGCACCAGCGACCCACTGTCCGAACGTCGTCACCAGCGACCTCGATGCACCTGTTCGCTCAGCGGTGGTCGACCACGTTGGGCCGACAAGCTCGTGCGCTGGTCATCGGCGGGATAGCCGAGGGCAACCGTGCCGATCGGTCGAACCGATTCGGGGATGCCAAGTTCCGCGCAGATCGCTGCCTCGTTGTCGAAGATCCCGAAGAACAGGGCACCCAGTCCCGCGGCGACGGCGGCGTGCAGCAACGTCATCGTGGCCATCGCCGTATCGACATGCCAGTACGGGATCCCCCACGCATCTGCCCCTTCGCCGAGTCCGGTCCGGGCCTTGTCGGGCTGGGCGTATCGGGTGACGTAGGCGTCGGCATCGCCGCATGGAAGCACGAGCACCGGGGCAGACAACAAGCCAGGCCACGGAAAGTCCTGCCGACGTTCTGCCGGCAGGGTCGTATCCCAGTACCGGCTGGTCTGCTCAGGCCCTTCGAGCACCACAAAGTGGGTGCCAGCTGTATTGCCCGCCGATGGGGCACGGCGCGCCAAGTCGAGCAACCCATCGAGCAGCTCGGGCGCAACCGGATCCGTTCGATAGTTGCGCACCATCCGACGGGCGCGCACAGTCGCGACGAATCCAGCTTCGTCAAGTGACGACGAGGATTCGTTCACAGCTGCCTTGAGCCCGCCCACCCGGTTCGGGTCGGGCGGGATGCGAGCGTGATCAGCTGCCGAGCTTGGCGAGGCGCTCAGGAGCGACCCAGCCGTGCGCGACCATTGCATCGCCCTTGGATGCGTCGATGTCGGCGAACATCGCCACGACATCGGCATTGAGCGACTCGGGGTCGAGGCTGGTGTAGTCGAACACCGTTGCTTGATCGCCGTTGCCGGTGACCTTGAACGAGCGGTCGTCGTAGCGGCTGTTGCCGATCTGGAAGCGCTTGGCCAAGCGACGGCCCCAGGCCCGCTCTTCGCCATTCGGCTTGTAGTCGGGGCGAGGAATGTGGTCGGCCAGTTCCTTGTAGGCGTCGAAGCCCGAAGGGTCATTGAACTGGGCGCCGAAGAGCACGTCTTCGTCGGGGAACGCCATCAGCGCACGGTGGTAGAGCTCGTTCATGAGCCCCCGCATCACGGTTGCCCGCTTGCCGTTGTTGATGACCGCGCCGAGGCCGATCAGCACCGACGGGGTGCCGCCGATCCGTTCGAGCGTGCCGAACGTGTAGCCGCGCAGCTTGCCGTTCTCGCGAGCCGTGGTGCTGAGCACCCAGAGCTCGGTTTGCTTCGACAAGAGTCCGACGGAGAACGGGTTCGGCCCTTCGGCCACCAGATCCGCCATCTCTTCAAGTTCGGCGTCGGTGACCGCAGTGCAATCCTGCGTCGTGACTTCAAGCGCCATGTTTTCTCAGCCCCCAGAGACGTTTCCCCCACCCGGACAAGCCGGATGTTCCGCTTCGATTGTCTCAGGTCGCGGGGCCAACGACAACTCGACCTGCCGGGTCGCGCCGTGAACGGCACGCGAACGGGGTCAGAGCGAGACGGCTTCGGGGCCGAGCAGCACGGTCAGTTCGCCCATCAGCGCGGGAGCAGGCGTGACGGCGAACCGGTTCGAAAGCTGCACGACGGTGCGTGGTCCGAGCTCGACGAGCACGTCGGATTCGCCGGGGTGGCGTAGCAGGACTTCTTTGAGCTCATCGAGGCGGCGCTGCTCAAGTGAGCGGGCCGTCAGCTTGACCTTGAGTGCAGACTGGCGCTCAGGCGCTTCGAAGATCTCGACCTCGTTCGCGATCAGTTTGCGTTCGTCATCGTCGGCCTTGACCCGGCCACGGATGAGCACAACGGCATCGTCGCGAAGCGTGTGCCCGAACTTCTCCATCGCTCGTGGGAAGACCATGACTTCGATCGAGCCTTCGAGGTCTTCGAGCTCAAGCACGGCCATCAGGTCTTGCTTGCGGGTGAACTTGCGCTGCAGATTCGTGATCACGCCGCCGACGCAGCGGAAGTCTCCGTCGTTGAGTTCCTTGAGCGCAGCGACTGAACAGTCGCTCTTGCGTTGCAGCGCGGCCTCGATGCCCATGAGCGGGTGGTCGCTCACGTACAGGCCGAGCATTTCCTTTTCGAAAGCAAGGCGAGGCGACTTGTCGAAGTACAGGTCTGGGACCGACGGGCGTTCTTCGAAGCCCGTCTGCTCGGGCGAGTCGCCGAACAGGGTTTGGATACCCATGTCGCGTTCACGGCGACGGGCGAGCGTGAGATCGATGATTGTTTCGAAGACCTGCAGCAGGCCCTTGCGCCCGTAGCCCATGGCATCGAAGCCACCGGCCTTGATAAGCGCTTCGATGGTGCGCTTGTTCAGCACCGACGGATCGACACGTTCGCAGAAGTCGTAGAAGTCGATGAAGGGCCCGTTGGCGTTGCGTTCTTCGACGAGGAGGGCCACGAGGCCTTCGCCGACACCACGGACTGCAGACAGACCGAAGATGATCCGGTCGGGCTTGCCGGTCTCTGCGCTGAGCGCAGCCGTGAAGTTCATCTCGGCTTGGTTGACGTCGGGGACCTCGACCGGGATGCCGATCATGCGGCATTCGTGGAGGTAGCCGGCGGCCTTGTCCAGGCTGCTCTTGACGCTCGTCAGCAGGCAGGCGAGGTATTCGACCGGATAGTGCGCCTTGAGGTAGGCGATCTGGAACGCAACGAAGCCGTAGCCGTAGCTGTGGCTCTTGTTAAAGGCGTAGTCAGCGAACGGTTCGATGACCTCCCACCAGGTCTCGCCGACGGCTGTGCCGTAGCCAGTCTTCTCGCAGCCTTCGACGAAGCCGGCCTTTTCCTTGGCCATAACCTCGCGGATTTTCTTGCCGCAGGCCTTGCGTAGGTTGTCGGCCTCTTCGAGCGAGTAGCCGGCGAACTTCTGAGCGACACGCATCATGGACTCTTGGTAGATCATGAGTCCGTACGTGCCGGACAGGATCTCTGCCGCGTCGTCATGCAGCAGCTCGATCGGCTTACGGCCGTTCTTGCGGTCCGCGTAGTCGTTGTGCATGTTCATCGCCATTGGACCGGGTCGGTACAAGGCGACGAGTGCGGCGACGTCGTCAAAGGTCGTCGGAGCGAGCGAGCGCATGAGCGCGCGCATTGGCGAAGATTCGAGCTGGAACACGCCAATGGTGTCGCCGCGCTGGAGCAGCTCATACGTTGCCAAGTCTTCGAGGTCGACGTTGTCGATATCGACGGTGATGCCCTGTGTCTTCTCGATCATCTCGAGCGTGTCGCTGATGACGTCGAGGTTGCGCAGACCGAGGAAGTCCATCTTGAGCAGGCCGAGGTCTTCGACCGGGCCCATCTCGTACTGCGTGACGACCGGTGCCTCGTCGGGGTCCTGACCCGATTCGGGCTTGCGCTGAATCGGCAGGTACTCGGTGAGCGGCTCGTCGGTAATCACTACGGCGGCGGCGTGGATGCCGTCGGAGCGACGGAGACCTTCGAGGCCTCGGGCGACGTCGACGACCTCTTTGACCTCGGGATCGGCGGCATAGAGCTGGCGCAGTTCTTTGGCCATGCCGTAGCCGTCGGCGTACTTGGGATGTTCTTCGAAGCAGGCGTAGAGCGGTGTGTCACGACCCATCACGAGCGGCGGCATGAGCTTGGCGACACGGTCGCCCACGGCGTAGGGATGGCCGAGCACGCGAGCGGCATCTCGCACGGCAGCTCGAGCCTTGATCGTCGAGAAGGTGACAATCTGGGCTACGTGCTCGCGGCCATAACGCTCGGAGCAATAGCGGATCATCTCGTCTCGGTAGCGCGAGTCGAAGTCCATATCGATATCGGGCATCGACTTGCGTCCGGGGTTCAAGAAGCGCTCGAACAGCAGGTCGTACTTGATCGGGTCAAGGTCGGTGATCCAGAGGGTGTAGGCCACCGCGCAGCCGGCGGCCGAGCCACGACCCGGGCCGACGCGAATGTTCTTGGCGCGGGCGTGGTCGATCAGGTCACCCGTGATGAGGAAGTACGCCGAGAACCCCATGTCGTCGATGACCTTGAGCTCGAAGTTGAGCCGGTCGACGACGTCGGCGGACAGGTTGTCGCCCCAACGCTTGCGTGCGCCCTCGAACGTGAGGTGCTTGAGGTACTCGGTGTCGCTGTCGAAGCCCTCGGGCAACGGGAACGTTGGCAGCTTCGGGTCACCGAACTCGATCTCAAGCTCGCACCGTTCTGCGATCCACAGCGTGTTGTCGCAGGCCTGGGGCACGTGGTTGAAGAGGTGGCGCATCTCTGCGGACGACTTCAGATAGTGGTCGGTGCCTTCGAACTTGAATCGATCGGGATCGCTCATGAGCGAACCGGTCTGGACGCACAGGAGGGCGTCGTGGGCGTCGTGCTGATGCTGGTGGGTGTAGTGGCAGTCGTTGGTCGCGAGCAGCGGTGCGCCGATGTATTTGGCGATCTCTAACAGCTGCGGATTTGTCTGATGCTGGGCGCCGATGCCGTGGTCTTGGATCTCGATGAACAGGTTGTCCCGACCGAAGATGTCCTGCAGCTTGCCGGCCTTGGCTCGAGCCAAATCCGTGTCGCCGCGCATGAGGTCCTGGAGAACATGGCCACCGAGGCAACCAGTGGTGGCGATGACGCCCTCGGAGTAGCGCTCGAGCAGCTCCCAGTCGACCCGGGGCTTGTAGTAGTAGCCCTCGAGGAATGAGCGGCTCGACAGCTGGATGAGGTTCTTGTAACCCGTCTGGTTCTCGGCCAACAGGATGAGGTGGTAGTAGAGCTTGGCGCCGCTCTGCGTGTCACCGCCCGAGTCATCCAGCTTGCCGCGACGCTTGGGCCGCTCGCTGCGGTGGTCGTGGGCCATGTAGGCCTCGATACCGATGATCGGCTTGACGCCCTCGTCCTTGCACGACCGGTAGAAGTCGAGGACGCCGTACATGTTGCCGTGGTCGGTCATCGCCAACGCGGGCTGTCCGTCGGCGGCCGCAGCAGCGGCCAACTCCCCTACTCGAGACGCACCGTCGAGCATCGAGAACTCAGTGTGAACGTGAAGGTGCGCGAACGAATCGACCATGAGGAAGCCTTGGGAGCAAATTACTGGCGTGTCATTCGGAACCTAGCAGCAAGTCACCACCGAACGGGAGGGAGGTGGGGCATACCGACTCACGAGCGTCGTCACCCACCCCACACCCGGAACGCGCAAAAGCCCTAGAGGTAGGTACCCGTGGGAGGAGGTTCGTTGGCGGGTGGGGCTTGGCCGGCGGGGAGGCCGCCTCGGACGGTGGCGAGTTGTTGTTGGGCGGCCATCTGTTGGGCGAACAGTGTCGCTTGAATGCCCTGGATCAGGCCTTCGAGCCAGCCCACGAGCTGGGCCTTCGCGACCGCCAGTTCGGCCTCGCTCGGCGTCTCTGCGTCGGAGAACGGCAGGCTCAGACGCAGCAGCTCATCGTGGAGTTCGGGCGACAGTGCGCTGCCGAGCTCGGTGATCGACTGCTCATAGATGTCGCGCATGCGTTCGCGGCTCGGCTGGTCAAGGTCGATTTCGCGGACCTGCTCGAGCAGGGTGCGCATCATGGCGCCGACACGCATGACCTTGGCCGGTTGTTCGATCGACTCGCCGCTGCGGACGGGAGCGTCGGGCGAACCAGCGCCGCCGTCGTCGACGAGTTCTGCGGTCTCGACCGTGGGTGTATCGACCGTGGCTTCGGTGCCAGTTTCGCCTGGGTCGCTGGTGTCGGTTGTGCCGTCGTCGCTCATCGCCGCTCCTGTCCGTACCGAGAGACGAGGCTAGCGGCGACTCAAACGGACAAGAGCGGGACGTGCATCTCTGCTGGCGTGAGTGAACCGTGGCGTCCAAGCAGGTTCGGCGTGCGTCCGGTGGGGTCCAGCAGCGCTGCGCAGCCTCGGGCCAGCAGCGCGACGTCGCCAAGACGTTCGAGTGCGTCAGGAGCGACTCGACGGCCAAAGACCCCCCGGTCGATCAGTTCGTCGCGGGTCGCGACGAGGAAATCGTTTCCATGGTGATCTCGAGCGACTCGGGCGATCTCGTCAGCATCGGGCCCGTGCAGCCAGACGAAGCGGTCCTCGCCCGAGACCGCCGTTGTTGTGCGCATCACGGCTTCGTCGATCGAACGTGTCATCCCAGCCGTGTCGACCTGGCCATGGTCGGCGGTGACCAGTACGACCACGTCGTCGGGCACTGCCGCCCTTACATCGGCAACGAGACGGTCGACGAACACGAACTCGGCGTCGAAGGCACCCTGGTGGCCTCGTTCATGACCGACCCGGTCCAGCCCGTCGTAGTAGCCGTAGACAAAGCGCTCCCCCGCTGTGACCGCTCGCTCGATCTCCCACACCAGCGTCGCCATCGTGCCGTAGGACCGATAGTCGACGCCGTCGAGGTGAGCGGTTGTGAATCCCGAGCCCACGAACTCGGCCTTGTTCACGACCACGGGTGCCCGACCGCCGAACGCGGGCACTTGCTGGATGTCCCGAGGCGGGATCGATTTGCGGGCGTCGCCTGTCCCGGTGCTCCAGCGCAGCGTGTTCAGCGTCTGGCCGCCGACACGAATCTTGTAACCGACCACGCCGTGCTCGCCGGGCGGAACGCCGGTCGTGATCGAGGACAGCGCCGCGGCCGTCGTTGACGGAGCCACCGTGGTGATCGGTCCCCCGGTTGCGCCGGCCAACGTTGGCGCGAGTTCGGTGCGTTCCTGCAGTTGATGCCAGCCAAGCCCGTCGATGACCAGCAGGACGACTTGTTCGGCCTCAGCGACACCGGGCGGCATCCAGCCATCGCCGAGCGGCGGATACTCGAGCAGCGCCGGAACGATGTTCGAGATGCAGCCTGCGTCGTAGTCCGGCAGCACGAACTCTTCGCCATCGCCCCACGGCTTTCCGACGGTCGCGGTGCCCTCGTCGAGGCTGAGCCCGGTCGGCCCGTCGCTTGCATGCATTGCGACCAGTGAAGCCGATCACGGCGCCGTCCGCGCCAATCTGGCGCAACCGGATCGTTCGGCCGTGTCTGGATCGGCCAGCACACCTACGATAGGGACGTGCGCGTTTCGACCCGCGGCGACTACGCCTGCCGAGCCCTCTTGTCGATGTCCATGCGCGAAGACCGGACCAAACCCGTCTCGGTACGTGACATTGCCGAACGCACCGGGCTTCCCCAGCCGTATCTCGAGCAGATCCTGTTGGCGCTCAAAGGCGCTGGCATCGTGCGATCCAAGCGAGGCGTTGGCGGCGGCTACATGCTAAATCGCGAACCTCAGGACCTGCCCTTGAGCGACATCGTCAGCGCCGTCGACGGACCGATCACGGCCGGCGACTTCGGCGAGCCACACACCGACGGGGCCTGCGACCACGAAGGCCAGTGCGTGCTCTTAGCCGTCTGGGGCCACGTCGGCGCACAAATGCGCGAGCTGCTGGACTCGTTCAGCCTGGCCGACATCGCATCGATGACGGCGGGCTCTCGCCCCTGGCCTGACGCCGGGTCTAGCTAAAGAGAGCGTTGCGGGCGGCGACCATGTCGTCGGGCAGCGGCGCCTCAAACTCGAGTTCTTCGCCGGTGACCGGATGACGCAGCCCCAAGCGATGGGCATGGAGGGCAACGCGATCGATATCGCGGCTGCCGGTCCGAGGTCCGTACACCGTGTCGCCGAGCACCGGATGCCCGATAGCGGCCAGGTGGACACGGATCTGGTGGGTGCGCCCGGTTTCGAGCTCACATCGAAGCCAGGTGACCTTGTTGCGGTGATCGCGTTCGACGACCTCGTAGTGCGTGCGAGCCCAGCGGCCATCGTTGGTCACGGCCATCTTGGTGCGCTGCTTCGACGCCCGACCGATCGGCGCGTCGACCACACCTCGGTCATCGACCACAAGGCCATCGACGAGCGCGGCGTACACCCGCTCGACAAGGTGGGCTGACATGGCGTCAACAAGCACCGGATAGGCGGGTGCGGACCGGGCGACGACGAGCAGTCCGCTCGTGTCGGCGTCGAGGCGATGCACGATTCCCGGTCGGATCTCTTCGCCGACGCTGGCGATTTCGGGGAACCGGGCGAGCAATCCGTTGGCGAGCGTCTTGTCCGGTCGGCCTGCGCCCGGATGCACGACCACGCCAGGCGGCTTGTTGACGACGATGATGTCATCGTCGCTATAGAGCACCTCGAACGGGACGTCGGGATCAGGCAACATCACGACTTCGGCCTCGACCGTGCCTGCGAAGGCGATGCGCATACCGGTCGCAACTCGGAACGAACGCTGGGTGACGACCCGACCATCGACTCGAACGGAACGGCCTTCGATCAGCTGCGAGGCCGCGGACCGGGAGCAGCCGTCGAGCATCGACACGATGCGATCGAGGCGTTCGCCATCGAGCGCGTCGGGGAGCTCTTCGTCAATTGCAACGCCTTGGGGACCGTCCGTGTCACTCATGTCGCCTCACTCGTCGCCGTCGTTGCTGGCCTCGAGCTCAACATCGTTCTTGCGGTCCTCAGCATCAGCGGCGACATCACTATCTACGTCATCGACATCGGATCCCTCGGCATCCGATACGTCGACATCGGATCCCTCGGCATCGGATCCGTCGGCATCGCCCGTCGGCGCCCCTGCAGCCTCGGGCAGGAAGAACGACAGGACTGCCAGGCCGATCGCACCACACACCACGCCGATGTCGGCAATGTTGAAGACCGGCCACCACTGGAAGTCGATGAAGTCGACGACGCCTCCGGAAAGGAATCCGTCATCGGCCCGAAAGATCCGATCGATCAGATTGCCGATTGCTCCGCCGACGATCATGCCGAGCAAGAAACGAGCCCGGCGGTCGGGCAACGTGCGGGCGTACCAAAGCACGCCAACAACGACGAACGCGATCAGGATGCCCAGCCAGCGGCCGATGCCCTCGCCCAGCGAGAACGCCGAGCCGGTGTTGTAGATCAGACGGAACCGGGCCGTCCAGAACAGATCGATGATGCGGTCATCGAGCGCGGCAACTGCCCAGATCTTGGTGATCTGGTCCAGGACCAGCACGACGGCGCCGACCGCGGCGACGAGCCGCAAACGTGCGTTATCTGGCGCAGCTTGCACCCCAACGGAGTGGGTCTCGCCAGGCTCAGTTTTCGATGCAGGCATGATCGCGGACTCGCGATCAGCGACGACCGAAACCGGCGGCCTTCTCTTCGACCCGCTCGGCGGCCCAGGGAATCGCTTCGAGGCGTTCCTTGGGGATCGGCTTGCCCGACGTGATACAGATGCCGTACGAGCCGTTTTCGATGCGCTTAAGCGCCTCGTTGATCTCTTCGACTGCGGCCTGGGCCGAGTTGCTGAGCGCAAGATCGCGCTCACGCTCGATCGCGAGCGTGTCGCCTTCGCCGGACTCTTCATCGAACTGAACGTCGCCTGGTTCACGACCTTCGAGGAGGCTGTCGGCCTCTTCTTTCCAGGTCTTCGCTGAACGCATGTAGCGAGCGCGTTGGAACTCGAGCGCTTCCTTCTGCGCGGCAATGAACTTTTCGCCGAATGGGGACTTGCGGGGCTCGTTCTTCACAGTGGCTTTCTTGGCGGCGCTTTTCTTGGCCGGCGCCTTCTTGGCTGGGGCCTTCTTGGCATCAGTCTTCTTTGTTGCAGTCTTCTTAGCCGCTGTCTTCTTGGTTGCGGCCTTCTTGGAGGCTGCTTTTTTGGCCGCGGGCTTCTTTTCCGCTGCCTTCTTCGCCGTCGCCTTGCTGGCTGGCTTCTTCTTGGTTGCCATCGCCACCCTTCCAGATGTTGGGCGGCAGGAGTATAGCCAACGTAATGGCCCCGGGGCCATCGAGATACGGCGGTAGTCTGAGCCCGCCATTTTCAACGACCGGATCACGCATGAGCACCGCTGAGACCCCCTATCCCACGGTTGACCCCAAACTCGACCTTCCCGCCCTCGAAGAACGCATGCTTGCCCAGTGGCAGGACGAGGACGCCTTCGCGACGTCGGTCGAATCTCGACCCGCCTCTGACGAGTACGTCTTCTACGACGGGCCACCGTTCGCGAACGGACTTCCCCACCACGGGCACCTCTTGACGGGCTACATCAAGGACGTCATTCCCCGCTACCAAACGATGCGCGGCAAGCGCGTCGAACGCCGCTTCGGCTGGGACTGCCATGGCCTGCCCGCAGAGATGGGCGCCGAACAAGAACTCGATGTTTCTGGCCGCCGAGCCATCACCGAGTACGGCATCGCCGAGTTCAACGAGTACTGCCGCTCCGCAGTGCTGCGCTACACGTCAGAGTGGGAGCGCTACGTCACCCGTCAAGCTCGCTGGGTCGACTTCAACAACGACTACAAGACAATGGACCTCTCCTACATGGAGAGCGTCATCTGGGCGTTCAAGCAGCTCTGGGACAAGGGGCTGGTGTACCGGGCGAACCGGGTCATGCCCTACTCCTGGGGTGCTGAGACGCCGCTGTCGAACTTCGAGATCCGTCTCGACGACGCCACGCGCCCTCGCCAGGATCCGGCGATCACCGTCGGGTTCGAGCTGAGCCCGGTCGACGGCGACCCGAGCGTCGAAGAACACGGCCCGATGCGTCTGCTTGCGTGGACCACCACCCCCTGGACGCTCCCCTCGAACCTTGCGCTCGCCGTTGGCCCCGAGATCGACTACTCGATCGTCAAGACCGAAGCTGGCGACCTGGTCGTGATCGGCAGCGCCGCGATCGCCAAGTACGCCAAGGAACTCGGCGAGCACACCGTGCTCGGCACCATGCCAGGCAGCGCGCTCATCGAGCGCACCTACACGCCGATCTTCCCGTACTTCGCAGGACATGCCGATTCGTTCCGCGTGCTCGGCGCTGACTTCGTCGACACCACCGAAGGCACCGGCGTGGTGCACATGGCACCTGGCTTTGGTGAAGACGATCAGGCCGTCTGCGAAGCCCACGGCATCTCGATGGTCGTCCCCGTCGACGACGAAGGCAAGTTCACTTCCGAGGTCACCGACTGGGCCGGCACGAACGTGTTCGACGCCAACCCGCTGATCATCACCCACCTCAAAGAGGCGGGCGTGGTCGTTCGCCACGAGACCTACGACCACAACTACCCCCACTGCTGGCGCACCGACACGCCGATCATCTACCGCGCCCTGCCGTCCTGGTACGTCGAGGTCACCGCCTTCCGCGATCGCATGGTCGAACTGAACCAAGAGATCAACTGGGTACCGCACAACGTGCGTGACGGACGCTTCGGCAAGTGGCTCGAAGGTGCCCGTGACTGGTCGATCAGCCGCAACCGCTTTTGGGGCTCGCCTATCCCGATCTGGGAGTCCGACAACCCCGAGTACCCCCGCATCGATGTCTACGGAAGCCTCGACGAGATCGAGGCCGACTTCGGCGTGCGTCCAACCGACCTGCACCGCCCCTACATCGATGAGCTGACGCGCCCGAACCCCGACGACCCGACGGGTCAGTCGACGATGCGTCGGGTGCCTGAGGTCTTCGACTGCTGGTTCGAAAGCGGCTCGATGCCGTACGCCCAGGTGCACTACCCGTTCGAGAACAAGGAATGGTTCGAGGACCACTTCCCAGCCGACTTCATCGTCGAGTACATCAACCAGACCCGCGGTTGGTTCTACACGCTGCATGTCTTGTCGACGGCTCTGTTCGACCGGCCGCCGTTCTTGAACGCGATCGGCCATGGCGTGGTGCTCGCCGAAGACGGCACCAAGCTGTCCAAGAAGCTGCGCAACTTCACCGATCCTGACGAGATCTTCAACACGATCGGCTCCGACGCCTTGCGTTGGTACCTGATGGCATCGCCGATCGTCCGAGGCGGCGATCTGCGTGTCAGCGACCGCGAGATCCGCGATGTCACCCGCCTGATCATCAATCCGGTTTGGAACGCGTACTCGTTCTTCACGCTGTACGCGAACGCCGACGGGATCACCGCCGAGTTCGACACGTCGAGCACCGACGTCCTCGACCGCTACATCCTGGCCAAGACCCGCGAGTTCGTTGACTCGGTCACCGAGGCCATGGACTCCTATGACCTGCCCGGGGCGACGGCCACTGCGCAGGCCTTCACCGACGCGCTCAACAACTGGTACATCCGCCGCAGCCGCTCCCGCTTCTGGGCGCCAGCTGCCGAGTCCGATCCTGCCGACAAGCAGGCCGCGTACAACACCCTGTATTCGGTCCTCGTCACGATGTCTCGGGCGCTCGCTCCCCTGCTACCGATGGTTACCGACGAGATCCACCGTGGCCTCGCTGGCGGCGACTCGGTCCACCTGGCCGACTGGCCCGACGCCCAGCAACTTCCGGCAGACCCTGAGCTCGTCGAGAACATGGACCGCGTGCGAGACGTCTGCTCGGCATCGCTGAACCTGCGTGAAGATCACGGCATCGGCGTGCGTATCCCCATGGCCGATCTCACGATCGCCGGTCGCGACACCGACGCCTTGGCGCCGTTCACCGACCTCGTCCGCGACGAGATCAACGTCAAGCAGGTCACGCTCTCCGACGACCTCGATGCCTTTGCGACCCGCACGCTCAAGCCGAACGGCCGGGTCCTCGGACCGCGGCTCGGCAAGCAGATGCAGGCCGTGCTCGGCGCGGCTCGTAACGGCGAGTGGTCACCGAACGACGACGGTTCCGTCGACGTCGCTGGCGAGACGCTCACGGGTGATGAGTTCGAGATTGCGCTTGAGCCGAACGGCGACGGTGCCGTTGGCGGTCTGAGTGGCGGCGACGCCGTCGTGGTGCTCGACCTTGAGCTGACCCCCGAGCTGATCAACGAAGGCCACGCCCGCCAGCTCCAACGTTTCGTGCAAGACGCACGCAAAGCCAGCGGCCTCGAAGTCACCGACCGTATCGAGCTGGTACTCCAGGCCGATGACGAGGTCCAGGGCTGGCTCGAACCCCATGTCGACCATCTGGCGTCACAGGTCTTGGCGACGAGCCTGACCTATGGCGACGTCGCCGAGGGTGGCTTCGACGGGGAGCTCGACGGCCACACCATCCGCTTCGCCATCACGACAGCCAGCTGAGCCACAACGCGAACGTTGCGGGTGCCAAGCACCCGCAACGGTTCCGTTTACCCCTGTTCAGACAGCGGCGTTCAGTCTTCGCTGTCGAAGAAGCGGTCGGCGACGTCGCTGTCAAGCTCGGCATCGTCGAGGTTGACCGGGTCGGTCACGCCACGGAGTTCCGACAGGAAGCGATCGGAATCGTCGGCGCCTTCGCTCTCGGGCGGCAGCATCACCGTGTCGTCATCAGCTGCGGCGCGCACCTCGGCCAGGAATGCTCCTGACGATGCCGACGACGTGTCGTCGAGATCCGAGGGCAACTCGGCGGCTTCGCCGTCACTGTCGCCATCGATCGAGATGACGTCGGCCAGCGGTGCGTCGTCTTCGTCGCTTCCGAACCAGTCGTCATCATCCGCGTCGGCGGCTGCTTCGACCACAGCAGGTTCGTCGACCTCAGCAACCGCATAGGCATCATCGGCGACGTCGACGTCGACGTCGTCGTCGCCCCAGACCAGATCGCCGCCAGCGTCTGCGCTCGCGATGTCATCGTCGAACGATGCTTCGCTCACAACCGTTGAGGCCACGGCGACCTCGGCAGGGTCTTCGCTCGTCCAGCTGGCGGCATCGGTGCTGTCGAGCACCTCTTCAGCCCGCACGGGGTCTTCGACTTCGTCATCGCCGAGTACCCCAGCGAGTGCCACATCATCGGCCACATAGTCCGGCAGCTGCGACGCCAGCAGCGGGCCAGCCGCAGCGGCACCGAGGATCTCGCTGGCCTCGTTCGCCTGGCGGGCGTATCGCTCAAGCACCGAGCGAAGCTCAACCGCCTCGGCTCGGATGTCGTCACGAACTCGGCGGATCTGGCCCAGCTCAGCAACAGCCTTGTCGCGTTCGACCTGAATCGCACTACGAGCCGCTGCGATGCCTTGGGCCCGGACCTCGGCGGTCTGGGTTTCGATGTCAGCCATCATCTTGGCAGCGCGAGCGTCGGCGTCGGCGATTGTGCCGGCGGCCTGCTCATCAGCTTCGGAGCGGCGACGATCAGCTTCGACCTGGGCGTCGTGCAGCACGCGGTCCGCCGTCTCCTGAGCGATCGCCAAGGTGCGGGTCACCGCACCTTCGGGATCGTGCAGGCGAGCATCAACGGTGCTGGCCGGTGTGGCGGCCTCGAGGGCACGCCGCTGCTCGGTGATCTCAGCTTGAAGACGACCGATTGCGGCATCTACCTCGCCGCGGTCATACCCCTCGGCGCGCACCGTGAAGTTCTGGAACGGAAACTCGCCGTCGCTCATCGTTTGCTCTCACCCCGTGACAGTCCTGCGATCCCCGCGAGAGTAGTCCCGTTCAGCAGTGCCGGAGGAGGACCCGTTGCGGGAACCTTGTTCGGTTCGGAACCACTGCTCGATCGAGCGGCGCAACCGGCTGGCGCCGCAGCGTCGTTAGCAAATGGCTCCGCGCAGGATCTGGGCTCCGAACAACACGATGATCGGTGACAGATCGAGGCGGATCTGCCCGATCGGCACCGAGGGAAGCACACGGCGCAGCGGGCCGAGAATCGGCTCGGTCAGCAGGTGCAAGAGACCGTGGAACGTTGCGATCGGACCATCAGGGTCGATCGGGAACCAGCTGAGCACGATGCGGACGAAGATGATCAGGACATAGAGCCCGATGAGGTTGCAGATAATGACCACGAGGTTCCTCGAAGAAGCGCTGAACGAATGAAGCGATGATCAGCCGAGTAGGCCGCTATCGCGCATGAGTCGGTGATCGTCCGGGCTCAGTTGCACTTCGGCCGGCGTCACCAGGAACACCCGGTCGCCAACCCGTTGCATCTGGCCCCGAAGCCCGTAGCAAAGGCCTGAGCAGAAGTCGATGAGGCGACGTCCGAGCTCAGCATCAGTTTCTTGCAGGTTGAGGATGACCGGAGCGCCGCCACGGAAACGGTCAGCGACCTCTTGTGCGTCGTTGAAGCTACGGGGAGCGACCAGCTGCGGCTTGCTATTGGGGGTGGCGGGTACGGCGGTGACTGATCCCATCGGTGGGTCGTCTCGGTTGACGACATCGACTGGCCGCAGCGAGGTGTTCGACAGCGGCTTGTTGTCGGGCACGTACTCGCCCGTGTAGTCGCCGTCGTCGCTCATTGGACCGAGAGAACGCACGGCACTGAACTCGGTCGGGATCGGTTCAGAAGCGGTGGACGCTGGCGGTGCGCCCGTAGGTACCGGCGTGACTTCTTCGACGTGCCCGAGGGCAGGGTCGTTGAAGGATTGGCCGCCTTCAGCTTCGTAGTCGGCGTCTGGGTCGAGGCCCAGCCACGTCATCGTCTTTTTCCACATGGTCATCGGTGTCGCTCCTCGGTCGAGCGTGTTCGTATGGTACTGATCGGGATCCGGCAACGGGGGGAGGGTTCCCGTCACCGGCCCGCTGGGGGCAGTTCGCGTTGTCGTTGTCATTGGCGTGCTCCGAACAAGGCGGTGCCGATTCGCACCATGGTTGATCCTTCTCGGATCGCAAGTTCGAGGTCGGCGGTCATACCCATTGAGCATTCAGCGAGACCCATTGCGTCGGCTTGGGCGCGGAGTCGACGGAACCCGCCAGCTGTCGCCGCATCGTCGGCGGCGGTGCCGACGCCCATGAGACCGTCGACCTGCAAGCCGATCGTTTGCATGTGATCGACAAGCTCAGGAAGGTCTTCGAAGTTGCAGCCGGCCTTGGCGGGGTCGTCGGCGAGGTTGACCTGCGCGAATGCGTGCGCGCCGGGTGCTCGTTTAGCGATCTCGTCGGCGACACGGATGCGGTCAACGGATTGCCACACGGTCACTGCCGTTGCGATCTGGCGGACCTTGTTGCGTTGGAGCTGGCCGATGAAGTGGAACCCGGGTGCGTCTTGGCCGAGGGTGCCGTGTTTCGCTGCGAGTTCTTGGGCGTAGTTCTCGCCGAACGTCGTCAGCCCGTGACGCTGGCCAGCGACGACAGCCTCGACCGGGTGTGCCTTGGAGACGGGTAACAGTTGCACCTTGTCGCCCCCAGCGGCGGAGATGCGGTCGCGCAGCATGGCAAGGCGTTCCCCGAGCGGGGCAGCCAACTGCTCGACGAGCGATTCGTCAATGGCGGGCTCGTCGGTCATACCGGCTCCAACCATCCGACCAGAGCAATCCTTCCCGCTTCGCTGCGGGCTCGGTAGGACCAGTAGTCATCGGCGAGCGTCGCGGTGCAGTCGGGTGAGGTGATTGCGATGCCGACGTCAAGGCTGCGCAGTGCGCTCGTGGTCGCGACGGTGAGGTCGAGTGCGGGTGTCCCGCTCGTGGTCTCGGCGATGATGTCTTCGCCGAACCGGGCCGCGAGGCGTTCAAGGTCCTCTCGCCCGAACTCGTAGCTTGCGGCGTGGACGTGCGGGCCGATCGCAGCCGTGATGGTCGCGTCGCCGTGGGCAGCCTGAAGCGTTGAGACCGTTGCGGCGAGCACGCCCGCTTCGAGGCCCTTCCAGCCGGCATGGGCGACGGCGACCGCTCCGGCTGGATGGATGAAGCCGACCGGGACGCAGTCGCCGGAATGTACGGCGAGGACCTGATTGGATGCCTCGGTCACGAGGGCGTCGGCTTTAGTACGAGGACCTGCCACATCGGTGTCAGCCGTCGGATCGCCGGCGACATGGACGACACGGTCGCCATGCACCTGATGCACGGCATGCCACGGGCCCGCGCCGACGGCGGCGCGTCGGCGCTCGGTCAGCGTTGCCGCATCGACGGTCGACGGAGACAGATCGCCGTCGGCACGCGTCGAATGGGCAATGACCGCTCGGCGGCCGTCATCGAGGAGGCGCGCCAGGAGCTCGCGCATTCGCGAGCGGCTTACTTCAGGAACGACGGAACGTCGAGGTCGTCGAAGTCGCCCGACGACGAGGCCGGTGCCGGCGTCTCTTCGAACGGATCGGCGAACTCGTCGAAGACGTCAGCATCATCGTCGAAGACCGACGCCGGCTCGGGTGCGGGCGCTGGCGCAGGTGTGGGCGCTGCTGCGGTCGTCGTGATCGGTGCAGGCTGGGCCGGGGTGTCGCCCCAGCGGTCGAAGCCAGCAGCGATCACCGTGACCCGAAGTGCGTCGCCCATGTTCTCGTCGATGACGGTACCGAAGATGATGTTGGCGTCGGGGTGGGCAACACCCTGGATGATCTCGGCGGCCTCGTTGACCTCGAGGATGCCGAGCGACGAACCGCCGGTGAGGTTCAGGAGGATGCCGCGGGCACCTTCGATGGAGGACTCGAGCAGCGGGCTCGAGATCGCCTTACGCGCAGCGCCGACGCCGCGCTCTTCGCCCGACGCTTGACCGACACCCATGAGGGCCGAGCCAGCGTCTTGGAGAATCATCTTCACGTCGGCGAAGTCGGTGTTGACCAGACCCGGCGTCGTGATCAGAGTCGTGATGCCCTGGACGCCGGCGTGGAGCACATCGTCGGCGATGCGGAACGCCTCGAGGATCGAGGTGTCACTGCTCGAGATGGACAGCAGGCGATCGTTCGGAATGACGATCTGGGTGTCGACCTTTTCCTTGAGGCGGTTGATGCCCTGCTCGGCCTGGACCGAACGGCGGCGACCTTCGAAGGAGAACGGACGGGTCACGACACCAATGGTGAGTGCACCGAGCGACTTGGCGATGTCCGCGACGACCGGGGCCGCGCCGGTACCAGTACCGCCACCTTCGCCGGCAGTGATGAAGACCATGTCGCTGCCTTCGAGCGCAGTCCGGATCTCGTCTTCGTGAGCTTCGGCTGCGGCGGCGCCGACCTCGGGGTCGCTACCGGCGCCGAGGCCGCGAGTCAGTTCACGGCCGATGTCGATCTTGATTTCGGCGTCGCTCATGAGGAGCGCTTGCGCGTCGGTGTTGATGGCAACGAACTCGACCCCGCGGAGGCCCGCATCGATCATGCGGTTGACGGCGTTCACGCCGCCACCGCCTACGCCGACCACCTTGATGACCGCGAGGTAGTTGATTGGTGTCGTCACTGGTGCTCCATTCGCACGGATGAACTTGCGAGTGTACTGCTCACAAGTTCAAGTAGAGGTTCAATACCCGAACCCTCAACCAATGGTTGAGACTTCGATTGTTGAACCTGAGGTAGAGATTTCGTGGTGTCAGTGTGGCCAGTGTGGCCACTGAGGTCAAGGTTTTCCGCATTCTGGTGCGAATTCATCGAAACGGTGGCGGTCAGCATCCAGCACTCCGAGCCAGCACGGGCACACCGGGAGCGCGCACATCGAGGCTCTCCAAACAGCCCAGATTCACCTGGGCGATGAAGGCTCGGAGCGCATCGAACTTCGCCTCGAGCTCTCGGGCGTCGCCCATCTCGGCGATTCCACCACCGACGAAGACCAAGGAAACATTGTCGGAACGGACCCGGATGTGATCGGTGACGCGAGCGATATCGCTCGGCAGTGCCGCGGCCGTTGCGAGCCCATCATTGAGCTCGACGGGGACCATGGTTCCGACGGGTGTCGTGAACATCGCGCCTGCGATCGAGGGCAACATCGGGTCCACGACCTCGGTCAGGGCGACGACCATGCCGTCGTCCGCGACGATGAGGGTGCCGTCGGTTGTCGTGATGTTTGCGACTCGACGGCGCTCGAGAACTTCGAGGGTGACCAGTCCGTCCCAGGTCCGGGCCGAGGTGACCGACGCGACTTCGGGGAGGGCCAACAAGCGGCGCTCCGCCAATTCAAGATCGAGCCCGACAAGTGGCGCACCCGGCTCGATGCCAGCGACGGCTCGCAGCGCGTTCGGTCCGGTTGTCGTCGCTCCGATGACACGAACTTCGTCGACGTCGAGCAGCGGGCTGCGAGTGATGCCGAAGGCGAGGAACACGAGAAACGCGAGGACACCGAGCGCGATGTACTTGCGCACACGGCGCCGGATCTGTTCGTCCTCGACTGCTTCGAGACGCTCGCGGATTCGCGGATGCGCCAGAGCAGTTGTCGATGCGGTCACGATTCCCCTCGGTCTGCGATGGACTCGGTGCTCGACGATCCTGGGCCGCCGTTGGCCGGATCGCTTCGTTGAATGGACGGTGCGTCGCCTGACATTGTCGCGGGCACAACGCTTCGACGGGAGGACCGCAATGGGGGAAACCCGACGAGGCGGGTCTCGGCATGCAGCCGGATACCGGTCGAAGCTTCGACCAGTTGGGCGGCAGCTCGCATGACCTCGAACACATCGTTCGCCGATCCGTCGACGTCGGCTTGGATGAAGTTGGCGTGCTTCGTACTGATCTCGGCAGTGCCGACGCGGAGGCCTTTGCCGCCAGCTGCGTCGATCAGCCGACCCGCGCTGTCCCCATCGGGGTTCGTGAAAACGGATCCGGCGTTCTGGCCACCCGGTTGGTGTTCGCGACGCCAATGCACGATCTCGCTCAAGAGCCGGGAGCCGGCTTCGGCATCGCCAGCTTCCAGCTGCAGCGTTGCATCGATCACGAGGTGGTGAGACGCAATCGCCGACTCGCGATAGGCGAATGCGAGTCGTTCCGGATCCCACGTTTCGACGGTGCCCGTCGAGGCGTCAAGTACCCGAACGCTGATGACCGATGCGGCCATGTCGGAGCCGTGGCCTCCGGCGTTCATGGTGATGGCGCCGCCGATGCTTCCGGGAACGCCAACAGCCCATTCGAAACCGGCAAGACCCGCGGCGACGGTCTGACGGGCAAGCGCCGGCAGCGGAACGGCCGCCCCGGCGACGACGATGTTGTCGGAGATCGAGACCTGCTCGAACTCACCCGAGAGCGCGATGGCCACGCCGTCGAAACCGGCATCGGCGACGAGCAGGTTGGAGCCGCGTCCGATGACGAGGATCGGCTCGTCGATGTCACGAGCCAGCGACGCCACCGTTTCGAGGTCGGCCGCGTTGGTGACGTCGACAAACGTGCGGGCCGCTCCCCCGACGCGATACGTCGTGCGAGGACCGAGCGGCTCGTTGACGCTGACCTTGCTGGCGATCAGCGAGGCATCGAGCTCCGCCGCCCAGGTGGCGTGGCGCAGTGCGATGAGCCGGGTCGGGACCGTCGTCAGGTCGCCGGCGCCGAGCGTCAGGCAGAGATCTCCGCGACGTAGTTCCGCAGCGAGCGCCCGAGTGACGTCATCGAGTGTCTCGCCGTAGGTGACCGCAAGATCAGGAGTCGCCTCGGTAACGGCGTCGAAAAGGATCCGGCCAGTGACGCCTTCGCGAGGGGCTTCACCCGAGGGATAGATGCCGGCCAGAACCAAGTGATCGGCGGCGCCGAACGAGTTGGCGAAGGTGTGGCCGAGCAGCTGGGTCCGTGAGTAGCGGTGGGGCTGGTAGGCGGCGATCACTCGTGACCAGCCGCCGGCAGTTGCGGTCGCGATGGCCGCTTCGACTTCGGCGGGGAGGTGTGCGTAGTCATCGACGAACGTGACTCCCCCAGCACGGCCCCGTTGTTCGAATCGGCGGGCAACACCGTCGAAGCCGCTCAGGCCGTCGCGCACTGCATCGACGGCGACGTCGAGCGACAGTGCGACTGCGGCAGCACCCGCGGCGTTGAGGGCATTGTGGTGACCCGGGAGCCCGACGCTGAATCGGCCGAGTGACTCGCCGCGCCACGACAGTTCCATGTGCGTCGTCAGCCGGTCGACAGTGATATTGGAGATGCGAAGGTCGCCATCGGCATGGGTGCCATAGGTGACAACGCCGGACAGCTCGATCAGCGGGCCGGTGTCGGCGTCATCGATACAGACGGCAGTGACACCGTCGATGCCCTCGACGAATGCGACGAACGCAGCATCGAGGTTTTCCTGTGACCCGTAGTACTCGAGGTGATCGGGATCGAGCGACGTGACGATGGCGTGCGCTCCCTGCAACGCCAGGAACGTGCCGTCGCTCTCGTCGGCTTCGATGACCATCTCGGTCTCTGGCATCCACCGTGCGCCGGTCTCGAACCAGGCCACGTCGGATCCGATGATGAACGACGGGTTGCGTCCGGCCGCGTCGAGCACCACGGCGAGCATCGATGACGTCGTCGTCTTCCCATGGGTGCCAGCGACGAGGATCGACGGCTGCGCGGCGCTGATGGCGGTGAGCATCTCGGCTCGGGCCAGAACAGCGATGCCGCTCGCACGAGCGGCGAGCACCTCGGGGTTGTCGTCGGGCACGGCGGTTGAGCGCGTCACGACATCGACCGCAGGCAGCGGATGGTCATGGCCGACCTTGACACTCGCTCCGAGCTCGATGAGCGCGTCGACGTGTTCCGATGCGGCCCGGTCGGTGCCGCTCACGGTGTGTCCCATCGCCAGCAGCACGCGTGCAATGGCACGCATGCCAGCGCCTCCGATACCGAGGATGTGGACGCGTTGCGGGCGCGTCAGATCGACGACACGAACCGTGGGTCTGAGCGCTTCGAACTCGCCGGACACGTGGTCAGCCTTCGGTATGTCTTGAGACGTTGAGCACGACGCCCATCGCCGCCAAGTTCACGACAAGCGAGGAGCCACCCATCGAGACGAACGGCAGCGTGACGCCACTGATCGGCAACATGTTGATGGTCGCTCCGATATTGATGAAGGCCTGCATGGCGATTGCGGTCGTGATGCCGGCGGCCAGCATCATGCCGAGCCGATCGGGAGCTTTGAACGCCACTCGGAGTCCGAAGCCGACGAGCAGGACGAAGAACATGACGAGGGCCACGCCGCCGATGAAGCCGAGTTCCTCGGCCACGACGCTGAAGATGAAGTCGGTGTGGGCGAACGGCAGGAAGCCCCACTTGGCTCGGCCTTCGCCGAGGCCGACGCCGTCGATGCCGCCTGAGGCGACGCCGACCAGCGACTGGACGGTTTGGTAGCCAGCGCCTTCGGGGTCGATGAAGGGATCGCCCCAGACGTTCAGGCGGGCCCGGCGATATGGGGTGAGTACGGCGAGGGCGACGAACGCGCCGCTGAGACCGATGGTGACCGTGCCGAGCGACCAGATCGATACGCCGCCGAGGAACAACAGGATCATCGCGATTGCCACGAGGATGGTTGCCGTCCCCTGGCTGGGCTGGAGCAAGACGAGTGCAGCCATGCCGAGGGCGAGGGCAAGCACCGGTGCGAGGACTTGGCGGTTGTCGTGCGCCAGATGCGAGCGCCGGGCAAGCAGATCAGCGACGAACAACGTCAGGCTGAGCTTGGCGAATTCTGATGGCTGGAGCGTGAACGGTCCGAAGCTCAACCAGCGTCGAGCACCGTTGGCTGACACGCCGACCGAAGGGATGAGCACGAGCAGCAGCAATGCGAGCGTGGCGACGAGCAGCACGGGCGACATCTTGGCGAGGTCGCGGTAGTCCAGGCGCATGACGACCATCATCACGGCGAGGCCAATGGCGGCCCACATGCCTTGGCGCTGCAGGTAGAACCAGGGGCTGCCGGCGTCGTCGAGACCGGTGACGGCCGAGGCGGACAGCACCATCATCAGGCCGATGAAGGTCAGCGCCAGGGTCAGCACGAGCAGGCCAGCGAACTCGACGGTGCGGCGACCCGGCACGACGCTCGGGTTGCGGAGCGGGGTCCACCAACGCGTTGACGTGCCCGAGCGGCCTTTGGCGCGGGTTGCAGAACCCCGGGTTTGGGCTCGGCGTCCGGTTCGCGTTGCAGTCATCGATTCCCCTCGAATCGTTCACGAACGAGGCGCTTGAAGTCATCGCCTCGCGCTCCGTAGTTGCGGTACCAATCGAACGACGCACATGCCGGCGACAGCAGAACGACGTCGCCCGGCTGTGCGGCAGCATCTGCCTGTTCGACGGCCTCAGACATAGATGTGGCTGTCGTCGTTGGCGCAATGCCGTCGAAGACCTCGACGATGAGGTCGGCCGACTCGCCGAGTGCGACGACATGACGTAGCCGTTCGCCTTGAGAGGCGAGTCCGTCGAACGACAGGCCCTTGTTGCGACCTCCGGCGAGGAGGACGACCGAGTCGAAGCCGGACAGTCCGGCTTCTGATGCGTGTGGTGTGGTGGCTTTGGAGTCGTTGAACCAGCGAACGCCGTCGTGTTCGAGCACGAACTCGACGCGGTGTTCGAGTCCTTCGAAGTTGCGCAGTGCCGTGGCGGCGCCCTCTCGGGTTGCGCCGATGGCCAGCGCTGCTGCTGATGCAGCGAGGGCGTTGGCTTGATCGTGAGGCAACGCCCGGACGAGATCGTCGATCGGGAGCAGCGGTTCGCCGCCTACGACGAGGTTCCTGTCCGACACGCCATGGGCGCCGTCGTCGAGGCCGAAGGTTTCGACCGTGGTGTGGGTGACCTCGGCGGCGTAGCGCGCCACGATCTCATCGTCGCGGTTGGCGATCACGAGACCGTTGCTGGGGACGTGGTCGAAGATCGAGGCTTTGGCGGCTTCGTACTCCTTGAGGGACCGGTGTGCGTCGAGGTGGTCAGGACCGAAGTTCAGCCAGACCGCGACCTGCGGAGCGAACCGTCGGCTGTGGGCAAGTCGGAACGAGGATGCTTCGACAACAAACACGTCGGTCGAGGCGTCATCGATGGCGGTGACCCAGGGCGTGTCGGTGTTGCCGACCATCGCACTGCTCACGCCGCTGGCGGTGAGCATTTGGTCGATGAGGTTGACGACGGTCGTCTTGCCGTCGGTGCCGGTAACGGCGACGCACGGCCGTGCGTCCCATGCAGCGGCGAGGTCGAACTCGCTCACGATGTCGACGCCTGCGGATGCGGCATCGGCGAAGAAGGAGTGTGTGTCAGGCAGACCGGGCGCAGGAATGGCGACGTCGGCCGAGGCCAGCGCGGTCGAGACGTCGTCGGCGCCAGGCGTGATGACCGACACGTTGTTGTCGGCAGCCCAAGTGTGCACGGCGTCGCTCGGGCGGTCGTCGAATGCGACGACGCCATGCCCGCGTGCGAGCAGCGCGTCAGCGACGGCGCGTCCGGTGACGCCCATACCCATCAGGACGGCCTTCATCTCAGCCCACCGATCCGGGGATGGAGAGGAAGTCGGCGTAGAACAGGCCGAGCGCCATGGCGGCGGCGAAACCGGCGAGCAGCCAGAAGCGGATGATGACGCGGGTCTCGGGCCAGCCGAGCATTTCGAAGTGGTGATGGATCGGAGCGATGCGGAAGACGCGCTTGCCGGTTCGCTTGAACACGGCGACCTGGATCATGACCGAAAGCGTCTCGGCGACGAAGAGTGCGCCGAGGATCGGGAGCAGCAGGTGCGTGTTGGTTGCGAGCGCGAGCGCTGCGAGGCCGGTGCCGAGCGCAAGGCTGCCGGTGTCGCCCATGAAGATCTGTGCCGGAGCCGCGTTCCACCAGAGGAAGCCAGCGCAGGCGCCGACAGCCGCCGCGGCGATGACGGCCAGGTCGAGTGCGTGGGGAACGTCGTAGATGTCGAAGTTGCCGAACATCCAGAACGCCATCGCGGTGAAGCACGAGTAGGCCAATAGCGAGGCTCCACCGGCGAGGCCGTCGAGGCCGTCGGTCAGGTTCACTGCATTACTCGTGCCCACGATCAACAGCACGGCCCAGATGCACCAGCCGATCGGACCGAGATCGATACCGATCGAGTCCCAGCGGGTGAACGAGACCTCGGTGTGGACATCGGTCAGCGTGACCATGCCCACGGCGAAGACGACGGCGATGATGAGCTGACCCGTGGCCTTGGTACGGGCTCGGAGGCCGAGGTTGCGTTCGCGGCGGACCTTGATCCAGTCGTCGGCGAAACCAACGACACCCGAGCCAACGATCGCAAACAGGACCAGCAGGCCGCTGCGGGTGTAGATGCCGTTGTAGAGGTCGCTGATCACGTACGCAATCGCGATGGCGAGCACGATGGCGATGCCACCCATGGTCGGCGTGCCTGCCTTGGTCTCACGGTGCATCTGCACACCGTCGTCTTGGATGGGTTGGGCCACACTTCGCTGGGTCAGCCAGCGGATCAAGTAGCGGGTGCCGAACAGCGAGATCAGCAAGCCGATGGCGGTGGCGAGGAGGAGGCGAATCATCGGGCGGAAGCTCCGGGAGCAAGTTCGAGCAGTTCTCGGGCGACGGCCACGTCGTCGAACGGCAACACAGCGTCGCCGATCGTCTGGGTGCGCTCGTGTCCTTTTCCTGCAATGAGAATGACGCCGCCGACTGGGGTCTGTTCGATTGCGACTGCGATTGCAGCACGCCGGTCGACTTCAACGATCGCGGCCCCGGGGTTTGCCATGCCAGCGACGGCTTCGTCGATGATCGTCTGGGGATCTTCAGACCGGGGGTTGTCGCTCGTCACGATCACGAGGTCAGCGCCTGCTTCGGCGGCACGACCCATGAGCGGACGCTTCGTTCGATCACGGTCTCCGCCGCATCCGAACACGATCGTGACCGACGCGTCGGGCGAGCTTGTGCGAATCGAAGCGAGCGCACGATCGATGCTGTCGGGCGTGTGCGAGTAGTCGACGATCGCAGTGACGGCAGCGGTCGCTTCGACCCGTTCCATACGGCCAGGAACCTGCGGCGTCACACCGAGAGCAGTTGCGATGGCGGCACCGTCGGCGCCGAGCAGCAGTG
The DNA here is from genome assembly GCA_964513315.1 of uncultured Acidimicrobiaceae bacterium. Taxonomy (GTDB): domain Bacteria; phylum Actinomycetota; class Acidimicrobiia; order Acidimicrobiales; family UBA10347; genus UBA10347. Next base: position 14,978 of record CAZEMU010000002.1, on the reverse strand, counting down.
CCGCTTCGGCGGCCATCAGTGCGTTGGCCACGTTCATGTCGCCGGGAATCGGCAGGTGCACCTGGTGGGTGCGCCACTCGAACGTTGTTCCGGTAGCTCCGGCTTCGAGGATCTGAACATCGTTGAGCGAAAGCGTCTGCGCATCGGAACGGCCGGCGGCCAGACGTGCGCCCCACTCGTCGTCGACGTTGATGAGTTCGTGCGTGGCGCGGCCATCGAACAGTCGAGCCTTGGCCTCGAAGTACGACTCCATCGTGTGGTGGTAGTCGAGGTGATCGGGCGTCAGGTTCGAGAACGCAGCGACGGCGAACTCGATCGAGTCGGCCCGGTGCTGTTCCAGCGCGTGCGATGAGATTTCGGCGGCGATGACGTCGACGCCGTTGGTGACCGCCTGACGCAGGCGTCGTTGGAAGTCGGTTGCCTCGGGCGTCGTATGGAGGCCAGACAGCGTGCCAATCACGGCGACGTTGGAGCCGACGGCCCGCATGATCGAGGCCAGCAGGTTCGTCGTCGTGGTCTTGCCGTTCGTGCCCGTGATCCCGAACACGGCGAGCTCACGGCTGGGGTTGCCGTGCACGCTTGATGCAACGACGGGCATCGCAGCGCGGACGTCGGCGACTCGGATCTGGGTTGCGTCAGCGTCGACCCAGCGATTGACGAGCAGCGTCGTGGACCCGGCAGTCACTGCGCTCGACGCGAAGTCGTGGCCATCGAACGTTGCACCAGGCACGGCGCAGAAGACCACGCCGGGAGCTGCTTGGCGGGAGTCGTGGGTGGCGTCGGTGAGGTTGCCAGTGGCCGCAGTACCGGGGGTGCCGTCATCGCCGTTGCTTCGGACCTCGGCCTCGAAGCCAGCGTTACGAAGGTCGTCGATGACCTCGGCCAGGTGCACGACTAGCCCTGTTCCTCAACGGCGACATCTCCGAATCCAGACGCCTCGACCGGCTGGGGTGCGACGCCTTGCCCAATCGGTACTGCCGGAGCTGGTTGCTCAGTCGCTGCGGGTACTGCGTCGGCAACAGGAGCGGGGCTGGCAGCGGGAGCGGCGTCAACCTCGGGGAGTGCTGCGGGCGGTGCGGTATCCGTCTGAGCCTCGACGACCACGGGGATCTCGGGGACCGGAACTTGGGCGACTTCACCAGTTACTCGTTCTTCGAGTCGATCAGGAACGTGCACGGCATTGTGCTGCGCACCAACGGTTGCGGGCGGTGCGATCTTGAGGTGACGAACGGCGAACGTCGCAATGTCGGCGAACGCAGGTGCAGCGGCGTGGCCGGCATAGATCGTTGCCGTCGGCTGATCGATCGTGACCAGAATCGACAGTTGCGGATCGTCGGCAGGCAGGAACCCAGCGAAGCTTGCGATATAGCGGAAGTTGCCGGCGCCGTCTTCGTAGCCCGCGGCCCCGTCGAGTGCCTTGCGGGCCGTACCCGTCTTGCCGGCCACTCGGTAGCCCTCGACCTGGGCGTTGGTGCCGGTACCGACCGAGACGGCGCTTTCGAGCATGGCCTGGACCTGGACGGCGGTCTCGCTCGACACAACTCGGTGCTGTTCGGGCGGAGCAGGAACTTCGTGCGTGCCGTCGCTGCGCACAACCTCTCGCACGAGCTGCAGCGGCGTATAGACACCGTCGTTCGCGATGGCGTTGTAGGCCGCGATCATCTGCGCCGGCGTCACCGAGATGCCCTGCCCGAGTGCGGTTGTCGCGGTGGCGACACCGCCCCAGATGTCGGGCTCGATCATCAGACCAGACGTTTCGCCCGGGAAGCCGAGTTCGGTCGACCGGCCAAAGCCAAACGAACGGAGGTAGTGGTCGAGTCGTGCGCCGCCGAGCCGTTCGGCCCAGTGGATCGTGCCGACGTTCGAGGACACGGTGACGATGTCCGAAACCGTCCAGTCAGCCGGAGCGTGGGGCGTCGAGTCGGTGAACACGGCGTCGTACAGCTCGAAGGTGTCGTTGACCGTCATGCGTGACGTCGTGTCGGCGATGTCTGCATCGAGCACACCGGCGAAGGTCATTGCCTTCATGACCGAGCCTGGCTCGAATGCCCAGCTCGTTGCCATGTTCAGCGAGGTCGAGACGACCTGGCCTTCGTCATTGCGGACGACGTTGGCCATGGCGAGGATCTCGCCGGTCGATGGTTCGGTGACGAGCACGACGCCGCCGCGGGCGTCCATTGCTTCGACCTGACGGGTCAGCACTCGTTCGACTTCGAACTGCAGGGACCGGTCGAGCGTGAGCACCACGTCGGCGCCAGGGACGGCAGGTTCGATGATCTCGGGACCACCAGGGATCCAATCGCCGTTCACGCCGATCTCGATCGATAGCTCGCCGGGCTTGCCCTCAAGCAGGTCGTTGTGGATCATCTCGACCCCGCTGAGTCCGAGGCTGTCGATGTCGACGTTGCCGATCACCGAACGTGCTAGCGCAGTGCCAGAAGGATGGAAGCGGGTCGGCTCTTCGGTCGTGAACACGCCGGGAATGTCGAGGGCGAGAATCTGGGCTGCGGTGGCGTCGCTGACCTGACGGGTCAGCCAGGCGAAGCGGCTGTCGCGGTTGAGCAGCTCGCGCACGTCCTCTTCAGAGCGACCGAGCAGCGGCGCCAGAAGCGCAGCATCGCGGATGGGATCTTCGACGAACTCTGGATCGACGAAGAACGATGTGGCCGGGAGCGAGGTGGCGAGGGTGTTGCCGTTGCGGTCGAGGACGTCGCCGCGACCGCCGGCCAGTTGCACGGTCCGGAAGCGCTGCTGGCGGCCGATCTCAACGAACGTCTCGGCGTTGTTGAGCTGGAGGTCGACGAGTCGGTAGACCAATGCGCCCGCGCATGCGACGATGATCAGCAGCACCGCCAACAGGCGCCGCCCTGCGGGGCGAGCGCCTGTGGCGGGACGGGGCTGCGATCGTTTCGCCCGCGACTGTGTTGCTCTGGCCTGGCTTGAGCGAGCCTGGGTTGTGCGGTTCTTGGCACGCGTCTGGGTTGTGCGGTTCTTGGTGGACGTGCCCGAGCGCTGCGCACGCGCCCGCTCTTCCATCGCCCGACGGGCAGCGGGACGTTCGGACCGTCCGGTTCGACGGCTAGCGCTCTGGGTGCGCGAGCCGGACCGCGTCGCGTTCTCGTTGGAACGGCGCCGGTCGCGCGAGGGGGTGCGGGTGGTCATCCGGTCTGGAGTTGGTTCTCGGCGACGATGATCGTTCGCTCGTCGAGAAGTCCGCCTGGGATTTGCAGGTAGGTCACTGCCGGGGCGTCGATCATGCCGAGGTCCCGAGCCTCAGCAACGATCCGGGCAGGGGCTTCGAGCTCAGCAAGCTCGTGTCGAAGTGCCTCGGTGTCCGTCTCGATGTCGCTGATTGCTCGTCGTTGGTCGTCAAGCGCCCGCTGGTTTTCGATCAGGGATGCGTGCACGACGAGTGCGCCGACGAGTCCGATCACAAAGGTGACGAGCAGCGTCGTGCCGAGTAGCCGGGCCCAGTGTGCTGCCCGGTCGAACCCGTCGATGACGCGGAATGAGCGGGTGCCCTCGGCCTCTTCGACGTGGTCGTGTTCGTGTTCGGGGACGACGCTCAGGTGGGCGCGTGCGACATCAAGCATGCTCATGCGGCACCGCCCGATTGCGCATCAGATGCGACGGTCTGTCGCTCGAAACAGCGGAGCCGGGCGCTCGTCGAACGCGGGTTACGCGCTTGTTCGTCGGCCGACGCCGTGCGCTGGCGTGGCGGGACGATCTTGACGAGCTTCTCGGCTCCGCAGGCGCACGGAAGCCGAGGCGGGCAGGTGCAGCCGCCCGACTCGGCCTCGGCGATAGCTCGCTTGACGAGCCGGTCTTCTCCCGAGTGGTACGAAAGCACGGCGCCTCGCCCCTGGGGCGCGAGAAGTTCAATCGCGTCACGAAGCGCCGTGGGAATTTGTGCGAGTTCTTCGTTCACCGCAATGCGCAGCGCTTGGAAGGTGCGCTTGGCGGGATGACCGCCGGTCCGGCGAGTTGCGGCGGGGATGGCGGCGACGACGATCTCGGCAAGCTCGCCGGTCGTAGCGATGGGCCGATTGTCGATGATGCGGGCCGCGATGCGAGATGCGAAGCGCTCGTCAGCGCCATCGCGGAGCAGGTGCGTGAGGTCTTCGTGCGACCAGGTGTTGACGATGTCGGCGGCGCTGACGGCGTCGTCGGGGTTCATCCGCATGTCGAGGGCGGCGTCGTGGCGGTAGCTGAAGCCACGTTCACTCGCGTCGAGCTGCGGCGAGGACACGCCGAGGTCGAAGAGCACGCCGGTGACCGGAGCGACACCGTCGTTGGTGGCAACGAGGCCACTTCCTGCGACGAGGTCGGCGATCTGATCGAACCGGCCGGCGACGACCGTGGCCCGATTGCCGAAGCGTGCCAGGCGTTCCGACGCGGCCTGGCGGGCAATGGGATCACGGTCGATGCCGATGAGCGACATGTCGTCACGTCGCTCGAGGAGTGCGGTGGCGTGTCCGGCGCCGCCGAGGGTGGCGTCGACGTAGACGCCAGTAGGGACGTCACCGAGGACGTCGAGGATTTCGTCGAGCATCACCGGCTCATGCGCAAAGGAGCTGCTCATCGCTGCTCCCCTGCCGTAAGGGCAGCCAGGCTCACAGACACCAATCCGCAGAGCGCCCCGAGGAGCGCAGCGACGAAGGTGCGATTGCGAAAAGCGGAGGACCGACCCATCGGTCGTTCCCCGAAGAACGGGCGTCTGAACGATTTTCTCTTCGAAACAGACTCGATGGCAAGCGGGCGGAGTAGGGGCTCTCCATCGTGTTCTCCGGGAAACGACCCATGGGTCAGTTCCTGTGTGGATGCGTCAAACATGGTTGCGCATCCGTTGCTCTGATGTGTGTCGCGGTTGGTGGTGACTCCGTTGCTGAGGTCGGGGTTAGATGTGTGTGGTGGGTCGAGGATCAACATGGCGGCGCTCACAGGAGATCCGAGATGTCGATGAGTTCTTCGAGTGCGGCTTCGGGGCTGTGAACATCGGCCGGGAAGATGGCGATGTGGTTGGCAGCGCCGATGAGCGTGGCGTCTTTGTCGAGGTTGGCGTAGTTGCGCAGGTGTTCGGGCAGGTTGATGCGGCCTTGCGAGTCGATCGATGACTGGCTGACTGCGGCCATGAAGTTGGTGAGCTGGCGTTGGGTGAAGCGGCCGGCTCGCTTGGCGTCTTGGAGGCGTTCGACCATGGCCCGGAAGCCGATGGCGTTGTAGACGGTGAGGCAGCCCTGGCTTTGTTCCGGGACGATGAAGCAGAGCTTTTCGTCACCGAATCCGTCGCGGAAGACGGCAGGCAGCGCGAGACGACCCTTGTCGTCAATGCGGTGCTGGTGTGCGCCGAAGAATTCCACGAAAAGTCCATCCCAGAGAGCGGGCCGACGGCCCAGTTGCGGTGCTGCGATTCATGAACGCTGAAAACCATGGTTGGTCCCCTGGTGCCTGAGGCAGTCCGCTTTCTCAACAGGGGCCACACTAACCACACGTGCCCCACTCGTCAACACTCTTCCCCACATTTCCCCACACCGCTTCCCCAGACTGCCGTGATTGCAACGATTCCACGCCGGCAATTTCTTCCTCGTCCGCGAACACGTCTGAACGCCCGTGAGGTCAGACCCCTTGAGAGTTCACGCACCGCGCGAAGCAAGTCGTTGCAACCGCAGCGATTTTGTTGGGGTCAGACCACAGGAGAGTTCACGCTCCGCGCGAAGAATGCGCCTCCGTGGAGACGGGTGGGGAGCTTATGGCGGACGGTGGGGAGGTTCGGGCCGGCGGGCAGCCCTACGGGCGGCTGAGTTCGGCGAGAACGGCTCGTTCGAGTTCGTCGCGCTCGACCTCAAGACCAACGTGACCGATGCGGTCCCGGAGTTGTTGCCGTTGTTCGTTGTCGAGTCCGTGGAGCCAGATCGGGGCCCGATCGGCGCTGGCGTCGATCACGCCCATCCCTTGGATCCGGGCGCCCCAACGGGTCCTGCGCATCGAAAGCCCCACGATTTTGGCGCCATCGACGGTGACCTCGCCCCAACCCAGGCCAGCCCAGCACGCCAAACGAGCTTCAGCCGAACGGTCTGGCGACGCTCGAACGATCTCGCTCGCGACGCCCACCTCAGCAAGCGCTGCCTGCCACCGCTCCCCGACCCGCAGGAACGTCTCGCCTAAATCGTCCGACCAATAGGCCGAACCCCGAGGCGCGAGCACGTCAACCCACACGACGCCGGCCGGTTCGATGAACACGGCCCCGCCGCCGGAACGACGCGGAGCGAGGGCGACTCCATCTGTCTGCAGCGAATCGACATCGAAGTCGGCCTCGCGCTGGGCGCTTCCCATGACGAGCGCCGGAGCGGTCGGGCGCAATACCCACAACGCTGGCCCTGCGTCGCCTTCGGGCATGGCAAGCGCGTGCAGCTCAGCTGCCGTCCCCTCGTGGTGCTCAACCCGCATAGGTGCAGTGTCGTCGCACACAAGCCTGATTCAACCCCGCAACGCCTCGGCGGCTGCTACCTCGGGGCTAGCTGGCGGCGGCTTCTTGACCCGGTTCGATGTAGGCCAGCCACGAATCCGGCACCTTGGCAACGGCTTGACGCACCCAGGCGAAGCGTCCCGGTGGTTTCGGGACCGTCATCAGCCGCATGCGGTTCTCGCTCAGCAGACGGTCTCGCTTGCGCGTGTTGCACGCACGGCACGCCGCAACAACGTTCTCCCACACATGCTGGCCACCACGGCTACGTGGCTGGATGTGGTCGATGTTCTCGGCCCGTGCGCCGCAGTACTGACACCGATTGCCGTCTCGGGCAAAGACGCCCCGGCGAGTGATGGCACAGGACCTGCGCTGCGGAGCCCGCACATAGTTGCGAAGCCGAATCACTGACGGAAGCTCAAGCTCGCTGCGGGCGGAGCGGATGGTGCGGCCAGAACCATGCACGACGTCGGCCCGTCCGTAAAGGACAAGTACGACAGCACGACGCTCGGTGACAACAGACAACGGTTCATACGTTGCGTTCAGCACCAGCGCCCGGGCCATGTCAGACCCTAACTCGCCCAGCGAGACGGTGGTCTCGCAATTCTTGGCGCAGCGCTCACGCTCGTTACGAGCACGCTCATCGTGGCGGAAGCTTCCGCATCGACCGGCACCACTCGAGCCACACGACGGTGTCGTGCACATCGGGTGGGCCATCGGCCTCGCCGGTGGCGGTGACCTGCCGGAAATGCATGTAGTCAGCGGGCGGCATGGGAAGGAACGGTGGCTTCGACCACCAACGCTGCGGCGCCATCGTCACCATCTGGCGCGCCGCGGTCGACGCAAGGTGCGGACGTTGCACCAACGCAGCGAGAAGTCGAAGAAAGAACAGCGGCATACCGAGCCGAGCGGCCATGCGCCTCAATCTAGCCACCGCCGGACCCCACCAGCCGCGACCCACAAGCCACGAGCCACGGCACCAAACCCTGGTGCACGGACATCTTGTTCGGGTGTCGCTAGCCTTGACCGCTGGTCGCCCCGGAGGTCCAGTGAGTCAATTCGCAGAGGAAGCCGTTCGCGCCGAGTCCTTCACCGACCTGTTCCGGTCGCTGACAGCCTCGGTCGAGCAGGTCATCAAAGGCAAGCGAGAGGTCGTGCAGCTCACCCTGCTGGCGCTGCTTGCCGAGGGCCACGTGCTACTCGAAGACGCGCCTGGCGTCGGCAAGACCACCATCGGCAAGGCGCTTGCCGCGGCGATGGAAGTGCCGTTCGGCCGCGTCCAGTTCACGCCTGATCTGCTTCCAAGCGACGTTGTCGGCGTGTCGATCTTCAACCGCAAGACCGACGAGTTCGAGTTCCGCCCCGGCCCCATCTTCAATGGCATCGTGCTGGCCGACGAGGTCAACCGTGCCTCACCAAAGACGCAGTCGGCCTTGCTCGAGGCAATGGCTGAGCGACAGGTGACGATCGACGGCACGACCCGTGCACTCGGCAGCCCGTTCATGGTCATCGCCACCCAGAACCCGCTCGACCATGCCGGCACCTATCCCCTGCCCGAGTCCCAGCTTGACCGGTTCCTGGTCAAGGTCTCGGTTGGCTACCCAAGCCGCGAAGCCGAGCTTGAGATTCTCGAGGGTCACGGCGGCGGCAACCTGCTCGACTTGGTTACGCCTGTCGCCGACGTACGCCGAATCCAGTCCATGATCCGAGCCGTGCGCTCCGTGCACGTGTCGCCAGCGATCCGTGGCTACCTGATCGATCTGACCGACGCGACGCGACGTCACCCGGCGCTCGCTCTGGGCGCTTCGCCGCGTGCCTCGCTCGCACTCCAGCGCATCTCCCAAGCCCGTGCCGCCGCTGCGGGCCGCAACTACGTCACGCCAGACGACGTCAAGGCCATGGCCCCACACGCACTGCCGCACCGTTTGGTCGTGAACCAAAGCGACCAACTCCGAGGCGGAAGCGCCGTCGAGGTCGTCGACGAGATCCTGCAGGCGGTCGCGGTCGTCGCAACCTGATGCCGACCCGTGCCGGCTACGCAACGCTGGTGTTCGGTGTTCTCAGCCTGATCGCCGGACGCCTCTTCGGGCTCTTCGAGCTCTACATCGTCGCCGCGGCCGCGCTGGCGTTGGTCGCCTGCGCAATCGCCTGGGTCGTCTTGAACTGGCGCGGCCTCGCCGTCAGCCGGGCCGTCACACCTGCCCGGTTGCATGTCGGGTCGACGAGCGCCGTGACACTGTCGTTGTCGAACCGACGCTTCATTCCGACACCGGTCGCCCAGATCACCGACGAGGTCGACGGCACGCCACGCGCCGACGCCCACGTGCCGCCGCTTACCAAGGGCAAGGTCACCCGAGCCAGCTACCGAGTACCCGCCGAAGTCCGGGGACGCATCGCGCTCGGCCCAATGCGCACCCGAGTAACCGACCCGTTCGCGTTGGCATCGGTACGCCGGACATCGGCTCCCGATGCCGAAGTGCTCGTGCTTCCTGCCTACGACGTCGTCTCGGCGCCGCCCCAACCCAGCGGACGCGTCGCGAGTCGAGCTGACCGCTCTCCCGGACGCATCGGCGCGCACGGCGACGAGTTCTCCTCGCTGCGTGACTATGTGGTCGGCGACGACCTGCGCAAGGTCCATTGGCCGAGCACGGCACGGTCCGGCGATCTCGTGGTTCGAAGCGAGCACGTCCCCGAACACGGCGACTCGATGGTCATGCTCGACACCCGTGCGTCGGTTGCGGCGCCCGAAACGTTCGAGCGAATGGTGTCCGCAGCCACGAGCTTGCTCATCGCCTGCTTCCGCCGGGGCGACACGATTCGATTCAAGACAACCTCGGGCATCGATATGGTCGCCGCCGATGAACCATCGTTCGACGCCATCCTCGATCGCCTCGCGCTCATCACCCAATCGGCGAGCGATCTCGTCGAGGTCACCCAAGACGCAAACGCTCCGGCCGAAAGCGCCGTCCTGGTCCTCGGGTCGAGCGAAGCATTCGTCGACCACCTCGGCGCTCGTCACGGCATTCCGGCGACGACGCTCGTCGCCCGTTTCGTTGGCGAACGGACCGGCTCCGGATCGCCCGAGCCGCGGTCCGCTCACTCAGGAGCTGCACTACCGTCTCGCCGCATGGCAGTCATTGGCCCCGAAGACGAGTTTCCCGTGCTCTGGGCATCGCTGCTCGGACGCAGCCCGCTGAGCTCTGCTCCCACAACACCATGAGCGGCCAACGCGACCTCCGCTGGGTCTGGCTCGCGTCTGAGGTCCTGCTCGTTCTCACGTCGATCGCCGGCGTGCGTCTGCTGCAGCGGCTCTACGAGGACACGACGTTCCTCGCCCCCATGCTCTTCAGCGTCATCGTCGCCCACGGTGTGCTCGTCGTCATGCGCTGGTTCGGTTTCGGCGCCATCGTCGCCAGTGCCGTGTCCTTCGTCGGCGTTGTGCTGTCAATCGTCGCCACGCACTACTCCGCAACGGCAACCGCGGTCATCATCCCGTCTGGCGCGTCGATCGACCAGTTCCGCGGTGATCTCGACGTTGCCCGCGACGTCTTCAATACGTTGCAGACGCCCGTGCCGGCAGTCACCGGCTTCATCGTTGCTGGGTCGCTGATCTTCTGGGCACTCATCGTCACCGCCGACTGGGCTGCGTTCCGTCTCTTTGCGCCGGGCCAAGCCCTCGTGCCGATGCTGACCGTGCTGGTCTTCGTCTCGCTACTCGGCGTCGAAACCGACCGGGTCTCGACGACCGCTGCGCTCGTCATCGCTGGCGTTCTCTTCCTGTTGGCGCATCGTTCAGCGGCCCGAGCCGCCCAAGGCATCTGGCTCGATAGCGGTCCTGGCCGGGGCTATGCGGCCCTCATGAGTGCGGGAGCGATCGTCGCCGTGCTCGCTGTCCTCGCCGGCGTCATGGGCGGACCGAGTGTCCCGGGCGCCGAAGAAGCTCCGCTCATCGAAATCGGCGACGAGGGCCGACGCGAGACCAAACCGATCGAAGTCATCTCGCCGCTGGTGCAGATTCAGCCTCGCCTGATCGACCAAAGCGACGAGGTGTTGTTCACGGTCGAAACCAACGAACGTGCCTATTGGCGCATCGCTGCGCTCGACAAGTTCGACGGCGCGTTGTGGCGTTCCCAGGGCCAGTTCCGTGGCACTGGCGACGGCCTCGAGGTCGCCTATCCCTCGCCAGGTGTGCCGACAACCAACGTCACGGCGGTCTTTGATCTCGGTTCGCTCAACGTTGTCTGGGCACCCGCCGCGTATCTGCCGACCTCGGTCGAAACGCTCGGCGGAGACGCCGACCTGAACTACGAAGCCGAGAGTGCGACCTTCATCGTCGACACGAACGCCCAGCGCGTATCCGATGGCCTCGTCTACCGAGTCCAGTCGTCGATCCCGGACTTCACCCCGAACCTGCTGCGTCGTCTTCCGTCGATCACGAACGAGACCGCGGACCCTCGGTACCTGGAACTGCCCGCCGACTACAGCCCGCTCGCCCGCTCCGAAGCCCAGCGCATCACCGAAGGCCTCACCACCGACTACGACCGGGCGCTGGCGCTGCAGAACTACTTCCGTGAGAACTTCACCTACGACATCGACGTCGCCAAGGGCCACGACATCCGCCGCCTCGAGGACTTCTTGACCGTGCAGCGCGGCTACTGCGAACAGTTCGCAGGTACGTTCGCTTCGATGGCCCGGGCGATCGGCATCCCTGCCCGTGTCGCTACCGGGTTCACGCCGGGCGAACAGGATCCGACGAATCCGAACCGCTATCTGATCAGCGGCAAGCACGCCCACGCGTGGCCCGAGGTCTGGATTGCTGGCGCTGGTTGGGTCGCCTTTGAACCAACGCCTGGCCGCGGCGCTCCGAACGCCACCGAATACACCGGTGTGCCCGAATCACAAGCCGAATCGAACCCCGAGCCAGCACAAGAACAGGCTGCCGAGGCCGCTCAAGAGGCCGAAGAAACCGCCCCCCAGCCAACACCGACGCCCGCGCCGCCCGAGGCCGTGCAGCCCATCGAACCCGTGCCCGTCGAACCTGAAGAGTTGGTCGTCGAGGCCGTCGAAGAACCGGCCAGCATCCCCTGGGTGTGGCTCGGTGTGCTCGCCGCGATCGCTGGCTGGTTCGTCGGCATCCCATTCTTGAAGCGGCTCCGGACGCGACGCCGCATGGAGCGGCTGGGCCAGGACACCCGCCGCCAGATCACGTTGACGTGGTCCTCGGTCGTCGACCGGTTCGAGGCGATTGGGCATCCGCCCAAGGGCGCCGAGACACTGGCCGAGTATGCCGCGCGCCTGCAGTTCGATCTTCCGCTCAGCTGGCCTGCCTTTGGCGAGTTGACCGAGCTGACCATTGACGCCGCGTACGCGCCCGAAGCGCCTTCGCTCGCCGTGGCAGAACAAGCCGTCGCACATGCCGACAGTGTCTACAAGGCAATCGACGCGAACCAGCCGATGCTGGTGCGGGGCGCGCACGAGATCGACCCTCGCCCACTGCTGCGCTTCGGCGACCCTGTGGTCACTCGGGCCAACAACCTGGCTGCCGGTGCAACCACGATCCCGGGCGCAACTGCCGTTCTGGATGGCGATGCCCTCGGCAGCGGCGATCAGGACCTCATCGACCCGGTCCTCGCCAACGACTAGCCCAGCTCAGCTCGCACATCACGTGTGCGGCGAGTTTCGGCGCCAGCCGAAACTCGGTACGTGAGCGAAGCGAACGACTTAGGCTTCTTCGTCGTCTTTGAGACGATCGCGCAAGCGTTGCGCAGGCTCGCTGAAAGGCGATCGGGTCCCGCTGGCACGGACCGATTGCATCAGCTGGTCGATGCTGACCTTGCCGAGCGACCGGGCACTGCGTTCGAAGACGAGTGCTGCCGCCAGCATGATCAGAAAGCCCACGAAGGCCAGCCAGTAGCTGGTCGAAAGCGTCGCGATCATGGCGATCAGACCGACGATGAACCCGACCGTTGCCCAGCGAAGGCTGCGCAATCCGGCGGTGTAGACCGTCGTCGAGCCGACCTCTTTCGCGAGACTGGGATCAGTCTCGTAGAGCTTCGCCTCGATCTCGCTGAGGATTCGCTGCTCGTCTTCCGAAAGCGGCACGGAGACATCATCCCACAGCGTGCGCACAACGACAACGCGGACTGCGCTGTTTGTCAGGGATTTACGCAGATCGTGGGCGTGTTTAGCCCCACGGCTTCTCATTCTGGGTCCGAGTTCCTAGTTCGCCATCTCGTTCGACCAGCGCAGCGGGGCCGATCGCGGTCGTGCCAAACCGCTTGCGGATCTCATCGACGGCCTCTTCGGCCAAACGCCAGTCCGCCTCAGAGGCTGAGGCGGCAGCGGAACCACTGTCTTCGCTGGATTCGGTCCCGGCCGCCATCATGTCCTCGAGCGAGAGCTGCTGAGGGGCCGGATCGTCGAGGCCGGTGGCGCCAACACCGAGCAACCGCACACCTGGGGCGATATCGACATCGTCGAGCAGCCGTTTCGCCACCCGGTGGATCGTTGCGGCCGTGTCGGTGGGTCGCTCGATCGTGGCGCTTCGTGTGATGGTGCGGAAGTCGCCGAAGCGGACCTTGATGGTGATCGTTCGGGCGTGAAGGCCGGCCTTGCGGAGCCTGCCTGCGACGGCGTCGGACATGCGCACGATCTCGGTGTCGAGCTCGCCACGGTCGTGCCGATCGGTCGTGTACGTCTCTTCTTGACTCATCGACTTGGCCCTCTGATGCGGCTCAACAGCCCGGTCATCGATGCCGTTCGCAAGTGCGTGGAGGTGACGTCCGGTCGCCTTGCCGACGGCGGCGACGAGCGTCGGGAGGTCGAGCGCAGCGATGTCGCCGACCGTGGCGACGCCGATGCGTTCGAGCTTGGTCATCGTCGCGGCGCCGACGCCCCAGAGGGCTCGGGCCGGCAGCGGATGCAAGAAGTCGATCTCTCGCCCGGGGGCGACGACGAACACGCCCTTGCCCGGAACCGGGCCCTCGCGAGACGCCGTGGGTTTGGCCTGTTCAGAGGACAGCTTGGCCAGGAACTTGTTCGGGGCCACGCCGGCCGAGCACCACAGACCGGTCTCCGCGAAGATCGCTTCGCGGAGCTCTCGGGCGATCTTGGCGCCATCGCCAAAGAGGCGCCGAGATGCGGTGACGTCGAGGAAGGCCTCGTCGAGCGACAGCGGCTCGACGAACGGCGTGTACTCGCGCATCGCTGCCATGATGCGCTCGCTGACGGAGCGGTAGTGCGCCTGGTCGCCGCCGAGGAACACGGCGTGCGGCGCCAAGCGTTTGGCCCGCGACGACGGCATCGCCGAATGGACGCCGAACCAGCGCGCCTCGTAGCTGGCCGCGGCGACGACGCCGCGGCGGCCTTCGCCTCCGACAATGACGGGCTGACCACGAAGCTCGGGGCGTCGCAGCAGCTCGACCGACGCGTAGAAGGCGTCCATGTCGACATGGAGGATCGTGCGGTCCCAGGTCCGTCCAGGCGCAGGTTCGGAGACGTCGCCGCTTTCGCCGCGCCGGTGATTGTCGCGGCTCAGGGCTGACTCGGGCCGTCGAGCAACGTCGCCGAGAAGCCGCCAGGTCCCCCGGTGACGTCGTAACGCCAGCGGGCCGTCTCGGCCCCAGCCGGAGCGTTACTCGCCGCACCCGCGTTGAACACACGGTCGAGGGCGTGTCGCAACGGCTGGGCGACCCACTGCGGGCTGTGGTCGAGGAGGTTGAGTGCTTCGCCGTGGTCAACCCAGCGGCCATCGACGACGACCTCGTCGGGGTCGTCAATGTGCAACGAGCCGTCGTAACCCTGCGCTACGAAGACCTGGGCATGCAGCGTGAGGTCACGGCCGACGAAGTCGACGTCGACGCTGTAGAGCATCGGCGACCAGCCAGCGACGGTCAGTGCAGTCTCTTCGACGACTTCGCGGCCGAGGGCTTCGAGAATCTGTTCGCCCGGGTCGACAACACCACCGGGTGTGCTCCAGTCGAGGGAACCATTGCGGCGCCGGTTCTGCACGAACACGACCTGACCGTCGTCGACGATGATGCCCGAGGCGACGGTGTAAGCCTGCACCCTCCCAGTATCGCAAACGTGGTGCGGTTGCGCAGTACGACCTGCGAGACGACCTGCGAGCATCTTCCGAATGGCGGTGTACCGCTCGGGCTGTCGCTCTACGCTGACGTCGTGTCCAGCGGCCCCGAGCAGACCGTCGTCCCGTCCGCACTTCCGAGTGGTCGGGCCCGAGCCTTGGCCGTCATCGCCGTGCTCATTTCCGGAGCTTGCGGAGCCCTGATCGGCTACGCGTTCGCCGGGCTGCAGTGTTCGGGCGAATGCACGACCTGGCAAGGAATCGGCATGGTCATCGGAGCGTTGCTCGCCGCAGGCGGCGTTGCGGTCGTCGCCGTGCTCACGCTGCGGGCGATGGACGAATGGCAAGACACCGCCAAACGCCAGCGAGATTCACTCGACCGCACCTAGCTCCATCGAGGCTTGCCATGTCCCAATTATCTGCTGGTCAGGC
>CAZEMU010000001.1:110687-112200 GCA_964513315.1 uncultured Acidimicrobiaceae bacterium | reverse complement strand
ATGGGCCGAGACATCCAGGGCGTGTGCATTGCCATGTGTACGCCCTTCGACTCGACGGGTGAACACGTCGATGACGGTCGCCTGCGCGACTACATCGACGAGATCCTCGACACGGGCATGCACTCCATCCTCGTTGGTGCCGGCACGGGTGAGTACGCCTACATGACCGAGGCCGAGGTCCGTCATTTGGTCGAGCTCTGCTGCACCCACATCGATGGGCGAGTTCCGACTGCGGTGCAGACGACTCGGATGGGAACCGCCCAGACGATCGAGGCGACCAAGCACGCCGAAGACCACGGCGCGGACGCGGTCATGATCTTGCCTCCATGGCTTGAATCGCCGTTCGAGCGCGGCGTGCTCTGGCACTACGAAGAGATCGCCCGCCGCACCAACGCCGACATCATCCTCTACAACACCCCCGGCTCCAGCGGCATCGAGATCACGACCGCGATGTACCGACGGCTGATCGCCGTCGACAACATCAAGTACATGAAGGACTCCGAAGGCGACCTGGCCAAGCTCCAGAAGTTCGTCGCCATCGGCGGCAAGGTCCTCTGCGGTGCCGACCCCATCGCCCCCTACGCACTCATGGCTGGCGCGGTCGGATGGATCTGGGGCTCGGCGAATGTCATCCCTCACGAGTGCGTCCAGCTGTATGAGTTGATCGCTGCCGGCCAGCTCCGCGAAGCGCTCGAGTTGTGGAAGCTCATGGAGCCGCTGAACAGCTTTCTGTGGGACAACGACTTCGGCGTCGAGTACCTGGTTGGCGCCAAGACGGCAGCGAACATGGTCGGCCGCAATCTCGGCCCGAACCGCAAGCCGCAGCTTCCCGTCACCGGTGACGCTCGGGTGGCGTTGCAGGCGGCGATGTCGCCGCTGCCGGTCAACAAGATCGTGCGAGACCGGCTGGTGTATCGCTCTTGGGAAGACGAGCAGGACTGGCTCACCTCGATGAGCGGCCGGAGCGGAACGAACAAATCCGCAGAGGCCGCAGAGCGAAGCGAACGACCGATTGCGAAGAAGCAGTGACCTTCACTGACGCGGCTGCGCTTGCCGAAACGCTGTCGCTGCCGACCCGGGCGGTGATCGGCGGTCAGGTCACCGATGCAGCGAGCGGAGCAACGTTCGCAACGGTCAATCCCGCCAGCGGGCAGGAACTGGCCCAGATCGCCGACTGCGGCGCCGCCGATGTCGACCGCGCCGTTGCGGCAGCTCGGGCCGCCGTGGACTCAGGACCCTGGGGCGCAATGGCACCGGCGGACCGCCGCCGGCTGATGATCCGCTTCGCCAACCTGATCGATGCAAACACCGCCGAGCTGGCAACGCTCGAAGCGCTCGAAGGCGGCAAGCCCGTCGCGGACACAAGCACGATTGACCTGCCCGAGACGGTCGAGGCCATCCGCTGGCACGCCGAGGCAGCCGACAAGGTCTACGACCAGATCTCGCCGTCAGGACCTGGCGTGGTGTCGATGATCGAGCGGGAACCGCTCGGCGTCATCGGCGCGGTGCTTCC
>CAZEMU010000001.1:104032-110587 GCA_964513315.1 uncultured Acidimicrobiaceae bacterium | reverse complement strand
ACCGGGCGCGAGTTCCTTCGCTACTCGGCCGACTCGAACCTGAAGCGGGTCACGCTGGAATGCGGCGGCAAGAACCCGCTGATCGTGATGGCTGACGCCGACAACCTCGACTCGATCGCCGACCACATCGCCACGTCGATCTTCTGGAACGCCGGTCAGAACTGTTCGTCGAACTCTCGGCTGATCGTCCACTCGTCTCTCAAGGACGAGCTCCTCGCTCTGGTGCTCGAACGCGCTGGCGACTGGGTCGTCGGCGACCCGCTCGATCCGGCGACCAAGATCGGCGCCATCATCGAGGAAGCCCACATGGGAAAGATCCTCGACAACATCGCCGCTGCGACCGAGGCGGGCGCCGAGCTCATCCTCGGTGGCCATCAGGTTCGTCAGGACTCGGGCGGCTGGTTCGTCGAGCCGACGATCTTCGACAACGTCACGCCCGAGATGAGGCTGGCGACCGAGGAGGTCTTCGGCCCCGTGCTGGCCGTAACGTCGTTTGACCAGCCTGACGAGGCGATCGAGCTCGCGAATCGCACCGAGTACGGCCTGGCCGCATCGGTGTTCACGAGTGATGTGCGAACCGCCCACCTTGCGGCCCGCCGCATCCAGGCGGGCACCGTGACGATCAACTGCTACGGCGAGGGTGACATCACCACGCCGTTCGGCGGCTACAAGCTGTCGGGCTTCGGCGGACGCGACAACGGCCTCGCCGCCCACGAGCAGTACACCCAGCCCAAGACCATCTGGCTCGACCTGTCATGAAAGTCTCGCTGGCACCGGTGTATGACCAGCGGAATGCGTGGCAAGAGATCTTGCCTCCGCTGGCCGAAGCGACCCCGCTGACGGGCGACGTTCGCGCCGACTACGTGGTGGTCGGCGCGGGCTACTCCGGTCTGGCAGCGTGTCGCCGGCTCGCGGAGCTGAACCCCGATGCATCGGTGATGCTGATCGAGGGCGACCGCATCGGCAACAACGCGGCCGGGCGAAGCAGCGGCTTCGCTATCGATCACGCCCACAACATCCGGGCGAAGTCGTTCGCGGAGAACGTCGAACCAGCCAAGCGCGAAGTCGCCCTCAACCGCAAGGCACTCCAGTACCTCGAAGACACCATCGTCGAACACGGCATCGACTGCGATTGGCGTCGCGAAGGCAAGTATCACGCCGCCGCGACCGCCAAGGGCGAGAAGCTCCTCGAAGGGTTCGCCGCATCGCTCGACGCCATCGACGAGGACTACTCGCGCCACGATGCTGCAGCGCTCCAGGCGCACTTCGGCAGCGGCTTTTACCGGTCGGCGATCCATGCGCCGCACAGTTACCTGGTGCAGCCGGCAGCGATGGTTCGAGGCCTGGCCGACACGATGCCGGACAACGTCACCCTGCACGAGTCGACGATGGTGACCGAGGTCGACTTCGGTCCGCCGCACACACTGCGCACCAGCACGGGCGGCGTCCGACGAGGCAGCGTCACGACACCAAACCTGGTGCTCGCCACGAACGGGTTCGTCGAAGGCTTCGGCTTCTTCGACAAGCACCTGATCCCGATGATCACCTGGGGATCGATGACCCGCGAGCTCACCGACGACGAAGTCGAACGGCTCGGCGGTGTCGAGAGCTATGGCATCATCGCCGCACATCCGGCGGGTACCTCGGTCCGCCGTACCGCAAGCCGCCGGATTCTGATCCGCAACATCTTCAGCTACAGCCGCCGGTCGTCCATCGTCGGCAAGCCGCTCGAGACCGCGCAGGCGACGCATCGCAAGAGCTTCCTCAATCGCTACCCGATGCTCGCCGACGTGCCGTTCGAGTTCACCTGGGGTGGGGCGCTCAGCCTGACCCGCAACGGCGCTCCGGTGTTCGGCGAACTCCGCGATCCGGGAGACGGCGTGTGGGGCACGGTCGTGCACAACGGCGTCGGCATCGCCAAGGGCACGATCAGCGGCAAGCTCTTGGCTGAGAAGATGTGCGGCCACGAGTCGGACTCGATCGCACTGATGGATTCCAAAGGCCGCCCGAGTCGTAACTTCCCCGAACCGTTCAACTCGTGGGGCGTGCGTATGAACGCCCGCTGGCGACGCCAACAGGCCGGCCTCGAGGAATAGCCCTAGCGCTGGCGACCGACCAGCCACGCGACGAACAAGAGACCGGCGAGCATCCATTCAGCCTTGGACGTGAGATCGGCGGCTCGGGCCACGTCGCCTGGTGTCGGTCCGGGCCCCACCCCCAACGTCGGGCGATGATCGACGCGGCCGTCGTAGTAGAGCGTGCCGCCGAGTTCGATACCGAGTGCACCAGCAACTGCGGCCTCGGCGACGCCAGCGTTCGGGGATGGATGCGCCGACGCATCGCGCCGCACCGCGTCGAATGCGGCTCGACCGGTTGACGGTGAAACCGCAGCAACGAGCGCGGCGAACAGCCTGGCCGGAATCCAGTTCGCGACATCATCGAGTCGAGCCGCAGCCGTTCCGAACCGCTCGTAGCGCTCACTGCGGTGGCCGACCATGGCATCCATCGTGTTGATCGCCCGATAGGCGGCTGCGCCTGGTGCGCCCGCGACGACGCCCCAGAAGACGGGGGCGACGACGGCATCGACTGCGTTCTCGGCCAGCGATTCGATCACGGCCGCCGAGATGCCCGAGGCATCGAGCTCAGAGGGGTCGCGACCGACGAGCGATGGGAGCTCGGCTCGGGCCTGGTCGAGGTCAACTGCAGCGGCGTCGCCGATCCGACGGCCGATACGGCGAAGCTCCGAGCCGGCCACCACGATCGTCACCACGGGCGCCGTGAAGCGGGCCAGGCAACCAGCACTCACGCCAAGCGCGACACCGGCGGCGGCGTACGCAACGCCACGTGTCCGCTGCTCGTCAGGGCTGGCAACCCAGAGGCGGCCCTCAATCGCGCCCATCGCAGTTCCGAACCAGGCGACGGGATGCCAGCGGCTCGGCGGCTCCGGAAGCGCCCGATCGAGCAAGAGACCGAGTGCGACCGCGCCGAACCTAGGACGCATCGCTGATCAGGGGCTGCGCCGCCTCGATACCGGCAGCCACGGCCTCTCGTGTCGCCAGCGCGATGCGGGCACCCCACAACGATCGAGGTCCGCCGAATGCTTCGGGCTCGCTGGCGCCGACGCTCGCGTGTGTGCGACTCACGATGACAACGGCATCGCTCGCCGTGCCGGTCCCGGGCACGCCCGCCTCAAACAGAGCTTGCGTCTTCGCTTCGGTCACCGTCATCACGACATTGACTGCGGCCGCGGCGCTCAAGGCAACGGGTACCTGGACGACGATGTTGATCGTCCCAGGCGCATACGCGTTCCAGCCGCCATCATCGTCGGCGGCCCACGTCGGCTTTCCGATCCCGACCGTTGCGTCGACCACGGCGCCCTCGACTGCAGCCCGTTGCACGAGCGAAACGTGCGCCGCAGTCAGCAGGCCAACGCCCGCTCCGTCCAATTCGAGCTCGGCCGCAACCTCAGCGACATAGGCATCGAGATCGACGCGGGCAAAGTCGCTCGCCACGCCGATGTTGAGGATCCAGTTCGACTCAACCTGAGTCCCGCCACCGACAGGCGCCGACGACAGCACTGCGCAGCCAGCAGGAAGCCGCCACGCGAGAAAGCCCCGGTGGAGATCCCCAGGCTTGTTGAGATCAGGCTCAACGAGCTCGGGCTCCACCGGGGCCATCAACGTGCGAGTGTTACTCGGCGTCGACGGCGTAGAAGCCGCTGACAGACTTGACCTCGAGGAATTCTTCGATGCCCCATTCGCCGCCTTCGCGACCGTTGCCCGACTGGCGGTAGCCGCCGAACGGAGCGTTGGCGCCGCGGGGAAGACCGTTGACCTCGACCATGCCAGAACGCAGGCGACGAGCGATGCGCTGGGCACGTTCGTTGTCGTTCGTCTGGAGGTAGTTGGTCAGGCCGTAGTTCGTGTCGTTCGCGAGCTCGACGGCTTCTTCTTCGCTGTCGAACGGCATGATCGACAGCACCGGGCCGAAGATCTCTTCGCGGTAGATGCGCATCTCGGGCGTGACGTCAGCGAACACGGTCGGCTTCACGAAGTAGCCCTGGTCGTGACCTTCGGGGCGGCCGGTGCCGCCGGCGAGTAGACGAGCGCCTTCGGATTCGCCAGCCTCGATCAGGCCCTGGATCTTGTTCCACTGGGTCTCGTTGACGACGGGGCCGATGTGGCGGCCCTCGTTGGCAGCAATATCGACGGCGGTCTTCTCGGCGACAGCCTGCGCCATCTCGAGTGCCTGGTCGTAGATGTCACGCTCGACGAGCATGCGGGTTGGAGCGTTGCACGACTGGCCCGAGTTGTTGAACACGCGAGCGACGCCACGCGAGACCGCCTTTTCGTCGGCGTCAGCGAAGATGATGTTCGCTCCCTTGCCGCCGAGTTCGAGGGCGACACGCTTGACCGTGTCGGCTGCGTTCTTCGTGATCGCAACGCCAGCGCGGGTCGAGCCGGTGAAGCTCACCATGTCGACATCGGGGTGACCGGACAACTGCGTGCCGACACCGGGGCCATCGCCCTGCACCATGTTGAACACGCCTGCAGGGAAGCCAGCTTCGTCGATCATCTCAGCGAACAGTGCGCCGCTGAGCGGCGAGACTTCGCTGGGCTTAAGGATCATCGTGCAACCGACACCGAGCGCAGGTGCGACCTTGAGCACGATCTGGTTCATTGGCCAGTTCCACGGGGTGATCATTGCGCAGACGCCGACCGGTTCGTAGAGGATCGCGTTGTCGGGGTTGCGGTCGCCGAGGGGCCGGTCGAACTCGAACGTCTTGAGCTCACGAATCGTGGTCTTGAGATGACCAAGGCCGGCGCCGACCTGGGCGGTCTGGGCCAACGAAATCGGTGCACCCATTTCCATCGAGATGGCTTCGGCCATTTCGCCGGCACGGGCGGTATAGACCTCGAGCAGCTTCTCGAGGAGAGCGATGCGCTCTTCCTTTGGCGTCTCGGCCCAAGCTGGGAACGCAGCCTTGGCGGCAGCGACTGCGGCATTGGTGTCGGCTTCGCCACCAAGCGAGATCACACCGCAGGCCTGCTCGGTCGACGGATCGATGACGTCGAGGTCGTTGGCCTCGGCCGGCGCGACCCACGCACCATTGATATAGAAGTTGCGGCGGTCGATGATCGTGTCGGTCACGGGTCTCCTCGGAATGAAACGGACACCTATTCTGCCCGCTACAGGCGCTGGTGGCGCGATCGGAACCATCCCGTTTCCGACGGCTGCTACGCCGGAGCAAGAATGGGCGCATGACGTTCGAGGCGAACCCGCTGACCAAGATGCAGTATCTGATTCGGCGACGCCAGGGCGTCAGCCGCGAAGACCTGGTTGCGAACTGGTTTGCGAACCATATGCCCGGTGTCGTGAGCCAGCAGCGGAGGTCTGCGGACCGTGGACGGGCTGCTGCCCAGCGCTACATCGCGACCGTCTTCGAACCTGACGCCGATGGCAACCAGGCCTGGGACGGTGTTGCCCAGCTCTGGTTCCACGAGGCGCCGCCCCGACCTGACTGGCCTCATGGTGACCCGCCCCGAGACACCTTCCAGGAGCGGGCCGAGCCGTACTCGCCGTGGCCGACGACCGAATACGCCGTCGTCGACGGGCTCGTGCCCATCGAGCCGAACAGCTTCGACAAGCCGTTCCCATGCACCCGTAGCGGCTTCGTGAAAGTCATCACGCTCGTCGCCGCCAAGCCCGACACCGATCTCGACGGCTACTACGCGCACTGGCTCGAGGTCCACGCTCCGAATGTGGCGGCCGTGATGGAGCAGGTTGGCGGCCTTCGCTATGTCATCAGCACCAGCGACGAGCCGACCGTGGATCCATACTTGGGCATGGCCGAGCTGTGGTTCCCGAGCCTGGCCGAGCTGGCGGCCTTTAACGATGCGTACGAATCCGACGGCATCGAAGACCTCGTCGACTACGCCAACTCGCCCGTCCTGCGCTCCTCGACCGAGATGATCGGCATCCCGTAAGCGACAGGGGTGCCAGGTTCGCCTGTCGAGTTCGCCGGACAGCGCCGTTCCGCGATACGGAACGGCGTACCACGTAGCGGTACGCTCCTCACATGGCCGGCGTGCAATCCATCGAACGAGCATTCCTCTTGCTCCGCGCGCTCGCGATCGAACCCGGTGGTGTCACCGAACTCGCCAGCCGAGTCGATCTCCCGAAGTCGACCGTCGCTCGGCTGCTACAAGCCCTCGAGACCGAGGGTGCCGTTGAACGCGACGACGCAGCCAACTACCGCATCGGCACCGTCGTCGCCGACCTCTTCGGAGGCAACCCTCGGCGCAGCCTCATTGCCTCGGCCCGCCCGTACCTCATCGGCCTGAGCGCCGACATCGGCGAAGCGGCCGGCCTCGAGGTCTACGAGAACGGCTGGGTGCAATTCATCGACCAGGTCGTTTCCGACCACGACGTGCAAGTCCGCGACTGGACCGGCGAGTCCGGTCTCGCCCATGCGCTGCCGACCGGCATCGTCTTCCTCGCGCACCTTGCCGCCGACGAGGTCGACAAGTACCTCAGCGAGCCACTCGAAGCGCT
>CAZEMU010000001.1:99565-103932 GCA_964513315.1 uncultured Acidimicrobiaceae bacterium | reverse complement strand
CGAGGCGGCGCCTCCGACCCCACCGCGACCGCGCCCCATTGCGTCAATCCCCCACCGCATCCTGGCCCGCATCGCCGACGCCTTCATCTTCGGCATTGCGATCCGATTCTTCCACCAGACGTGGATTCCGGTCGCCTACGACGAAACAACGCTCGATGCGTACACGACCGAGACCGGCAGCCTCGCCTTCCCCTCGCTTCTGCTCGACAGCGACATTGCCGGCACGGTCCTGTTGGTCACGGTCGTCGCGTCGTTGATCTGGGAGCTCTATTGGCTCCTGTCCGAAGGCGCCTCGCCCGGCAAACAGCTACTCGGCCTGTATGTGCTCGACCCCACCAGCGAACTCGGCCGGGTCGAACCGGTCACAGCGCTCAAGCGAGTTGCGCATCGCCCGATCGAGATCATCCCGTTCGGCGCAATTCTGTTGGGCGTGCTGTCGGCCGTGTCGCTGTTCTTCATGTTCCAAGATCGCGATCAGCACCAGAGTGTGATGGACCGCCTCGCCGGGACAACCGTGCATCGGCTCCCGCCCGGAAGCCCTCGTTTCACACCGTGGTTCCGCGTCTGGTTCATCCTGATCCTCGCGATCTTCGCCGCCGCATTCGTGACCGGCTTCTTCGGCTGGCGCTAACTCGGCTCCGCCAAATTCGAAGAACGCCGAGCGATGGAGATGCTGCTGACGTTCTGAGGCTCGGCGGGCCGCCATCTGCTGAACTGAGGTCGTGACCCTTTCGATCGATGACCTCCGCTCCGCCGTTGCCAACGGCTCGATCGACACCGTCGTCATGGCGTTCGCCGACCACTACGGACGACTTGTCGGCAAGCGCTTCGATGCCCAGTTCTTCGTCGAGTCAGCGCTCGCCGATGGGACCCACGCCTGCGACTACCTGCTGACCGTCGACATGGAGATGGAGCCGGTCGAGGGCTACGCGTCAGCGAACTGGCAGGCCGGCTACGGCGACTTCCACCTCGTGCCTGACCTGGCAACGATGCGCATCGCCGCGTGGACCGAGCGGGCCGCGATCGTGCTGTGCGACGTCGAAGACGACGCGACCCACGAACCGATCGCCGTAGCACCCCGCTCGATCCTTCGCCGCCAGATCGACCGGCTCGCCGAGGCTGGCTTCACCACGGGTGCCGCATCTGAACTCGAGTTCTTCATCTTCACCGACAGCTACCGAGCCGCCCATGACAAGGGCTACCGCGATCTCGAAGCGGCCGGCTGGTACGTCGAGGACTACCACCTGCTGCAAGGCGCTCGAACCGAGGGCTATGTCGGGGCCGCCCGCCGAGCGCTCGTCGCCAGCGGCATCCCCGTCGAGAACAGCAAGGGCGAAGCAGCGATCGGACAACACGAGCTCAACATCGCCTGGGCCGATGCGCTCGAGATGGCTGACCGCCACGTCGTCATGAAGCAAGCACTCAAGGAGATCGCCGACCAACAAGGCATCAGCGTGACCTTCATGGCCAAACCCGACGCGGCGCAGCCCGGCAACAGTTGCCACCTGCACCTGTCGCTCTGGAAGGACGGCCGCAACGCCTTCACCGGCGAGGACGGCGAACCAACCGACGAGTTCCGCTGGTTCCTGGGCGGCTTCATGGCCCACACGCCAGACCTGATGGTTTCCTATGCCCCGACGATCAATTCGTACAAGCGCTACCAGAGCCAGTCCTGGGCGCCGACCCGGATCGCATGGTCGACCGACAATCGAACCACCAGCTTCCGCATTGTCGGCCGAGGCCAAAATCGTCGCATCGAATGCCGGTTGCCCGGCGCCGATGCGAACCCGTACGTGGCCTACGCCGCGGCGCTGGCGAGCGGACTCGACGGCATCGAGAACAAGATCGAGCCACCGGCCGAGCTCGTGGGCGACGCCTACACGTCTGACGCCGATCAGGTGCCGACCTCACTTGCGGTCGCGGCGGAGCGGTTCGCCGCAAGCGACGCGGCCCGACGGCTACTGGGCGACGAGGTCGTCAACCACTACGGCCACTTCCACCGCAGCGAGGTCGCCGCCTTCGAGGCAGCGGTCACCGACTGGGAACACCGCCGCTACTTCGAGCGGATCTAGCTCGCCGAGCCGTAGTCGGCGAGCAGCTTGTCGATCGTTTCCTGATTGCGGTCGACGAAGGCCTGCTGAACCTCGCGCTCGACGGCGAAGAAGCGGTCGAGCAGCGGTTGGTTGCACTCCCAGTTCGCCGTCGCCGCACTGATCTCGAACGCCTGCAGTTCGTCGAGCAGCACGTCGGCTTCGGGGTCGAGCGACCACACGCCGTCTTCTTCGATCAAGGGAAGTCCACCTTCGGTGAACACGCTTGAGACGTCTTCGGTCATGCGGTTCTCGACGTCGTTGCGCATCATCTCGGGCTCGGCATAGTCGTAGCCCTTCTCGAGCATGCAGGCCCGCCACTCGGACTGGGCGACAAGCCAATCGGGATGCGTGTCCCGCTCCTCGCCGAGCGCAGTGAAGTTCGGGAGCTGGGCCAAGAAGGTGTTCCACAAGCCGTACGCGTCGTCAGCAGCCGTACCTCGACATCCCGGGTTCTCCGAGATCTGGCCGGGATCGGCGATCTCGCCTTCGAGCGTCATGAAGTAGGTCTGCATCTGCTGGCTCGTCAGCGTTGTCAGGTATTCGCGATTGAGGTCGCGGCTGCCCGTGTCGAAATCAGCTTGTCCGAACCAGTCTCGAAAGCGAGTGATGATGCCAAACCCGTGTTCGTCGACATAGGCACGTTCGACATCAAGGTCCTCGGCCACTTCGGGTGGCAGCGCAGGATCGATGACGAACTCGAACCCGGCCTCGGCCATGCACTCGACAAGATTGTCTTCGGCCTGGCGTTCGATCTGATAGCGGTACGCGCCCACGTCATCGGTGCCGAAGAGCTCGATCAGCACGGCGTCGAACGGGAAGACTTCGGCCGACGCATCGTCGCCGTCTGTGCCACACGCAGTGGCCAACAGCATCGTCACGACGAACAGAACGAGAAGCCGACGCACGGGGCGCAACCGTAGTGCTGATCTGCGGCGCCCCCTCCGCGGGTCGCCCGGTGGCCCCATGACGCGGGGCTACCGTCGTGTCGTGACCGCTTCGCTCCACGCACAGGACCCGCCCGATGGGCTGCCGGTGCGAGTGATTCGCAGCACGAAGCGCAAGAAGTCGAGCGCGGCCCGCATCGTCGATGGTGTGATCGAGGTGCGGATCCCGTCGTGGATGAGCAGCGCTGACGAGGCCACCACCGTCGCCGAGCTCGTCGCCAAGATCGAGAAGAAGCGAGCGGTCAACACCGCCGTCGATCTGATGGCTCGCGGCCGCAAGCTGGCGACGGTGTATCGCCTGCCCATGGCTCGAGACATCCGATGGGTGACGAACCAAACGACCCGGTGGGGGTCGTGCTCGTTCGAGGTCGGCGAGATTCGCATCTCGTCACGGCTCGCTCGGGTGCCCGACTGGGTCCTCGACTACGTGCTCTTGCATGAGCTGACGCATCTTGTTGAGTCGGGCCATGGCCCCGAGTTCCATCGCTTGATGGCTCGCTACCCGAGGGCAGAACGCGCGGAGGGCTTCCTTGATGCGATGGCGCTCGGCTGCGCCGACCCCCGCTTCGAGACCTAACTCTTCGCGCCGGGCTAGTCCGAGAGGGTGGCGTAGGCGCGCACGGTGAACGTGCCAGCGCCTTCGATCTTTGGCGGGACCGCGCTGAACCGGAAGCCAGACGCTGGCAGCGCCTCGAGGCCGGTCAGGTGCTCGACGATCGGGATCTCCGCGCCGAGCAAGATCGAGTGGACCGGACGTTCGCCGCCTTCGGTCGCGTCGATATTGAGCGAATCGATGCCGACGCACGCAACGTCAGCCTCGACGAGTCGCTGCGCCGAGTCGGCCGTGAGATGCGGGTGCGGGCCGAAGTAGCGATCGCTGCCCCAGTGCTCGGCGTGACCGGTGTGCACGATCACCGCGTGACCGGCCAGGCCGGCGAGCGTCGCCGCATCGAGGTCGATCGAGGTCACGCCTCGCGCATCGATGCACACCGCCGGCACGTCGGCGACCCGATCGAGCGTCAGCTCGGTCAGGTCATGGCCGTCCGCATAGCGATGGAACGGCACGTCGAGGTACGTCCCCGTGTTCGTGCACAGGTGGACCATGCCGATCTGGAACGTGATGCCGGGGCCGTAGATCTCCTCGGCGACATCGCGGGACAGGTGGTCTTCGACGATCGGCACCGGCAGACCTGGATAGGTCTGCATGCCGGGGGTGATGACATGGCTCAGGTCGAGATGGCGAGATGCGGCAGGCGAAGAACCCATGCCGATGAGTGAACCCGAATCCGGTGATCAGCCGTCGGTTTCTTCCATTTCCATCTCGTCCATG
>CAZEMU010000001.1:38046-99465 GCA_964513315.1 uncultured Acidimicrobiaceae bacterium | reverse complement strand
TCCATGTCGCTCATGCTGTCGCCGTCGATGGCACGGACCTCGGCGCTTGCGAACGTGGGCTCGCCGCTATCGAAGCTGAACGTCACGTCGAGCGCATCGGTCGGGTAGGTGTCGGCATCGATGCCGAACACCATGACGTGGAGGCCGCCTGGTTCCAGCGTGATCGAACCGCCCGCAGGCACGACGAACCCACCGTCTCGCTCCTGCATGGTCATCAGGCCGTCGTCCATGAGCACTTCGTGCAACTCGACCCGATCGCTGATCTCGACCGACGCTCCGGTGATCGTTACATCGGTGCCACCGGTATTCGTGACCGTGCCGTACACGGCAGCGTTCGGCTGACCGGCGGCAGGTTGGCGAGTCCACACATCGGTGAACTCAAGATCGGCTGAGGTCGCGGTGTCACCACCACAGGCTGCAAGAGCAGCGACTAGGGCGAAGGCAACAAGAAGGCGGCGGAGCAAAGTCATCAGCAGTCATGGTCGCCACAGGTCATGATGGAGTTCCCGCTGCCCCAAGAAAATCTGCCGTCGCCCTCGTGCCCGCCCTCGAACGCAACCTCCGCCTCTTTGGGTGGTTCGAAATTCTGACGTCAACCGCGCCCTGGGGCGTTGTGTTGATGCTGTTCAACTGGTCTCGGTTCGACGTCGACGGCGCCATCGCCCTGTCCGGCATCTACTACCTGTCGGTGGTCGTGTTCGAGGTCCCGTCGGGGTGGGCGAGCGACCGCTTCGGCCGGGTCAAGACGCTCCGATTCGTCGGCATCGCCTGGATGGCCGCCTTCGCTTGCTGGCTACTTTCCGACGCCTACCTGGCGATGGCTGCCGGCAACGTGCTCGTGGCGGCGGGCTACGCAAGCCTGTCCGGAAGCGACGTCAGCTTCCACTACGACACGCTCGAAGCACTTGGCCGCCCCGACGAGTTCGCCGACCGCCAGGCGCGCATCGTTTCCCGTGCCCGTGTTGTCGGCACGTTGGGCGCAATCGGCGGCGGCGTGCTCGGCCTGATCGACCTGCGCATCCCGTTCCTGATCTCGTTCGTGCTCGCCGCAGTGCAGTTTGCGGTCAGCCTTCAGTTCAAGGAGCCGCCGCACCTCGGCCAAGCCGAGTCCGTTGTCGGTCAGGTACGACGCTGTCTCAGCTATCTCTCGAACGTGCCGCTGCGATGGATCTTTGGCTACGGCATCGCCATGGTGGTGCTCGAACACGTCGCCTTCAACTTGTTCACACCATGGCTCGCCGTCGCGCTCGGGCAGACCGCAGACAACCTCGGCGCTACGCCCCTGATCTCGGGTCTTGTACTCGCCGTCATGGGCCTGATCGGCGCCGCCGCAGCCCGGCTAAGCACGACCACCGCTCGACGATTCGGGGTGCGAGCAACCTTGGTTGCCTATGGAGCGCTGTCGGCGCTGATCGTCACGATGATGGCAGCGTTCCAGCACGTGATCATCTTGTTGTTCGTCGTGCTCCGATCGGTCCAGGGCGCCTCGGCCCCGATCCTGATCTCGGCTGCGGTCGCTCCGCACATCGAGCAACGGCACCGGGCGACCTTCCTGAGCCTCAACTCGCTCGGAGGGCGGGCCGTGTGGGGGTCGATTCTGGTTGGCCTCGCCGAGGGTGCCCGGAACGACGTGCCCCGGACCTTGGTCCAGTACTCCGTGATCTCGTGGACGCTGGTTGCGCTGACCTTGGTGACCGCGATCGCGGTTCGACGCCGCTACGGAACGATCGAGATCTAGCCGTCCATCTCCGCGGCTGGCGGAGTTCGACGCCGTAACGTGGAGCCTCCCCCTGACGCCGATTGTTCGAAAAGGAGCGCGCCATGGCGGAACCACGTGGCGTGCGCGCGGGCCTTGAACTCGTTCGGCTGATGATCCGCATGCATCCGGGGCCGTTCTCGATCGCCGTCACCGGCGCGGCGGTCTACGCCGGCGCTGGCGTTGGCGCGACCGTCGTCTTCGGTCGAGTGACCGATCAGGTCGTCCTACCTGCCTTTGATGGCGAAGAACCATCGACCCGGTCGCTCGTGCTAGCCGGCGCCGCCATCGTGTGTGTCGCCATCGTTCGCATGCTCGGCATCGTGACCCGCCGCTACTTCGCCGGCATGTTCAGCGAGCGCGTGTCTCGCACGCTTCGCCACCGACTCCGCGACCGTTACCTGGCGCTTCCTGCCGCCTCGCGCCGCAGCCTCCCCGTCGGCGAACTGATCTCGCGGGCCGACAACGATGCCGATGTCATGGTGCACGTGCTGCATCCGTTGCCGTTCTCGCTCGGCGTCGTGTTCCTCGCCATCTTCTCGGCGATCGCCCTACTGCTCATCGACATTCCGCTGGCGATCTTGTCGTTCCTCGTGTTCCCGACGATGGTCTTGCTGAATCGCATGTACACGAGCCGGGTCGAGGCGCCGGCCGCGCTCGTGCAGCGCGGTGTCGGCGTCGTCTCCTCGATCGCCCACGAGAGCTTCGACGGCGCACTCGTCGTGAAGACACTGGGTCGGGCCGACGACGAAGCCGCCCGCTTCGACGTCGCCGTCGAGGACCTCAAGGGTCACCGCAAGCGGGTCGGGTACCTGCGAGCTGCATTCGACTCGGGCATCGGAACGTTGCCGTACCTCGGCATCGTCGCCGTCATCGCCATTGGCGTCTTCCGCATCGAAGCGGGCGCAGTCACGCCCGGCGAACTCGTCCAGATCGCCTCGTTGTTCACCGTGCTGGCCGTGCCGATGCGGGTCTTCGGCTTCTTCTTGCAGACCCTTCCCCCGTCACTGGTCGCCTACGACCGCATCACCGATGCGCTCGCACTTCCCGTCGGCGACGAGCCGGTCGACGTACGCCCGATCAGCTCTGGCCCGTTGCCGGTCGCGACCCGCAACGTGCACTTCGGCTGGCCCGATGCCGAGCCAGTGCTGCATGGCATCGACCTCGACGTGCCTGCAGGAGAGATTGTCGCCATCGTTGGCTCGACGGGCTCCGGCAAGTCAACGGTCTGTGAGCTACTCGCAGGTCTTCTGACCCCGGACGCGGGCGAAGTCCTGCTCGACAACACCTCGTTGCGCAACATCAGCGTCGAAGATCGCACCAATGCCGTTGCGCTCGTGTTCCAAGAGAGCTTCCTGTTCGCGGACAGCCTGCGCGCCAACATCGATCTGCCTGGCGACGCGTCCGAGGCTGACTTCCAAAGCGCCATCGACATCGCACAAGTCAGCGAGTTCCTCGACGTACTCCCCAGGGGTCTAGACACGATCGTCGGCGAGCGCGGCGTCACCCTCTCCGGTGGCCAACGCCAGCGAGTCGCCCTTGCCCGGGCGCTCGTCCGTAAGCCCCAGGTGATCCTGCTCGACGACGCGACCAGCGCTATCGACCCACAGATTGAACAACGCATCCTCGACGGGCTGCGCACAACACTCTCGGCTACGACCATCGTCGTCGCCCAGCGCCTGTCCACGATCCGCCTGGCCGACCGAGTGATCTGGATCGACCAAGGACGCATCGCGGCCGCTGGAGCGCACGACGACCTTCTGGCTGAAGACGGCTACCGAGCACTCGTCACTGCCTACGAGGCCGCCCGATGACCGCGACGACCGAACCACAGACCGGTTCAGACGGCGAATCGATCGACATCCTCGACGACGCGCCAACAACACAAGGTGGCGCGATCGAGATCCTGCGTCGCGGCATCTCTACCAGTCCCGAACTCACCGTTGGCTTGCGAGCGACCGTCATGATGGGCCTCGGCGTCGCCGTGAGCCGTCTCGTGATCCCGGTGCTGCTTCAGCGAGCCATCGACCGCGGCATCCTCGCCGAAGGCGGCGTGAACACCAGCACGGTCGTGCGCTCGGCCGCGGTCATCGCCGTCATCGTGTTCGTGGCCGCCATGGTCTCGTACCTCACGACACGCCGACTCGTCGAAGCCTCCGAAGGAACCCTCGCCGGCCTGCGCCAGCGTGCGTTCCGCAAGGTCCACCAGCTTTCGATCGCCGATCACAACGAGACCCGACGTGGTGTGCTGCTCGCTCGCGTCACGAGCGATGTCGAAGGCCTCGCCCGTTTCGCCCAGTGGGGTCTGTACGCGTGGTCGGTGAACCCCGCGGTGCTCCTCGGCACGTTGCTCGTCCTGCTTTGGTACTCGTGGCAGCTGACCATCGTCGTGCTGATTTGTTACGCGCCAGTGATCCCGCTGCTGCGCTGGCTGCAGAAGCACCAGCTCGCCGCCTACGACCGGCTCCGGACCGCCGTCGCCGAGATGGTTGCCAGCTTCTCCGAGACGATCAACGGTCTGCCTGTTCTCCAGGCGTACGGCGCCACTGAGCTCGGCCGCCGCCGAGTCGGCGATGCCGTCGACGAGCGCTATGACCGGGCGATCGTCGCCAACCGGTACATGTCCGGCGTGTTCGTCGTCGGCGACTTCTTCGGCGCACTCGCACTCGCCGCCGTCACCGTGATCGGTGTCCAGCAAGCAGACGCATGGGGCATCGGAGCAGGCGATCTGATCGCAATCATGTTCCTCACCACGCTGCTGCTCGAACCGACCGGTGAACTTGCCGAGACGCTCGACCAGACCCAGACCGCGGTTGCCTCGTGGCGCAAGATCCTGAACCTGCTCGACCGCAACGTCGACGTCGTCGACCCCGTGCCCGGACGCACCGTGCCGACCGGCCCCGTCGCCATCGATGTCGACGGTGTGACCTTCTCTTATCGCGGCGCAGATCCGGTTTTGAAAGACGTCGACCTACAGATTCCCGCCGGGACCAGCACCGCAATCGTGGGCCACACCGGGTCCGGCAAGAGCACGATCGCCAAGCTGTTGTGTCGACTCGCTGACCCCCAGGTCGGCGAGATCCGGCTCAACGACGTGCCACTCGCCGAGGTCGGTGGCGACGCCCGTCTTGCCACCGTGCGGATGGTGCCCCAAGACGGCTTCCTGTTCGACGCGACCGTGCGCGAGAACATCGGCTTCGGCCGCATCGGCGCAACCGACGCCGACATTGCCGCCGTGCTCGAAACGCTGTCGCTCACCGAATGGGTGCAGCGGCTACCAAAGGGCCTCGACACCGAGGTCGGTGAACGCGGCACGAACCTCTCGGTCGGCGAGCGCCAACTCGTGGCGCTTGCGCGAGCAGCACTGGCAGATCCTGGTCTGCTGATCCTCGACGAGGCCACCTCGGCGGTCGACCCCGAGACCGACCAAGTCCTCACCCGGGCAATCCGACGCCTCTCCGAGGGCCGAACCTTGGTGAGCATCGCCCACCGCCTGGCGACTGCAGAGGCCGCCGATCTCGTCGTCGTTTTCGACGCTGGAGAGATCGCCGAGATCGGCACCCACCACGAACTCGTCGACGCGGGTGGCCCCTACACGGCACTTCACGCGGCGTGGATCGGGTCCACCGAATAACCATTTCATTGGACACTGTTTCATTGGACACTGTGTCCATCTGGCAGCATGGGCGGAGATGACCATCACCGACGTCCGCTCGCCGTCCCTTCCGAGCACCCTCGATGAGGTCCGCGCTCACCTGATCTCGTGCCTCGGTGCCGATGGGCTGCGTCGAGGGAGACGCCGCCTTGGCTACAAGGCTGCGACGGTGGTGTCGGGCTTCGTCGGCTCGTATCTCCTCGTCATAGTGGGTCGCTCATCACTATTCCTCGTGGCGCTCGGCGTCATCGGTCTGATGGTGGTGTTCTACGCATCGATCGCCGCGGTCATGCACGACGCCAATCACGGAGCCCTCTCGTCGAGCCCGCGCCGCAGCCGGCTCGTGGGCTACTGGCTCGACGTGTTCGGCGCCAGCTCCATGGTGTGGTGCTTCAAGCACAACGGCGTGCATCACGACTTCGCAAACGTCGCCGATACCGACACCGACATTCAGCAAGCGCCGTTCCTTCGCCTCAGCCCCCACCAGCGCAGACGCTGGTGGCACCGCTTCCAGCACCTCTATGCGCCGGTCCTCTACGGCTTCATCACGCTGCAGAGTTTCGTCGCCGACTTCGCGAACCTGATCCGAGGAAAGGTCAAGAACCAGCCGATGCCCGCCCGGCCCACGACGTTCCAAGTGATCGCGTTCCTGCTCGGCAAGCTGGTATTCGTCACCTGGGCGATCGCAATTCCCGTCGCCGTCTTCGGGCCGTGGGCGCTACTTGTCAGCGCGGTCGCATCCTGGTGTGTTGGGCTCGCGCTCGCGCTCACCGTCCAGATCGCGCACGCCGTCGACAACGTCGAGCAGTTCGCCGACCCGAGCGCAACCGACGCCGGCTTCGTCGAGTTCCAGGCGCAGGTCACCGCCGACGTCACGACCCGCGGCGTTCGCGGTCGCATCGTGCGGTGGATGACGGGCGGGCTCGACCTACAGGTCGTGCATCACTTCGCTCCGTCACTTCCGCACACCGTGTACCACCAGCTGCGTCCACATGTCGAAGCGCTCTGCGCTGCGCATGGGGTCACCTACCGGTCGCACCCATCGGTGCGGGCCGCGATCGCCTCGCACTTCCGGCTGCTGCGCAGCCTCGGGCGTCCGGTGATCAATCTCGCCTAGAGCGTCCACTGATAGGTCTTAGGTAGTCGGTCTGCAGGGCCGTGCTTCCGCTCTTGCTCGCCTTCGGCGAGCGGGCCGCTCAGCCACGGGCACGCCGATCGGCGCGCCCTCCTAGCCAGCGAGGGTTGCCTCGCGCCACTCGTTGGTTGCGGCGACCTGGTTAAAGGTGAAGACGTGCATGCCTTCGACGCCCAGGGTGACGAGGTCATCGCTGAGCGGCAGGAGTAGATCGTTGGGGTCGTAGTTGACCGTCGTCATCATCTTGACGACGGCGCCGACGTTCTTGCGCAGGTACTTCAGCGAGTCACCGATGCCGAGGCGGGCGCCCATCTTGAGCAGCTTCGCCTTGTCGACAACGCCCGAGATACCCAGGTGGACAGGCAGGGTCAGGCCCCGCTCGCGTTCGGTGCGCAACCACTTGGCGATGGTGTCGGGATCGAAGCACATCTGGGTCGAGCAGTAGCCGTTGACGCCAGCGTCGTTGAGCATGCGCTGCTTCTCGTGAAGCGCCCAGGTGAGCTTCTCGTCGGAGAGGAACACGTGCCCATCGGGGTAGGCGGTCACGCCGATGGTGTCGAGACCGTGGTCGGTCTCGAGGAAGTCGGCGAGGAACTCGACGGCACCGGCGTAGTCGCCGGGCTCTTCGGCGTCGCCGCCGACCATGAACACCTTGGCCAGACCAAGCTCACGGCACCACGCCGCGAGTTCGGCGGTGTGCGCCTTGTCGCGCACCATGCGGGCCGAGAAATGCGGGATCGGGGTGAAGCCCTCGGCAAGAAGCTCAGCGGTGATGCGCTGTGTCTCATCGATGCCCTTGGCAGGTGAGCACGTCACCGAGACCTCAGCCGAAGCCGGAAGTGCGGCGACCGCGTCGGTCAAGCTCTTCAGCGGGATGAGTTCAAACGTCAGCGATTCTGTAAGCGCGATGCGGTGGGCGTGCGCCTCAGCCGATTCGTCGTACTTCTTGCCAAAGAGTGCCATGGGGATTTCCTTAGGTCCGGGGGCTCGAGTTGTGAGCGCAGCGAGCAACTCGGTAAGCGAGGAGCGCAGCGACGAGCGACTAGCTGAGGTTGATGATGTTGCCGTTCTCGTCGAGGTCGATGGCCGCCGCAGCGGGCATCTTTCCGAGACCGGGCATGGTGCGCATATCGCCGCACAGTGGGTAGATGAAGCCAGCACCGACCGAGGCACGGACCTCGTTGACCGGCAACGTGAAGCCGGTGGGCGCACCCTTGAGCTTCGGGTCGTGGCTGGTCGAGAGGTGCGTCTTGGCGATGCAGACCGGCAGGTTGCCGAAGCCTGACGCTTCGTAGAGATCGATGCTCTTGCTGGCAGCTGCGGAGTACTCGACATCGGCCGCGCCGTACACCTTGGTGGCGACGGTGTGGATCTTGTCCTTGAGCGACATCTCGTCGGGGTAGAGCACTTCGAAGTTCGATTCTTCTTCGGCAGCTTCAGCGACGGCGTTGGCCAGTTCGGCTGCGCCTGCGCCTCCATCGGCGAAGTGCGTCGTGACTGCAGCGCGTGCGCCGTATTCCTCGGCGATTTCCTTGATTGCGGCGATGTCTGCGTCGTGGTCGCCGGGGAACACGTTGATGGCGACGACGGGGGTGACGCCGTGAATCTGCATATTCTCGAGCTGCTTGCGCAGGTTGTCGCCGCCCTGGTGGACCTCTTCGGGGTTCTCGGCGAGCAGGGCTTCGGGGAGCGGCTTGCCGGCGACGATCTTGTGGTTGCCGCTGTGGGCCTTGAGGCCACGGACGGTTGCAACCAAGACGGCGGCGTCGGGGGCGATGCCCGAGTAGCGGCACTTGATGTTGAAGAAGCGCTCGGCGCCCATGTCGGCGCCGAAGCCGGCCTCGGTGAGAAGGAAGTCGGCGGTCTTGATGCCGATCTGATCGGCGACGATCGAGCTGTTGCCGGTGGCGATGTTGCCGAACGGGCCGGTGTGCACGAGGGCGGGCTGGCCTTCGAGCGTCTGCATCAGGTTGGGCTTGATGGCTTCCTTGAGGATGACGGCCATCGAGCCAGCGACCTTGAGCTCTTCGGCGGTCACGGGCGTGCCGGCCTTGGTGTAGCCAACGACGATGCGGCCGAGGCGGGCACGAAGGTCCATCAGGCTGGTGCACAGTGCGAGTGCAGCCATGACTTCGGAAGCGGCGGTGATGTCGAAGCCGGACTCGCGGGGCACACCGTCAAGACGACCACCGAGGCCGAGCGTGATGTTGCGCAGCGCCCGGTCGTTGACGTCGAGCACCCGGCGCCAGGTGATGTTGTGGAGGCTGAGACCAAGCTCGTTGCCATGGAACAGGTGAGCGTCGAGCATTGCCGAGCACATGTTGTGTGCGGCGGTCACCGCGTGCATGTCGCCGGTCAGATGGAGGTTGAACTCTTCCATCGGGATGACCTGGCTGTAGCCACCGCCGGCGGCGCCGCCCTTGATGCCAAAGGTCGGGCCCATCGAGGGCTGGCGGATGGCGATGGTGGCCTTCTTGCCGATGTGGCCAAAGCCCTGGCCGAGACCGACCGTGGTTGTGGTCTTGCCCTCGCCGAGCGGGGTGGGCGTGATGGCCGAGACGACGACGTACTTGGCGTCGGGGCGGTCCGCCATGGCGGGAATCGCGTCGAGGGAAACCTTGGCGGCAACCTTGCCGTACGGCTCAAGGAAGTCATGGTCGATTCCGGCGACGTCGGCGATGTCGGTCAGCGGCTTGAGCGGCGCCGCCTGGGCGATTTCAAGATCGGACGGAAAGCTCATGGTGCCCCCTGGCAATGAACGATGGCGCATCATCGGTGCGCTGGCCGCACCGCGTTGGTGCGCTCAGGGGATCGTAGCGAACCGTTCCGTCATGTGGAACGGGTTCCACCATGCGGAACCCTTATGGCCGAGGTGACGTCCTTAGCCCCACACCAGTTCGCCCATGAGACCGCCTGTTCCGGCACAACTACCGAATTCAGAACGCGTAGCCGAGGTGCCCACGGCCCAGGCCGCAAAGCACTCGGCGAAGTCGCCGCCAGGGGTCGCAAAGTCCGACGTGTAGGGGTCTGCCCACCACTTGGTCGTCGAGGGAATGCCGCGAGCTGCCCGCCACCGCTCATGATCCGATCGAGAGTTGCGCGCCATGTCGACTGCGTGCCCGATCTCGTGAGCGACGACGTGTGCGAGACGAGCGTCGCTCCATCCCTCGTCGACATAGATCTCGATGCGTCGACTGTCGGGATAGGTCAGTCCGCCGTACCCGCCTCGGGCCGGAAGGAACTCGATCGTGAAGCCGACTGAACCCGGGAGTAGCGGCATGCGTGCGAGCGCTGCCTGGCCTCGACTCGTCGCACTGGTCGCTGGCAGTGGTGGCACCAGCGTGGGGACGACCGGCGCGGGCTGCACTGGCACCGGCGTTGCAACCACAGCTGCTGGCGTCGCAGTCGGGATAGGAGCCGGCGTCGGCTGTGCTGGCGCTGGCGTCGGTACCACCGTCGTGGGCGTGGTTTGCGGCGTTGCGGGCGCGGCAGCGGCGACAATCTGAGCTGACGGTTCGGCCCGCTCCGGCTCGAGCACTGGTGCCGAGCGTCGCGGCGCCAAGACGTATTCGATCAACGCATGGAAGGCGATGGCGTCACGCCCGAGCCCGGTCGCTTCGACGACCGGATCCGCAGAGGCAGGCTCTGAGAAGGCCTGGGCGCCACTTGCCACAGATCCCGCGGCAATGGACCCGTTCGTAGATGCCGGCAATGCGGCGAGGAGGGTGAGTCCGATGACGAGGACCACGGCGAGCACGCCGAGTCGCCGCCCACAGCTTTCCTTCGTGTGTGTTCCCACAATGCCTCCTCTT
Organism: uncultured Acidimicrobiaceae bacterium; assembly: GCA_964513315.1. GTDB lineage: Bacteria > Actinomycetota > Acidimicrobiia > Acidimicrobiales > UBA10347 > UBA10347. The sequence goes on along the minus strand of CAZEMU010000001.1, from coordinate 89,107 downwards.
CCGCATAGGCATTCTTGCCTAGGAGGGGAGGTAGGCCGCAGTGCCTACGGGGAATCACCCGATATGGGGCAGCCCGATCTCACGCCATGCAGCGCAGGGCCACCCGCTGCGACAAATTCGAGGCGCCCGGCCTATCAGCGCGGGCCCGGAACGAGGAAGGAGAGGCGAGGAGTGGTCCGGTCGAGCGGTCAGTAGCCCCGGGATCGGTCGAGCAGCGGTTCTACCGACTCGCCGGCCCGGAAGCGAGCGATGTTGGCCGCAACGACCTGGGCAGCACTGCGGACTTGGGTGACCCCGGACAGGTGCGGGGTAAGCGTGACCGCTTCGTGATCCCACAGCGGCGAGTCCTCGCCCAGCGGTTCGGGACTGGTCACGTCGAGGATGGCGGCCGCGAGCGGGCCATCGTCGAGTGCGTCGACGAGTGCCGCGTCTGACTCGACGACGGTGCCGCGACCGACATTGACGAACAGCGCCTCGGGGCTGAACTGAGCGAATCGTTCCCGGTCGAGCAGACCGATCGTCGACTCGGTACTTGGCAACACGTTGATCACCACGTTGCTGGCGCCAAGGAAGTCTTTGAGCTCGTCGGTGCCCGCGAAGTGGGTCACGCCGGGCATCTCACGCTGGCTTCGGGTCCACGCATTGATGGGATACCCGAGTGCGGCGAATGCCTCGCCGATGCGAGCTCCGATCGTGCCGTATCCCAAGATGCCGATCTTGTACGACCAGGTCGGAGGCGTCGTCGGAATCGTCCAGCTGCGCTCGGACTGCAGGGCCTCGACCCCGGCGAAGCCACGCTGATGGCGCACGACGTAGCTCACGGCATAGGCGGCCATCTGATCGGCCATTGCAGGATCGGCGAGCCGCACGACGGGCACATCGGGCATGCCTGGCTTCTGCCATTGCTCGGTGCCGGCACCCAGGCACAGGATCGCTTGCAGGTTCGGCAGCTCGTCCAGTTCGCTCCGCGACATGAGCCACGCGACGACGAACTCGATTTCGGCTGGGTCCCCGATGTCGGGATACCACCGCACGTCTTCGCCGGGGAGTAACTGCTCGAACGCCTCGCGCCACTGCTCGGCTCGGCTGTACGGGTTGATCAGAATCGCCACCGCCGCAGCGTAGGTGGCACCTGCCCTGTCACCGAGCGATTTGGCGGCCATCATCAGGGGGTGTTCACCAGCCCAATTCGCGTGATCGCATCATGTGCGGTCGCCCTGCTTCTGGCCACCGGATGCACCTCGGCAGCGATCGACGCCGCCGATGTCGCTGCTGCGGCTACCGCGGTCCCGCCCACGATTGCCACGGACACCGCTGCGGCCGAGGCCGAACCTTCTCCAGACACACCCGCGCCGACGCCACGGGCCGATGAAACTCACGACGCGGAGCCCACACCGGCTCCGACAACCTGCAGTGCGTCGGCCTACGGCCCCCGGGTCGACGTGCAGCCCACAGGGAACCGACTGAGCGATGCATCGGTCGACCTGTTGGCATCGGAACCGACGGTCGTCACCCTGCCGGGACGCCCGGCATGGGTCTTGGCCACCGCCGACGGCTGGCATGTCACACTCAACGACGGCTCAGCCGTCACGGTGACCAATGGCAACGTCGCGCCCGCTGACCCGATCGATGGGACCCCCACGACCGGCGAGAACGGAGACATTCGGAACTTCGCCTCGGACCGAACCTTGTTTCGTGATCCACTGCCCGATGCACGTGTCGTATTCGGCGGCTCGAACGATCTCCTGGACCGTGCGTTCGCGCTGTCGGAGCCGACCCGGCGATATCGCCACAACGTGCTTGGCGATGACATCGAGGCGGCGGGCATCGAGATCGTCGACCTCTGCACCGCCGAGCGGGTCCCCACGATCGAGCTCGCCGAACCTGATGTCATCGAAGGGCTCTCGCCGATGCTCGGCGACATCGACGGTGACGGCATCCACGAGATTCTTGCGACCGTCAGCAACGCAGACAGCGGTGCCCGCCTCGTTGCGTGGCGCCAAGATGGGACGCTCCTCGCCGAGTCGACGCCCATCGGTCGTGGCAACCGGTGGCGCAACCAGATGGCGATCGCCCCCGTCGGACCCAGCGGCGAGATCGAGGTCATCGACGTCCGCACCCCACACATCGGCGGGACCGTCGAGTACTTCCGCCTACAAGACGGCGAGCTCGTGCGCGTTGCGGCGAGCGCTCCGAACTACACCTCGCATGAAATCGGCAGCCGCAACCTCGACCTCGCCGTCGTGTTCGATGCCACCGGCGACGGCCTGCTGAACGTCATCGTCCCGTCAAAGGACCGTCAACAACTGGCGATCCTGACCCGCACTGACGATGGCGTCGACGAAGTGGCACGTCGCGAGCTGCCCGGCCGATTGCACACGAACATCGCGATTGCGCCTGCGCGGAACGAAGTCGCCTTCGGGGCAGGTGACCAACTCGCCATTTTCATCGACAGCTAAGCCCCCCGATCGACACACCACAGATCCCAAAGATTGGCATACCCCATTGGGTTCAACGGCCCGTTCCCCCACCACGCCCTGTGCTTGTGTCCCACGACACGTAGCGTTTGGGTATGGATCTCTTGGCCGCTGCTATCCAGGACTATGGATGGGGCGACCCTGCCTTCATTCCGGAGCTCCAGCAACGGACACCGACCGGCCACCCCGAGGCTGAACTGTGGATGGGCGCCCACCCCAAGGCGCCAAGCCAGCTTCGCTCCACCGGGGTGGGGCTCGACCACCACGTCGCAACCAGCCCCCGTGCCGCGCTCGGAGCCGCAGCTTCCTTCGGCCAGCTTCCCTTCCTCAAGAAGGTCTTGGCCGCTGCTCAACCGCTGTCGATCCAGACGCATCCGAACATCGCCCAGGCCGAGAACGGATTCGCTCGCGAGAACGACGCGGGCGTGCCCCTCGACTCGCCGACGCGCACCTACCGGGACCCGAACCACAAGCCCGAGCTGATCTGTGCACTCACCCCGTTCGACGCCAAGTGCGGGTTCCGCCGAGTCGAACAGAGCCGTGAACTCGTCGCCCGCCTCGACTCGCCAGCAGTTGCGCCGCTGGCCGCGCGCCTCGCGCAGCAAGGCGATGACGCAGACGTTCTGGCCGATGTCCTGCAGTGGCTGCTCACGATGAGCCCCGAGGACGCGAGCCGGTTGACGAACGCCGTGGTCGACGCGGCCACGACCGTCGGCGACGGCGCATGGCTGACCGAGATCATGTGGACCCATCGGTTGCAGGCGCTCTACCCCGGCGACCCCGGTGTCATCGTGGCGCTGCTCTTGAACCACTTCACGCTCGAGCCAGGCGAGGCCCTGTTTCTCGAAGCCGGCGTGCTCCATGCCTATGTGCAAGGTGCTGGCATCGAGATCATGGCGAACAGCGACAATGTGATCCGTGGTGGCCTCACCCCCAAGCACATCGATGTCGCCGAGCTGTCGGCGGTCGTCGACACCACGCCGATCGATCCGCCGGTGCAACAACCGACGAGCAACGAGCACACGTTCGATTCGCCGGTTCGCGAGTTCTCACTCACTCGCCTCGTGATCGACGAGGGCTATGGCGCAACGGGCGACGGGCCCGAGATTCTGATCGCGACCTCAGGTGGCTTTCGACTGAGCTGCGGCGATGTCGCGTTCGGCATCGAAGCGGGCACCCCGGTGTGGATCGATGCGATCGACCCGGAGTGGGTCGTCGAGGGTCACGGCACGCTGTTCCGCACCACGGTGCCTATTGGCTGAATCAGCCCAAGATCAGCCGCACGACGACGACGACCATGCCGAGTGCGGCGATGCCCCAAACCACGATGACGACCTTGAATGCGGCATCGGGCTTAATGCGGCGCAATCGCGTCAACGCAGGGACGGCGTTCAGTGGTGGCACCGTGAATAATTCGTGATCGGCTGGCTCCGCTAACTCGAATGCGAGAGGTGTGTCCTGTGACTGGCCTTCTTGTCGGTCGTTGTCTGGCTGCTCAACGTCTCGGACATCAACAATGGGCTCTGGTGAAAGCGCAGGCCGCGCGGAGGTCTCGCTTGCGTTTGCGCTGGCGTTGCGTTCGGCCTGGCGCCGATGTGCCACGGCTCGTTCCTCAGCCCGTTCGCGTCGACTGGCTTCTTCACGTCGGGCCAGCGCCCAGACTCGAGCCTGCTCGACGACCTCGCGATCCTCTGGATCGAGCGCGATGAGTTCGGGCGCATCAACGTCGTCGATGCTGACGCCGAGGAGCTTCATGTCCAAGATGATGCGAGCGGCGCGATCCCGCGCGTCTGGGTCAACCTTGTACGGCCGCTCCTGCAACCAACCGCCTAGGGCACCCACAAGTTGCGACAAGCTGTTCTGTCTCATCAGCCCTCACGACGGATTCCCCAAAACGGTACCTGCTTCGACACGATCCCGCCCTGGCCCGAATGAGCGGCTTGAGGACGGTTCCCCCTCGCTCGCCTCGCCCGGTTGGACAACAATACTCTGAAATCCGTAACGGCGGTTGTGGTTGAACGTCCAGACACTGTGCGACGTTCACCGATCAACACACAAAAGTGGGAGACATGACTGACGAGGCGCGGACGTCACTCGAACGGGCGCTACCTGCCTATGACATTGCGGGACAGCTCGGCCAAGGCGCCTTCGGCGTGGTGTACGAGGCCCGCCACACCCAGCTCGGCCGCCTCGTGGCGATCAAGCAGCTGCCCCAGGTCTACGCGTCCGATGACAGCGTGCGCGAGCGGTTCGTCGCCGAAGCCCAAATGGTGGCATCGCTCGAACATCCCCACATCGTGCCCGTCTACGACTTCGTCGAATCCGAGGGCTCCCGTTTCCTGATCATGGAGCGCTGCGAAGGGTCGATCTCGGATCGGTTCCGCGCCGACGGCATCGTGACCGACGAAGCGTGCGCTGCAGTCCTCGCCTGCCTCGCTGGACTCGATGTCGCTCACGCCAAGGGTCTGCTCCATCGCGACGTCAAGCCCGAGAATCTCATGTACGACGCCAAAGGTGTCGTCAAGCTGGCGGACTTCGGCATCGCCCGCGACACCGAAGCAGACACTCGCCGCACTGCGACCGGCATGATCGTCGGCACCCCTGCCTACATGAGTCCCGAGCAATGCCGTGGCGACGAGCTGACGGCGGCGAGCGATGTGTACAGCGTCGGCATGATGGCCTACGAGCTGTTGACCGGCGGTCTGCCGTTTCCCGATTCCGATTCGGTGAACGGGCTACTCGCCCACCACCTCGTCACCGAACCGCTTCCCCTGCTGCAAGCTCGCCCCGAGCTCCCCGGCGCAATCGGCGAGGTCATCGACCGTTCATTGTCGAAGGACCTCAACGTCCGCCAGTCGACTGCCGAGCAGTTCGCTCGCGAGCTCGCTCGAGCCTGTGTCACCGCGTTCGGTTCCGGCTGGCTGCGTCGTCGGCGTTTCGTCCTCCACTGGCCCGAGATCATCGCCGAGACCGAGCAGCCCTCGGACAACTCACCCCGCACCGGCACGATCATGGTCAAGGCCGGCGAAGCGACGTTCGACTTCGAACCCACCCCGCCGCCCGTCGCTGCGCCCGCGAGTCCAGCGCCACAGGCGGTTGCCCAGGTCGCCGCCAATCCGCAAGCCGAGCCCACGAGCCTTGAGACACCCGCGGTGGCGATCTCGCAACCGCCCGCCGCACCCGAAGCGAAGAAGCCGCCATGGGCAATGATCGGTGTTGTCGCCGCAGCCCTCGTCGCGCTCATTGCCGGCATCGTCGTCATGAGTGGCGGTGGTGACGAATCGGCATCGACACCGATTCCTACGCCGACCGCGATCCCCGCCGACGAGCCGGAGCCGACCGCGGTTGCCGCCACGTCGGGCGACCCGGACGACACCGAGCCGACCGCAGTGCCCGAAGCTGAACCCACGGCCGTGCCGGAACCCACTGCCGACAACCAGCCCGAAGCCACGCCGACGCCTGCCCCCGAGCCGACCGCGATCCGCTTCGAACCAACCGAGCAACCCGAAGGCATCGATCTGACCCAAGCCGGGTTCTACGGCGCCCCTCGACCCTGCCCCGAGAACCAGGAACGCGCCGCCTGCATCTACGCCATCGTCGTCGACGAGGACACCGACGAAATGACGATCCTTTACTGGGTCGAAGGCTTCTTCCCCGAGCTCGAACCGGCCGACTACCACCTGCACTTCTACATCGACAACGTGCTCGGTGGCGACGAGACCAAGGCCGGCAGCGAGACCCCAGGCGGCTCCTACCGACTGTGGGACACGCCGTTCCCGGCAACCTCGTTCAATGGAGAGAACGGGCGCACGCTGTTCACCGGCAGCGAGTTCCTCGCCGCAGAAGGGCGCAACGTGTGCGTGATCGTCGCCGATGCCGAACAGCGAGCGATTCCCGGATCGGGCAACTGCGCCAGCCCCTTCATCGGCAGCGATCCGACCCACGAAGTCCGGCTCCTGAACAGCCTCAACGAAGGCATCTATGCCGGGACCTGTGGGCTCGGCGTCACCGGAGTCATCCCCAGCGACTGGCGATGGTTCGACCTCACGGGCGATCTCGACGAGATCGCCCGCCTCGCACGTCCGACCGACAGCGCCGCCGCTCTTGAGGCGCTCGAAGAGATCGTCGACCAAGGCGGCGTTGTCTTCGCCGATGGCCCTGCCGGGGCCAGCGGGTTCGTTCCGAGAGTCACGTACGCGATCTGGCCGGGTGACTTCACGATGAACGACACGCCCGAGCAAGTTCGCGAAGACCTGACCCAGCTCGGGATCACGCTCGATAACGCCAACCGGCGCGACATCGCCGACCGCACGGTCGTGTTCGGCATCACCGAGAACGCGAACTCGTTGTCGGCGACCTATGTCATTCCCGACTTCGGCTACGCCATCGCCATGACGTTCACGGCGAACGGCAACGCCGGTCTGCGCGAACTGTCGGACAAGATGGCCGCCACCGTGCTCGGCTGCTGAACTCGCTAGCGAGCGAAGGTGAACCCGGTGCCGGGACGATCCGGCACGACAAGGCGCCCGTTGCGTAACTCCATGTCTTCGTTGAACAGCGGAGCGAACCAGTCGCAGTGCTCGACTGAGATCAGGTTCGCGAGCGAGCCGGCCAGGCACAGGCTGTGCTCGGTGAAGAAGTGGCTCGACGTCGGGATGTTCCACGCCGACGCAACGGCGTCGGCCTTGCGGAACTCGCTGTAACCACCGATTCGTTGCAGATCCGGCATCAGCACGTCGCAGGCGCCCGCTCGAAGCATGGCCTGCATCCCGTGGCGGGTGTACTCGGTCTCGCCCGACGCGATTGGCGTATCCAGTGCGGATCGCACCTGCGCATGCCCGTCGAGGTCGTAGGCCGATACTGGTTCTTCGATCCACCCGAGGTCGTACGGCTCGAGCATGCGCCCGAGTTTGATCGCAGCTTTGGGGGTCAGACCCTGGTTGACGTCGCTGAGCAGTTCGATGTCGGGACCGATGGCGTCGCGAACGGCGGCGACTCGAGCGACGTCGGACGCGGGCTTGATGCTTCCGAGGCGGATCTTCATCGATACGAAGCCCTGCTCGACAAACGCAGCCGCTTGCGCGACGAGTTCGTCGATCGACTGGGACAGCCACAGGCCTGATGTTGCGTACGTCGCCACGTCGTCACGGCACGAGCCCCATAGCCGATGCAGGGGTTGGCCGAGGGTTCGACCAACGGCATCCCAAAGAGCCACATCGATCGCCGACATCGCGGAGATGGTCACGCCCTTGTGACCCATCGCATTGATGCGGCCCCACAGGTCGTGCCAGATGCCCTCGGTTTCGAAAATCGAACGACCGCGGACCTGCTCGGCGAGTCCGACAATTTGCTCATCGAGTGACTTCACCCGATCACCGTTGAGGGCAAAAACGTAGCCCTGGCCGACGACACCGTCACTCGTTCGCACTTGCACCAGCACGCAACCGACCGAGCTCATGGCATGGATCGCGGTGCCGACCGGCTTGGCCAGGTCAACCTCGACGATGCGAGTGGAGATCGATGCAACGGTGCTCATGCGCCCTCCGGGCAGGGGTGGGGTGCCAGCTAGTGCTTGTAGGACGGGTCGATCTGATCCAGCATGCGGCGCAGCGCCGGCCACTCATTCTCGCCTAACGGGAAGTGGTCATACTGTCGCTTCGACAGCTCCCAGATATCGCGTGGCCCAGGATCGACTTCGAGGCCGGTCCCATAGGCAGCGAGCATCGCTCGGCAGCCGCGGATCAGATAGTGCATGACCATGAACGCTTCGCCCGCAGTGCGTCCGACGGTCAAGAAGCCGTGGTTGCGCATGATGAGCGCACGGTTGCCGTCCATGTTCTTGGCCAGGCGTTCGCGCTCTTCGAGGGTGAGCGAGAGGCCTTCCCAGTCGTGGTAGCCAATCTCGCCGTAGAGCATCGAGGTGTCTTGGACGATGTGCTGGAAGCCGTCCTTGAGTGCCGTGACGGCGAGCGCGTCGGGCACGTGCGCGTGGAACACGACCTTCCACTCGGGGAAGTCGTTGTGGATCGCCGAGTGGATCACGAAGCCAGCGGTGTTCACGTCGGCAGGGCCTTCGAGCACCGTGCCATCGCTGTCGACCTTGATCAGGTTCGAGGCTGTGACCTCGTTGTAGAGCAGCCCAAACTTGTTGAGGAAGAAGTCGTGGTCGCTGCCGGGCACCCGCATCGTGATGTGGTTCCAGACGGTGTCGTCGTAGCCGTAGTGGGCCGACAGCCGATACATAGCGGCGAGGTCCTGGCGTGCTTCCCATTCCTCACCCGTGAAGCTCCCTGCATTCGCGGCCTCGAAATCATCGGCGACGACCTCGCGGTTCTGGTGCGCACTCGCAGCTTCGCTTGACTCAGGCTGGTCTGCGGACTGGCTCATGTTCGATCCCCTTGTTTGTGCTCGTGCAGGAGCAGGTGGTTCTTGCGTTCGATCAGTTGGGCAGCCAGGCAGTGCGCGGCGTCGGACCCGAAGGTCGCTTCGGCCTCAGCGTAAAGGGCCGCGACATCGCGAGTGAACGGCAGCTCGACACCCATCGTGTCGGCCATCTCCATCGCCAGACGCATGTCCTTTGCTGCATGGCTTAGCGGAAAGCTGGCGTCGTAGGTGCCGGCGAGAATTTCGGGACCGTACGTGGTTGCGCAGTAGCTCGTGCCGGCCGAGTTCTGGATGAGGTCGAGCATCTTGTGGGGAGCGACGCCGCCCTTGACCCCGAGCAGAAGCGCTTCGATCAAGGTGACGGTCTGGGTGTAGCAGAGCGTGACTTGGGCGATTTTGGCGACGATGCCGGCACCGGTCGGCCCGAGGTGATCGACTTTGGATCCGATGTCGTGGAGCAGCGGCAACACGTCGGCGACCGCATCGTCATCGCCGCCGACGAAGATCGAAAGCGTGCCGGCAGCAGCGCCCTCGGGGCCGCCCGAGACCGGCGCATCGATGAGGCGGACCCCGACGGTTGCGCACTGGTCGCCAAGCGATCGAGCCGTGTCGAGGTCGTTCGTCGACATCTCGACCCAGATCGTGCCGGGTCGCATGGCGGGAACGATGTCGGCGCCGACGGCTGCGATCTGCGTTGGTCCGGGCAGCGACGTGAACACCACATCGACCGACGCAGCAGCCTCGGCTGGCGAAGCCGCTGCGGACGCGCCGAGCGCGACCAGCGTCGCGACCTTGTCGGCATCGAGATCAACGACGGTGACTTGGTGACCAGCGGCGACCAGGTTGCGGGCGACGCCGCCGCCGATGTTGCCGAGTCCAATGACCGCGAGCGAACGAGACACGAGTGGTCAGTCGACGAGGCCGTCGACCATGGCGGCGGCACGCGCATGGTGGGCCTCGGTCGCTCGGCCGTAGTACTGCTCGGAGTGGTGCGGCTTGTTCATGCGCCAGGGGTCATAGACGTAGGTCGGTAGCGCGATGTAGCGGGTGTTCGGCCCGACGATCTTGGTCACGCGATGCATCGAGAAGCGGCCCTTGAACAGCTGCAGGTCACCGGGCACCAGGTCGAGCTCGCGGACACCGTCGCGGCCGCCTTCGAGGATGTGCTGCACGTGTTCGTAGTTCTCGTTGTTCGGTTCGCGGATGTCGGGCACGTATTCGAACACGCCGCCTTCGTCGGCCTTCTGGACGAGGATCGAGACGGTGAACTCGTTCCCGTCGAAGTGCCACGGGAAGTAGTGGTCGGTCTCCATTACCCCGTACGGGTTTCGGCCGAGCGGATCCGCCCACTGATAGATCGGGCGGTCGGTGCCGAGCGAGTCCCACACGAAGTGGGTCATCACATTGCTGTCGTAGACCTGGTTCAACAGCGAGGTGGCCGGCAAGATATCGCTGTTGATGAAGCCGCTCATGCGATGCTGCATCACGTTGCGCGGATGCGACTCGGGCAGGTCAGGATCAGGCGGCGACGCATACGGGTTATGCGTCTGCTGCGCCCAGAAGGCTTGCGCATGGAGCTCTTTGACTTCGGCCAACATCTGCTCGATCGCTTCAGGACGAACGAAGTCGCTCAGCCGGCAACAGCCGACACTGTCCATCTGGGCTCGTGTCTCTGCGACCAGCTCCTGGCGAGCGGGCGATTCGAGTCGGTGGATCGGATAGGCGTCGAGGTCGACAACCGCCTCGAGCGCCTCGAGTGCCTGCATGGCGACATGCTAGTTCACAACTGAACGATCGTTCAGTTGTGAACGCGGCCGAAGCAGCCATGCTGGAGCTCGAACCGGCGCCGACTACGGTCGGATCCAGATGAGCGGCGGCGAAACCCAGCAGACCATCCTCGACGCGGTGCAGGCCGTGATCGTGCGAGACGGCGTGCGCGGCGCATCGATGCGCCAGGTAGCCGAAGAGGCCGACGTCAGCCTCGGCCTGATCAGCTATCACTTCGACGACAAAGAGACCTTGATCGTGGCCGCGTTCGAACGAGCGACTGCACGCCTCCGCGAAGCGTCGGAGCAATCGATCGAACATGTCGACGATCCCGAAGAGCGCGTACGGGCCTTCTTGCGCAGCTCGTTCGACGAAGAGTTTCTCGACGGCGACTACCTGCGGCTCCGCATCTCGTTGTGGGCCGTCGCGCTGACCGACCCCGCGATCGCTGCGGTCGACGCTCGCTTCTTCGAAGAGTACGCAACCGCTCTGCGCGGACTGATCACGACTGCCCGCCCCGAACTCGACGAGGTCGAAGTTCGGAGCCGCAGCGTCGACGCGATCGCGCTTACGAACGGCATCTGGCTCAACTGGGCCCGCTACCGCAACGCCGGCGATCTCGAAATCGGCCTGCGACGGTGCGAAGACATCATCCTCTGCCCTCCCCAGCAAGGAACCTGATTCGCACTTGCGGCCCCCTTGCTTGGGCACCGACTTCGGCTAGTCGCCCGCGACGTAGACCCACAACCCGTCGACGCGGGTGAACGTGCTCACCTCGTGCAGCTCAAGGTGATCGTCGCCTCGACGGAACCGGGCCCGAAACTCGACGACACCTTCAGTGTCAAAACCGCCACCGTCTTCGGTGCGTTCCACGTCGAGACCGAGCCATTCAAGATCGGGATCGAAGCTGACCGTCGTCGGACGCACATCGGGATGCCACGACCGCAGCAAGAAGCCCGTGTCGCCGAGCACGTACGCGCTGTAGCGAGCGCGCATCAGATCCTCGGCCGTGACACCGACGCCCGCACCCTTCTCATGCACACGACCGCAGCAGGCTTCGTAGAAGCGAACTCGACCGCAGGGACAGCGTTCTTCGGACACGCCCAGGATCGTAGAACGTCTCAGGGAATGGGTGACGCTGCCATGCTGCGCACGCATCAACCAACACGTTTGGGATTCGATGAACCATTGGCCGCTTAATCTGCCTAGAGTGTCGCGTTCACAGCGTTCATGTTTGGGAGTAGACAATGAGCCGTTTGATTCGTGTTGCGTTCGCCGCAACTCTTCTCGCCCTCGTGGCAACCATTGCTGGCTTCTCGGCATCGAGCCCTGCATCTGCGCAAGCCGCTGATTGCAGCGCAGCTGGAGCCCAGTCAGCCGTCGACGTCGCCGGAGCCTCCTCCGACTTCGAACTGCTGACCCAGGCGCTCAACGCCGCCGGCCTCACGAGCATTCTCGACGGTGACGGCAGCTTCACGGTCTTCGCTCCGAACGATGCCGCATTCGTTGCCCTCGCCCAGGACCTCGGCTACGACGGCTCCGACGAAGCCGGCGCATTCACCGCAATCGTCGCTGTGCTCACCGATCTCGGCGGTGGCGATCCCATCCCGACGCTCGACGCGATCCTCAAGTACCACGTGCTGGACACCACCCAGACCGCAGCCCAGGTAACCGCTGCGACCACGTTGACGACGCTTCAGGGCGGGACCCTTACGGTGAGCGGCTTCACGCTCGTCGACAACGCTCCGGCGATCACGGACGCAACCATCGTTGGTCAAGACATCGTTGTGTGCAACGGCGTGCTCCACTTCGTGAACCGCGTGATGCTGCCCATCGCTGTGGACCCCGTTGTCGCCCCCGAGCCGGCTCCGACCCCAACCGTGTCCCCCGCCGCCGAAGAACCGACGGCCGAGCGGCTTGAGTTGCCTGGCGACTTCGCCAACGCGCCGAGCGTTGATGTCGACGGCGCCTTTGGCTTCGGCATCATCGCCACGGCCGGCGAAGCGAGCACCGTGGTTCCTGCTGCAGGCGGCCAAACCGGCGGCACCGGTGGCGGCGACGCCTCGGCCGGACTCGCCGTGACGGGTTCATCCAGCGAAGCAGCCTTTGCGGTTGCCGTTGGCCTCTTCGCACTCGGCGGCAGCTTCGTCGTCAGCGGACGCCGCCGCATCCGCTAACCCAGGCCGCTCGCTGAGCGGGCGGTTTAGCTGCAACCTCTAGCCAAGCGGTGCGGTGAGTCGCGCCGTGACTGCGGCGCGAATCTCGGCATCGAACACAGCGACGTGTTCGTCGACGAGCTTGGCGGCGCGGTCTGCGCTGCCGCTGCGAAGCGCGTCGAGGATCGCGACGTGCTCGTCGACGGCGTGTTCAGGCTCAGCGACATCAGACAGGTACTGGTGCCAGAGCCGGTCGCTCTGGGCGTAGAGCATGTCGAGCGTGTCGAGTAGGAACCGGTTCCCTGCGGCTTGCCACATGAGCTCATGGCATTGGCGGTCGATCGCCAACAACTCGTTGCCATCAACCGCGTCGGCGGTTCGAGCCAGTGCTGCTTCCATCGCATCCCACTGGCTCGGCTGTCCGCGCAGCGCAGCCAGTCGAGCGGCGTATGGCTCAAGCACCAGTCGGGTCTCGAACAGCATGGCGAGCTCGTCAACGTCGATGCCGGTCACGAAGATGCCCTGGCGAGGCACGACGGTCACGAAGTGATCCCGCTCAAGTCGCTGCAGTGCCTCGCGGATAGGCGTGCGGCCGATGCCGAGCTCGTCGCGCAGCGCGTCTTCGCGCAGCACAGCACCCGGCGCGAACTCGAGCCGCACGATCTTCTCGCGCAACTGGTCGTAGGCCTGCTCGCTCAGTGATTCAGACATCGCTGGTGTGGTTCGCCGTTCGAAAGAAATTGGGAGAAATTGGGGGTTGCCCGGTGCCCGGGTCGGAGCGTAGGCTCCTCTGATACATGAGTGATATATCACTCGTCGATCACAAGCGCAACCATCGGCTGCGCAATCCGCAACACCTCGGAGATAGCCCCATGAGTGCCACTGACTCAGGAACGTTCCCCACGTCGGCCAAGGTCGTCGTCATCGGTGCCGGCATTGTCGGCAACTGTCTCGTCGGCCACCTGGCCCGTCTGGGCTGGGAGGACATCGTCCTCATCGAAAAGGGGCCACTGCCCAACCCAGGCGGTTCGACCGGCCACGCGTCGAACTTCATCTTCCCGGTTGACCACAACAAGGAAATGGCACTGCTCGGCGTCCAGAGCGCCAACCAGTACCGCGACCTCAACATGTCGGTCGACTCTGGCGGTATCGAAGTCGCTCGCACCCAGGAGCGCATGGACGAACTCCAGCGCCGCATGACCTCGGCCATGGCATGGGGCGTCGAAGCCAAGATGCTGACCCCCGCCGAGGTCAAGGAACTCGTTCCGTTCATCAACGAAGAAGTCATCATGGGCGGCTTCCACTGCCCGACCGTTTCGGTCGTTGACTCACTCGAGACCGGCACGGTGATGCGCAAGGAAGCCGCCGAAAAGGCCGGCCTCCAGACCTTCGCCAACACCGAGGTCCTCGACCTCATCACCGAAGACGATCCCGTCCCGGGCATGAGCCAGATCAAGGCCGTCGTCACCGACAAGGGCACGATCGAAGCCGAATACGTCGTCATCGCCTGCGGCGTCTGGTCGAACCGCATCGCCAACATGGCCGACACCTACATCCCCCTCGTCCCCGCCGTGCACCAGATGGCCGACGTCGGCCCGATGGACGTGCTCGTCGAAACGAACAACGAGATCGGCTACCCGATCGTTCGTGACATGGACACCTTCTGCTACGAGCGCCAGTCGGCTGGCTCGATGGAAGTCGGCTCCTATGGCCACCGTGCGATCCTGCACCACCCCGACGAGATCCCGTCGAACGAAGAGGCCGCCCTCTCCCCCACCGAGATGCCGTTCACCCAGGACGACTTCGACCCGCAGATGGAAACCGCCATCGAGCTGATGGACATGCTCGGCGACGCTGAGATCAAGTACGCCATCAACGGTCTGTTGTCGCTCACCCCCGACGCAATGCCATGCCTGGGCGAGCTGCCCGACGTCCGCAACCTGTGGTCGGCCGCAGCCGTCTGGGTCAAGGAAGGTCCCGGCATGGCCCAGGTCGTCGCCGAGTGGATGACCTACGGCTACCCCCGAGTCATCGACCCACACGCCAGCGACATCAGCCGCTTCTACGCCGACGAGAAGAGCGACGAGCACATCTGGGCCCGCGCCGACGAGCACTTCATCAAGACCTATGGCATCGTCCACCCGAGCGAGCAGTGGGAAAGCCGCCGCGGCCTCAAGGAATCCAGCCTCAAGGCACTCACCGATGGCGCTGGCGCCGAGTACTTCACCGCCCGTGTCTGGGAGCGCCCGCACTGGTACACGAGCAACGCTGACCTCGTTGAGAAGTACGGCCTGACCGAACGCGAAGTCGAGTGGGACAACCGCTGGTGGAGCCCGATCATCGACGCCGAGCACCTCAACCTGCGTGAGAACGCCGGCATGATCGACCTCACCGCCTTCCAGATCTTCGACCTCACCGGTCCAGGCGCCGTTGCCTTCGCCGAGTACCTCTCGGTCAACAAGGTCGACAAGCCCGTCGGCACCAGCACCTACACCCCGTGGCTCACGCCAGACGGTGGCTTCCACTCCGACCTCACGATGCTGCGCCTCGGCGAGGATCACATCCGAGTCGTGACCGGCGCCTTCGACGGCGGCCGCGACGAAGCGTGGGTCAAGAAGTACATGCCGACCGACGGTTCGGTGACCTTCCACAACGCGACCGAGGACTACGTCACCATCGGTCTCTGGGGCCCCAACGCTCCGGCGATCCTCGGCCAGCTCACCGACGCCGACCTCAGCCACGAGGGCTCGCCGTATGGCAGTGTTCGGTCGGTGACGATCGCCACCGCAGGTGGCGACGTGAGCACGGACATCTTCCGCATCAGCTATGTCGGCGACACCGGCTGGGAGATCTACATCCCCTGGGCCGACGGCCCCGCTGTCTGGGAAGCCATCGCCGCTGCCGGCGAAGGTCACGGCTTGCGCCCGACCGGTGCTGGCGTCTACGCCGTCGGTGGTCGCGTCGAGAAGGGCTACCGCTTGATGGGCGCCGAGCTCGAGTCCGAGTACAACCCGGTCGAAGCTGGCCTGGCTCGCCCCAAGGTCAAGGCTGCGGACTTCATCGGCAAGGAGGCCTACCTGGCCGCACGCGAAGCCGGCCCCGCCGCCGTCATGTGCACCCTCGCCATCGAGGATCTCACCGACAGCCAGGGCCGCAAGCGCTACATCCAGGGCGGCAACGCTCCGATCCTCACCGACGACGGCGAGCGCATCACCGACAGCCATGGCCGCGTGAGCGTCGTGACGACGGCCGGCAACGGTCCGAGCTACGGCAAGTTCCTGTGCCTGGGTTACCTGCCCGTCGAGATGGCCGAGATCGGTAACACGTTCAAGGTCATGTACATGAACGAGATGTTCCCCGCCACGATCGTCGCCACCACCGGCTCGGCGTTCGACCCCGAAGACACCCGTCTCAAGGGATGAGCATGAAGATTCTCGTATGCGTCAAGCGGGTGCCCGCTCCGGGCGCCAAGATCAATGTGACCGACGATGGCCTGGCCGTCGATGCGGCGCACCTCGGCTTCACCACGAGCCCGCACGAAGAGTGCGCACTCGAAGAAGCCGTCCAGATCAGCGAACGCGACGGTGGCGAAGTCACCGTGCTGACGCTCGGTCCGGTCGAAGCCGAAGAGCAGCTGCGCTACGCCGCCAGCGTCGGCGCCCACAACATCATCCTCGTACCGACCGATGGCAGCGCTTGGGACCCCCAGCGCACCGCCACCGCACTCACCGAGGCAATCCAGCAGGCTGAGGAAGCCAACGGCGCGCCGTTCGACCTCATCTTCATGGGCAACGAGAGCGCCGACAGCGGCGGCTTCCAGGTCGGCGTCCGCGTCGCCCACAAGCTGAGCCGTCCGATCGTCAACGGCATCAAGGGCATCGAACCCGGCGAAGGTTCGGTGACCGCCAAGCGCGCCATCGACGGTGGCTTCGAGGTGTACGAGGTTCCCACCCCGGCGGTGCTCGGCATCCTCGAAGGCATCAACCTGCCTCGCTACCCCACGATGAAGGGCCGTCTCGCCTCGAAGAAGGTCGAGATGAACAGCGCCGAGATCGACGCCGCCGCCGGCGGCCAAGGTCTCGTCACGCTGCATCGCCCACCTGAACAGGCGAGCAACACCGAGATCCTCGGCACCGACGAATCGGCCGCCGTTGCCATCGTTGATCTCCTCGAAGAGATCGGAGTGCTGTCTTGATTCGCAATCGCAGCTTCGCTGCGCTCGGGCTGCTCTGCGGACACCTCAGCCCGGTCGCTCGTCCCTCGCTCCCTGGAGAAGCATCGTGACACTGCTTGTAATCCTCGAACACGACCGCGGCAAGTGGTCCGAAGCGAACGACGAGGCGCTCACTGCGGCTCGCACGCTCGCCGGCGACATGGGTGCCGACATCCACGCCGCACTCATCGGCGAGGGCGCACTCGACCTCGCTGGCCAGGCAGCCGCTGGCGGTGCCGCCGTCGTGCACAACGTCACGGCGCCGATGCTCACCGACTTCGGCCCCGAGGCCTACGGCGAAAGTGTCGTCCAGCTGATTGCAGCCGCATCGCCGACTGCCGTCATGGCGGTCGGGACGAGCCGAGGCAACGAAGTCATGGCCCAGGTCGCCGCACGGATGGATCTTCCGTTCGTCGCGAACTGCATGACGGTCACGCCCGGCGACGGCCAGTGGTCAATGACTCGCATCCAGTGGGGCGGCTCGCTCCTCGAGGACTCGACGCTCGACAGCGGCGACGGCCCGAAGCTGCTCAGCTTCGGCCACCATGCCGTTGCGGCTGAAGTGGCCGCAGCGCCGGGTGCTGGCACCGTGCGGGACTTCTCGCCGACGCTCGACGACTCGCTCGCCCGCACTATCGTGCGCGGTCGCGATGTCCAAGAGGCCGGCGTGACCTTGTCGACCGCCCCCGTCGTCGTGTCCGGTGGACGAGGCGTGGGTTCCGCCGAGGGTTTCGAGCAGCTCGAAGAGCTCGCCGGACTGCTCGGTGGCCGCGTTGGCTGCAGCCGCGCGGTGACCAACCTCGGTTGGCGCAACCACACCGACCAGGTCGGCCAGACGGGTACCCGGATCGCTCCGGAGATCTACATCGCGACCGGCATCAGCGGCGCCATCCAGCACTGGGTGGGCGCCATGGCGTCGAAGCGGATCCTGGCGATCAACACCGACGCCGAGGCGAACATGGTCGTCAAGGCTGACTACGCGGTCATTGCTGACCTGCACAAGGTCGTGCCCGCCATCACCGCCGAGATCAAGAAGCGAAAGGGCCTCTAAGTCGCCGGTGCGTCTAGCGTGGCGCCTGTGACGCGACCACCGACTTGGTTCACCGGGGCCATTGCCAACCGCCCGACGACGAGCACGGTCGACTTCGAAGGCGCGACGATCAGCTACCTGACGTGGGGCGAGGTCGACAAGCCGTGCCTGATCTTGTTGCACGGCGGCGCCGCGCACGCCCAGTGGTGGTCCTTCATCGCGCCCCAGTTCACCCAGAAGTACTTCGTCATCGCACCCGACTTGTCGGGCCACGGTGATAGCGCTCATCGCGACAACTATTCGATGGAGCGCTGGTCCGACGAGGTCATGGCCGTCGCGGCGGCAGCGAACAGCCAGCCCAACCCGATCGTCGTCGGTCACTCGATGGGCGGACACGTGGCCATTGCCATGGCGGCCCGCCACGGACACGAGCTTGCGGGCGCCATCGTGCTCGACTCGCCCGTGCGCGCTCCCGATCCCGAATCCGAAGAGGGTCAGCGGGGCCGCATGTTCAAGAACCCCAAGGTGTATCCCGACCTCGAGACGGCGATGGAGCACTTCTTCCTCATGCCGCCCCAGCCGTGTGAGAACACCTTCATCGTCGAACACATCGCGCGCAACTCACTCAAGGAAACCGCCGACGGGTGGACCTGGAAGTTCGACCGCAACGTCTTCTCGCCAGAGCGTTACCGCGACAGCGAGCAGAACTATCTCGAACGTGTCACATGTCGCCTGGCGTTGATGCACGGCCAGCTCAGCGATCTCGTCACGCCCGAAGTCCAAGAGCACATGGAAACGCTCACCGGACGAGCCGTGCCCATGGTCGAGATCCCGCAGGCGTACCACCATGTGCCACTCGATCAGCCGCTCGCGCTCATCGCCGCGGTGCGGGCGATCCTTGCGGACTGGCAGCACTCGGTCGACAAGAAGAAGCTGCGTGACCTCGTTTAGGGCGACCTCGTCTAGAGCCCTCGTAGGCTGCGGCCATGATCGAGATCCGTGAAGTCGAGCCTGCCGACCACGCGGCGCTGATCGAGCTGAATAACGCAGCCGTGCCGGCGGTGAACCCACACGATGCGGACTCGTTCGTCCAGCTCATCGAGTGGTGTGAGAAGGCCTGGGTCGCCGTCGACGACGAGGGCGTCATCGGCGGACTGCTCGTCACTATGGCGCCCGGCGCCGACTACACGTCACGCAACTACGGCTGGCTCGACGACCGCTACGACAACTTCGGCTACGTCGATCGCATCATCGCCGCGCCGACCCATCGCCGCATGGGCATCGCCGGCAAGCTCTACGACACGTTCGCCGACCATGCCCGCACCAAAGGCTGGGATCGCTTGACGTGTGAGGTCAACGTCGAACCGCCGAACCCACAATCCGTCGCCTTCCACGAAGCCAGCGGTTGGAGCGGCATCGAGGATGTCGAACACGAACCCGGGTACGTCGTCCGCTTCTTCGAAAAGCCCCTGTAACCGGGATCAGAACTGGCGGAGGAACTCGGAGACCTTTGGAAGGCCCGCGCTGAGGACATCGTCGGTGTTGGCGTAGCCGACCCGCACGTGACCCTCGATCGCCAACGCGCTGCCGGGCGTGAACATCACGCCGGTCTGGTCGAGCAGCTGGACGCAGAAGTCGCGTGACGGCAGGTCGATGTCGTAGCGCAGGAGCGCAGTGGTCCCCGCCTTGGGCTTCACCCAGGAGATGCGCGGTTCGGCGTCGACCCAGTCGCTCAGAATCGCGAGGTTCTTCCGAGTGATCGACCGGCTGCGTTCGAGGATCGCGGGCGCGTGTTCGAGCGCGATGGCAGCCAGGTAGTCGTCGATCATCCCAACGCTGATCGTGCTGTAGTCGCGATGGAAGCTGATCGCCTCGATCGTGTCGACCGGCGCCGCGATCCAGCCAAGCCGCAGCCCGGCCAGCGAGAACGCTTTGGACATACTGCCAGTGCTGATGGCTCCTGGGATGACGTCGGCAACCGAAGCTCCGGTTCCATCGCCCTCTTGGTTCATGCCTCGGTAGACCTCGTCACACAGGACCCGTGCGCCGACGGTTGCGGCGATCTGGCCGATCTCGGCCAACATCGCTGCGTCCATCAGTGAACCGGTCGGGTTGTTCGGGTTGTTGATCGCAATCAGTTTTGTGTTGGCCGTCGCAAGCTCGCGAAGCTCGTCGAGGTCGGGCAGAAACGAGTTGTCCGCTCGAAGCGTGAGGATCTGCACGTCGGCGCCGTAGCTCGCGGGGATCGAGTAGTGCTGCTGGTAGGTCGGTTGCACGGAGATCACTCGATCGCCCGGCTCCACGAGCGTCTCGTGCACCAGCTTGTTTGCGCCGATGGCGCCATGCGTGACGACAACGTTCGATGGCTCGACGGTGTCGTAAAGCGCAGCGATCGCGGCGCGGAGCCGGTCCGAACCTTGGATGGCGCCGTAGGTCAGCTTCATGTTCGCGATCTCGGCGAATGCAGCTGGGCCCACGCCGGTCAGCTCGAGCAGCTGGTTGACGGTGAGCGAAGCCACGCAGGTTTCGGCCAGGTTGTGCGCGCAGTGGTTCTCATACTCGTTCATCCACAGCTCGACGCCGAACGGCTCTATCTTCATGACGTCACCGTAGCGAGGAGCCTGAGCCTGGCTGTCCCGCTAGTTCGTGAGGCCGAGGCGGCCCAGTTCCTGCTGCACGGTTCCTTCGATGTGGGCGCTACTCATGGTGAGCGCTCGTCCGATCCGCCGGGCGACTGCCATTTCCTCGGGGTCGATATGGCCATCGGAGCCGGCCAGGTACACAGCGCTCGTCAGAACGTTCTCACGACCGTCGGGGCTCAAGATGGAGCCGAGTTCTTGGAGGTGATCGGTGAGATCACTCGCCGCAAGCGAACCGAGGTCTGCCTCGAGGTCATGTTCGCCGTACGGCGTGGATGCGAAACGCTGCACGACGGCCAATGCAGCCTCCCGCTCGCGCCGGTCCACGCCTCCGTCAGCATGCAGCATCGCCACCGCCACGTGACGGATCGCGATCGTCGTGATGTCCTGGATCTGTCCCGTCGTTCGTTCCTCGAGCACTGACGGGTAGAAGGTCGAGTTGCAGCTCGTGCACTCGACGTAGTCGCCCAGCTCGTTGAGCGGAATCACCGGGACGAAGAACAGCGTGAACCAACGGCGCGACTCCTTGAACTCGTAGCCACGGTCCCCGCCTTCGCGAGGGCAGTGGAAAACCCCGGTGTCGACCGTCTTCGAGCGCGGGCGCCAGCCAAAAACAAACAGCACTCGACCATGGTGGCAGACGGCCGGGCATCGGTCACACCGATGCTGTTCAGCATCGCGGACCTAGGGACACCTGACTACCGTTCGGGACACCCCCCGCCATCCCGCGCGTCTGCCCCCTCGGTGCGCGTGCATCCACGGAGTTCGCCCCGATGCTCAGTAGGTTCGTCCAGTTTTTCGCCCGCCGTTCTGCAGTGACCCTGATCCTGTGGATCGGCCTCTTCATCTTCGGCACGGTCTCGTACCTGTCCCTACTGCCACGCGAGGGTTTCCCACCAGTCGACATTCCGATTGCGCTCGGCAATGGTGTGTGGTTCGTCGATGACGAAGAGCAGGTCGATGCGCTCGTGACGCCGATCGCCGAAGATCTTCTCGAAGACGAACGGGTCACCACCGTCACGACGATCGCTCGTCCGAGCATCTTCACGATCGTTGGCGAGTTCGAAGAGACCGTCACCTCAGCCGAAGGCGCTGCGCTCATTGACGAGGCTGTCGCCCGCGCCAATATCCCCACCGAGGTCGACTTCTCCGCTGAGCCCGTCGACGCAGCTCGATTCCTCAACGAGTTCGACTTGCTCGTCGGCGTACATAGCGATGGCACGGCAACGCCTGCTGATCTTCAAGCTGCGGCCGAAGACCTCGTTCCCTTCTTCGCAGACAACGGCGACATCGCGCGTGTCGAGGTCCTCGACCTCAGCGATCGTGGCATCGACCCGGCGACGGGCGAAGCCGTGTCACGTGTCGCCCGCTTCAACCAGCTGAGCGTGGGCACAGGGGCTGACGCCGAGCTGGTACCGAGCATTGCAATCGGCCTCGTGTCTGCCGAGGGCGTCGACTCACTCGGCATTCGCGATGCGACCGACTCGGTCATCAGCACCATCGACAACGCGGGCGCTCTGCCCGCTGGCTTCGATGCGGTCGTCGCACTCGACCAAGCAACCCTGATTCGTCAGCAGATCAGCTCGTTGCAGTCCAACGTGTTGACCGGTGTCATCGCGGTCGCCTTGATCGCGCTGCTACTGATCTCGTGGCGAGCCTCGATCATCACCGCCGTCTTCCTTCTCACGGTCATCGCCGTCACGATGGGTGTGCTCTGGATCGTCGGCATCAGCCTGTCCACCATTTCGCTGTTCGGCGTGATCTTGGCGCTCGGTCTCTTTGTCGATGACTCGATCGTGATCACCGAGGCCATTGACGCGTTCAGAGACGGCGACGACGCGATCGACATCATCGGGCACGCGATCAAGCGTGTCGGCGCCGCCTCGGTGTCTGGCACCATCACGACGCTTCTCGTGTTCGCGCCGATGCTCGCGATCAGCGGCGTGCTCGGCGACTTCATCCGCATCCTGCCGATCTCGGTGATCATCGCCCTTTCCGTTTCGCTGCTGCTGTCACTGATCATCATCCCGCTGGCCGCCCGCTACCTGGTGTTGCCTGCGCCGCCTGCGGCCGGTCCGATCGCCCGGTTCCAAGACCGCATGGCCGACGCGACCGCCTCGCTTCCGCTCAAGACCGGCGGCACGGGCATCGCGATCGGCATGGCTGGGTTCCTGTTCAGCATCTTGCTGACCGGCATCGGCTTGTTCGTGTTCGCACCGAACGTCGGCTTCAACATCTTCCCGCCACAGAAGGACTCGAACTTCGTTGCGGTCGAATACACCTTCGATCCCGGTACGACGACCGAAGAAGCCGAGGCGATCGCCCGTGCGACCAACCAGGCCGCGGCCGACGCGCTCGGCGGCGACCTCGAACGGGTCTATACGTATCTCGGTACCAGCCGGGGAGCGAGCGCCCAGTTCGAACTCACCCCAATGGGTGGACGCGACCGCGCTCCGATCATCGTCGAAGACGTGTTGCAGCCCCTCGCCGACGAGATCGACGGCGCGCGCGTGGTGTTCAACCAGCAATCGGCAGGCCCACCTGAACTGCTGTTCCCGTTCACGATGCAGCTCTTCGCAAACGATGATGCATCGTTGTTGAACGGCGCAGAAGCGATTCGGACAGCGATCGATGGCGCCGAGATCGCCCGCCCGAACAACACGACGTTCCAGGTCGTCGAGACCCAGATCACGCTGCTCGATTCGATCACCCGCCAAGACGGTCGTCGTTACGTCGAGGTCCAAGCGCGATTCGACGCCGATGACATCACCACGGTCACCGCCGAAACGCAGGCGTTCATCGAGCAAGAGTTCGACACGGCCGCACTCGCTGGCCTCGGACTCGAAGCTGATGCGCTCGGCTTTGACTTCGGCCTTGAGAGCGACAACCAAGAGTCGTTCAGCTCGATGCCTCGGGCATTCATGATCGCTCTCGGCCTCATGCTGATCCTGTTGGTCATCCAGTTCCGCAGCTCGATCCAGTGGCTACTGGTGTTCTTGGCGATCCCGTTCAGCTTCTTCGGCGTGTTCGGTGGCCTGCTACTCACCAACAACCAGATCAGCTTCTTCGTGATGCTCGGCCTACTCGGCCTGATCGGCATCGCGGTCAACAACACGATCCTGCTGACCGACTTCGCCAACCAGGAACGAGCGCTCGGCGCAACTCGTCAAGAAGCGATCGCCGAGGCCGTTCGTCGCCGATTCCGCCCACTTATTGCCACGACGCTGACGACCGTGGCCGGTGTGCTTCCGCTCGCGTTGTCGGATCCGTTCTGGGAAGCACTGGGCTTCACGATCATCTTCGGCTTGCTCTCGAGCACGCTGCTCGTGCTCGTGTCGTTCCCGTACTACTACCTGGCGTTCGAATGGCTGCGGGACAAGATCCGCACGCCGTGGCGCCGCAAGGTGCAGATCGACCAAACGATCGCGGTCTAGCCGAGCGAGCGGCGTAGCCTGCCCCGGTGACCGAGGGCGACGCCGAGACAAGCGCAGAACAGGGAACCCAGGTTCACTGGTCGCTGTTTGCGATGTCCGCGGCCCTGTCGTCGGGCTACGGCACGCTGTTCACGCTCGTCGGCGACTATCGCGACGAGTACGGAATTAGCGAGTCAATGATCGGTCTGATCATCGGCGTCGGGTTCCTCGTCGCCTTCGTCGCGCAGACACTGCTCGGCCCCTTGGGCGATCGAGGTCGGGCCAAGCTCATGATCGTTGGAGGCACCGCCGCGAACGTCATCGGTCTCCTCATGCTCGGGTTCGGCACGACGACAACAGTGCTCCTCATCGGGCGCGTCATCTCCGGTCTCGGTATCGGTGCAGCCATCCCGCCGCTCAAACGATTCGTCGTCGTGCAATCGCGAGAAGATGTGGGCCGCAACCTCGGCATCTTGTTCTCGACCGACGTCGCCGGTTTCGCGATCGGCCCCGTGATCTCCGCGATTCTTGTCGGCCCACTCGGCATCCCCGGCCCCTTCGTCGTCGTCGCCGCGGCCAACGTCATCGCCGCAGTGCTCGTGCTCACCAAGGTCGAAGAGAACCAAGACCTCGACATCGAACCGAGCCGGTTCGCCTTCGATCTACTTCGCATTCGACCATTCGCTGGCGCCGTGATACTTGGCACGGCGACCTTCGTGATGATCGGTTGCTTTGATGCGCTGTGGGACGTCGTGCATAGCGACCTCGACACTCCTGAGTGGATGGCCAACCTCGGCATTGCTCTGTTCGCAATCCCGCTTGTGTTGCTCGGCCCCTTCGCTGGCAAGTTGGCGCAGCGTCGGGGTCCGTTCCGCATCGCCATCATCGGACTCGTTGCCGCATCGCTGTTCATGGGCCTGTACGGGCTCTTGACGGTCGGCGCCATCATCTTTGCGTTCACGATGGGCCACGCGATCACCGATGGACTCACCTTCGCTGCCAGCGGCGTCGCCGTTGGCATCACGGTTCCCGAGCATCGCCAAGCGGGCGCCCAAGGCATCCTCGGCGGCATGCAAGCACTCGGCGCTGGCATCATGGCGCCGATCGCCGGCTGGACCTACGAGACCTACGGGCAACAGACCGCGTATTGGGTCGGTGCTGGAACGGTGCTCATCATGGGCACGATCGGCATGTTGGTCGCCGGGCCCCAAGCCTGGTCCATTCACTCGGTCGACGAGCAGGACCCGGTCGAGGCCATCGCATAGATCCTGCCGCTCTGGGCTGTGTCGAAGACCACGGCGGCCGCCAAACTCGACGCATGACGATCCGCTTGGCAACTTGGAATCTTCGCTGGCAGTTCGGCGAATACGAAGCACGCCAGCCAGGCATTCTCAAGACACTCGAAACGGTCGCTGCTGACGTGATCGGGGTACAAGAGAGCTGGCCCGGTCAGGTCGAGCGGCTCGCCGAAGCACTGAGCTTCGAACAGTCCTGGGTCGGCAATCGCCCCGAGGAAGCACCCGATGACCCCGAAAAGGGCATGGGCAATGCGGTGCTCTCGCGCTGGCCGATCCTCGACGCTGAACACCGGTTCCTCGATGACGGCCGGGGCCGCAAGTACCGCACCGTGCTCGGCACCCTCATCGCCACACCAGAGGGTGTGCTCCCCTTCTTCACGACCCACTTGAACTTCGGCTACGACGAGTCCGAGATCCGAATGGACCAGCTCCAAGACGTCTCCGAGTTCATCGAAACCCTCAACGTCGGCGACATGCCACCGGTACTGGTCGGTGACCTCAACACCGTGCCCGACAGCGACGAGTTCCGCCGCCTCAACGGACGCTCGAAGCCCTACGTGAAGGGCCGAATCTGGACCGACTGCTGGGAGCAATGCGGTGACGGTGACGGCATCACCTGGTCATCAGACAACCCGTACGTAAACACCTCGGCCTGGCCGAACCGTCGTCTGGACTATGTGCTCATCGGCTGGCCCCGCAAGGACCGACCACGAGGCAACCCCCAATCGGCCACCCTCTTCGGCACCGACGCTGTCGACGGCAAGGTCCCAAGCGACCACTACGGCATCGCCGTCGACATGCATACGTAATCCTCGCAATCGCCACAAGCCCGCCGGCTCTGCGGAATCCTCGCAATCGCCACAAGCCCGCCGGCTCTGCGGAATCCTCGCAATCGCCACAAGCCCGCCGGCTCTGCGGATAGGGCGTAGGCCGTCTGTCGGCAGGGCAGTGTTTGGCGACACGTTTTGGCCGCATCGCTCAGCAGTGGCCGGGCCAGTTCACCCCCAAGTCCCGTTCGCCTCGTATCCGGGTGTCATTTTCGTTCTCCATGGCACAATCAGTCGGTGCAAACGAGTGGTGAGATCGGGGCCTGCGGCTTTCAAGACCCAAGCCGGGTCTGCACCCGGGTCTACGAGTGGACCGGCAATGAGACGATTGCTGGCCTGACCGAATGGGTGATCGACCGCCCCGTCCGTGTCCTGATCATCGTCCTCGTCGCCTGGTGCGTGAACCGGCTGGCTCGCCGAACGATCGGTGCGCTCAGCGATCAGATCCGCACCACACCATCACATCCTCGGCTGATGGTCTTGCGAAGTCTTGGGCCTGGAGGCTCCGAGATGAACCGGTCCGAAGCCGACCGTGCTCCAGCCAGAGCCGAAGCCATCGAGTCGGTGCTCAAGAGCCTGGTAACCGTCGTGACGTTCTCGGTCGCCACGTTGCTGGTGCTCGGCGAATTCGACATCAACCTTGCACCCCTGCTCGCCGGTGCCGGTGTGGTCGGTATCGCGATCGGTTTCGGCGCTCAGTCCGTCGTCAGCGACTTCCTCTCGGGCACGTTCATGCTCATCGAAGACCAGTACGGCGTCGGCGACGTCATCGAAGTCGAAGGTGTCACCGGCGAAGTTGAGAACATCACGCTGCGCACAACGAAACTCCGCGATCTCTCCGGCACGGTGTGGCATATCCCGAACGGATCGATCCGCAAGGTCGGCAACCACTCCCAGTTGTGGTCGAACGCGGTCGTCGACGTCAGCGTTGGTTACGACACCGATTTGCGAGCCGCCATGTCGCTCATGAACGACACCGCCGATACGTACTGGCGAGAAACCCATGTCGATGGGCTTGCCGGCGACATCATCGAAGATCCCTCAGTGCTTGGCGTGCAAGCCCTCGATGACAACGGGATCACGCTTCGTATGGTCGTCAAGACGGACCCCTCGGCCCAATGGCGGGTCCAACGAGAACTTCGGTTGCGACTCAAAGAAGCGTTCGAAGGGGCCGGCATCGACATTCCGTTCCCGCAACGCGTCGTGCATGTGCGTGACGCTTCGAGCGAGGCTACCCAGCTGCTCAATCCGCTGACCGACGAGACCAGCTCGTCGCCAAACGACTGATCACCGCTACCGACTGATCAGGCCCTGGGCTCGCGGGGCAGGCCGAGGAGCCGCTCGCCGATCAAGTTGCGCTGAATCTCGCTCGTGCCACCGGCGACTCGCATGCCGGGGGCGTAAAGGAAGTCGGTCTGCTCGTCGCCCTCCCCCGTACCAGCTGGCCCGAGCAGGTCAACGGTGGCGCGGGTGCGCGTGGTCTCGAACTCGGTCATTGCGAGCTTGACCAAGGGACCCAGGAACGGATCGCCGGCGCTTCGATCCAGCAGCCGACGCGTCGCTCCCGCGGCGACGGCGATGTCGACAACTCGGTCGCGTGCGACGGGGCCCAGTGCGCTCGCCTGTTCGAGCAGGTCCGACGTGCGTTGCTCGAGCCCGATGCCCGCCGCTCCGACAGCTGAGCGCTCGTCGGCCAGCACTGACGTTGCGACTCGCCAACCGCCGTGGAGCGGACCGAGCAGGTCTGCCTGAGCAATCGGCGCGGCGTCGAGAAACACCTCGCAGAACTCTTCGTCGCCGGTCATCTGTTTGAGCGGCCGCACCTCGACGCCTGGGGCTGCCATGTCGAACAAGAAGAACGAGATGCCTCCGTGACCCGGATCTTCGGGATTGGTGCGGGCCAGCAGAATCCCGAACTGGGCGAGTTGCGCGGTCGACGACCAGACCTTTTGACCAGTAACTAGCCATCCGTCGCCGTCCGCTTCGGCTCGCGTCGTCAAACTGACGAGGTCGGAGCCACTCCCTGGCTCACTAAAGAGCTGGCACCACACGATCTCGGCCGCCAACGTGGCCCGCAGATACTGGTCCTTCTGCTCGTCAGTACCGAACTTCAGGATCGCAGGCCCAGCCAAGACAAAGCCTTGGAAGTTCATGTACGAAGCGAGCTGGCGCCGAGCGCATTCCTCGGTCCAGATGTGATGATGCTCGACGGTCTTGCCTTGGCCGCCGAACTCCGTCGGCCAGTGGAGGCCCGCATATCCGTGATCGAAGATGTAGCGCTGCCAGCGGCGAGCGGGCTCGAACATGTCCGGCGGCATGATCGACCCAAAGGCCGGGCAGGCGGAGCCGTCCGCAATCGACGCGTCGAGAAACGCAGCTACCCCGGCACGGAAGTCGGCACGTACATCCTCCATTGACGGCCGACGCTACTGCGACCGGCCGCCATGGAAGGAATGCGTATCAGCCGAACTCGCCCGCTGCCTGGTCGTCCTCGTCGTGTCGGCGACCCAGGATCATCAACGCTCCACCGGCAGTGATCAGCATCGCTGCGATCGCTGCGAGATGGGCTGAGTCCGCACCGGTGAAGGCGAGCGGCCCCGATGGCTCCGGTGTCTGCGGGGTTGGCGCAGGCCCTGCTGGAGGATTGGTGATGGTCGGCAGCTCGGGAGCTGGCGTGTTCGGGGTGCTCGGCGTCGTTGGCGTCGGCTCGGGCGGATCGACAACGTCGACCGGGTCAGCTTCGATGATCAGACCAACACGGTCGTGATCGTCTTCGTCGCCGTCGGCATTGTCGATTTCGTCCTCGACCGGAGCCTCGTCGTTGTTGGCGTCGGGCACCGAGTCAACGTCGAGCAACGCAAGCGGCACACCGTTCACGCCTTGCAGCATGATCGGCTCACCATCGTCGTCGACGCCGTCAGCCTTTGAGATCTCCGCCTCGACGTCGATCTCAGTGTCGAGGCGCTCGCCGCCGGCAATCACCTTGACCGTGATGTCCACCGTCGTCGTGTCACCCGGTTGCAGGATGGTGCCGTCGAGGGCGATGAGTGCTCCACCTTGGACAGCAACCCACGCCGGATCAGCAAGCTCAAGGTTTGACGGCAGGTAGTCGACGACCTCGATGTTGCTGGCCGGGACATTGCCCTGGTTGAACAACGTGATCGTGAAGGTGACCGTTTCGCCGATCTTGGTCTTACCCAAGTTCGTACCGTCGCTCAGCTGCTTGCGCAGGGCGAGGTCGAAGACCGGACCGAAGTAGTGCGACGGGTCGTCGTCGGAGACGTCGGCGACCGGCTGGTCATCGATGTCACGCAGCGGCGTCGGAGCATCTGGGTCGGCGGTGGTGGCATCGAGCACTGGCGTTGCAGTGACCGAGCTCACGTTGGCGTACTGGCCAGACTCGGCGGTCGCCGAGGAGGTGCAGCTGACGGTTTCCCCGACGGACAGATTGCGGGCCGGCGTGGCCGGATCGCTGCTCGTGTCCCAGTCGCATACGACAGCTGGTGTGACCGTGCCGTTGTCGATCGTCATCGCATCTTCGACCTCGACACCAGCCAGGTCGACGTTGCCGGTGTTGCGGACCTCGAAGGTCCACAGCACAGCGCCGCTTGGATCGAT
This sequence comes from uncultured Acidimicrobiaceae bacterium, assembly GCA_964513315.1. Taxonomy (GTDB): domain Bacteria; phylum Actinomycetota; class Acidimicrobiia; order Acidimicrobiales; family UBA10347; genus UBA10347. Next base: position 59,285 of record CAZEMU010000001.1, on the reverse strand, counting down.
GAACGGCTGGTCTTCCGTCGTGTCGGCGTCGATGCCGTTGGTGGCCTTCTCGATGTCGATCGCTGGGAAGAACCCGGCGAAGACATGCGACGGGTCTTCGTCGACGACGTCGGCGAGCGGCGTGCCACTTGGGTCGAGCAGCAGCTCAGGTACGCCCACCGCGGTCGTGACTGGCGTGGCGACGACATCGGCGAGGTTGCCGTACTGACCGGCTCCTGCGACGCCCTGCAGCGTGCACGTGACGGTCTCGCCGACCGACAGACGGTCAGCGGGCGTCGCTGCGTCGGAGCTGTTCGCCCAGTCGCAGACGATGCCTTCGGAGTCGTGGGTCGTGCCGTTGTCAATCGTCACCGTGTCGCCGAGAGCGACTTCGGCAAGGTCGACATCGCCATCGTTGGTGACAACGAAGGTCCAGAGCAGACCCGCTCCCGTGTCGACGCCACCTTGGTCGGCGATCGTGTCGGCCTGGACGCCGTTGGTGTCCTTCTCGATGCCGATCGATGGGTTCGCACGACCGAAGTAGTGCGACGGGTCAGCGTCATCGACGGGCGGCAGTGGTTCGCCGTCGACGATGACTGGTTCGGGGGTGTCAAGCGTTGCATCATCAACCGGCGTTCCGACGACCTCGGCGAGGTTGCCGTACTGGCCGACGACTGCGGTGCCTGTAGCGGTGCAGATCACGGACTCGCCCATGGCGAGCGCTCCATCTGGCGTTGCTTCGTTGGTGCTGGCATCCCAATCACAGGTGATTGCGGAGCTTGCGGTGCCGTTGTCGATGACGACATCGTCGACGAGCGACACGTCAGCGAGGTCGGTGTTGCCATCGTTGGTCAGGACGTACGTCCACGTGACGGCCTCGCCAATCGCGAGTTGCTGTTGCTCGCCGATGAGGTCGGCCTGGTTGCCGTTCGTGTCCTTCTCGACGTCGATCGACGGGGCTGCACCCATATAGTGCGATGGGTCCGTGTCGGTCACGTCGGCGAGCGGATCGCCCGCACCGTCGAGGACCGGTTCCGGGTTCGCCACGGTGGCGTCGAGCACCGGGGTGCCGACGACGTCGCCGTCATTGCGGTATTGGCCGGGTGCGGCGGTGGAGCTGGCGAGACAGGTCACGGTTTCGCCGACGGACAGCGCCTCGATCGGGGTCGCAGCGTCCGAGCTGTTCTCCCAGTCGCAGACGACCGTGTCCGGGGCGACCGTGCCGTTGTCGATGGCCACCGTGTCGGTGACGACGACGTTGATGAGGTCGACGTCGCCGATGTTGGTGACCACGTACGTCCAGGTGATCGGTGCCCCGACAGGGATCGAGTCCTGAGCCGAGATCGTGTCGGCCTGGTTGCCGTTCGTGTCCTTCTCGATATCGATCGCGGCCTGGGCGCCACCGAAGTAGTGCGACGGGTCGTCATCGGTGACCGCCGGAAGTGGCTGGTCGTCGCCGTCAACGAGCGGGGTCGGCGCTGGGTCGGTTGCATCGTCGACCGGAGTACCGACGACATCGCCGAGGTTTGCGTACTGGCCAGCAGCAGCCATCGAGGTCGAGGTACAGCGGACCGTCTCGCCCACGGACAGGTTGCCGGCCGGGGTGAACGCATCGGAGCTGTTCGCCCAGTCGCATACGACACCGGCAGGATCCACGGCGGTGCCATTGTCGATCGTCACGGTGTCGGTGACCACGACGTCTGCGAGATCGACATTGCCATCGTTCAGGACATCGAAGGTCCAGGTGATTGGTGTCGCGATCGCCAAGACGTCTTGGTCTGCGGCAACATCGGCCTGGTTGCCGTTCGTGTCCTTCTCGATGTCGATCGAAGCGTCAACGCCGAAGTAGTGCGACGGATCAGCGTCGGTCGGCTTCGGGATCGGCTGGCCATCCGGTCCGTCGATCGGCGTTGGGTTGTCGGGGTCAGCGGTCGTCGCATCGGCAACAGGTGTGCCGATCACGTCAGCATCGTTGCGGTACTGACCGGCAACAGCTGTCGAAGACGCCGTGCAGGTGACCGTCTCGTCGATGGACAAGTTGCGGGCTGGCGTCGCTGCGTCAGAGCTGTTCGCCCAATCGCACACCACACCTGCGGGATCAGCAGCCGTGCCATTGTCGATCGTGACCGTGTCGGTGACGATGACATCGGCGAGATCGACGTTGCCGGTGTTCGTCACGACGAAGGTCCAGACGACAGGGGCGCCAGCTTCGATGTTGTCTTGGCCGCCGAGCACGTCGGCCTGGTTGCCGTTCGTGTCCTTCTCGATGACGATCGCCGACTGCGCACCGAAGTAGTGCGAAGGGTCCTCGTCGGTGACATCAGCGAGGTCCGCGCCGTCAATGTCTTGAAGCGCAACGGGTGCGTCCGGATCTGCAGTGATCGCATCAGCGACCGGCGTGCCGGTCACATCGGAGTCGTTGCGGTACTGGCCGTTCTCAACCGTCGAGCTCGACGTGCACGTCACCGTTTCGCCGACGGACAGGTTGCGGGCTGGGGTCGCAGCGTCAGAGCTGTTCGCCCAATCGCACACGACGCCGTCCGGGTCGGGAGCGGTGCCGTTGTCGATGGTCACCGTGTCCACCACGGTGACGTCGGAGAGATCGGTGTCGCCCGTGTTGGTGACCACGAAGGTCCAGACGACGTCGTCGCCGAGCGCCAGGTTGCTCTGGTCCTCGAGCACGTCGGCCTGGTTGCCGTTCGTGTCCTTCTCGATGTCGATCGCTGGCGTGGCCTCGCCGAAGTAGTGGGACGGATCGCTGTCGCTGACCGCAGGTAGCTCGGTGCCCGTCTCATCAACCAGTGGAGTCGGTGCGAACGGGTCAGCGGTTATTGCGTCAGCGACCGGGGTGCCGACGACGGCAGACAGGTTGCCGTACTGACCGGCTTCGGCCTGGCTGGCCGAGGTGCACGTGACGGTTTCGCCGATGCTCAGGTTGCGAGCTGGGGTGTCGGCGTCAGAGCTGTTCGCCCAGTCGCACACCACGCCGGCAGGATCAGCAGCGGTGCCGTTGTCGATCGTCGCCACGTCGGTGACGTCAACGTTGGCCAGGTCGACGTTGCCCGTGTTCTCGACCACGAAGGTCCAGACGACGGCGCTTCCGACCGGGACGATGTCCTGGTCAGCGATGACGTCGGCCTGGTTGCCGTTCGTGTCCTTCTCGATGTCAATAGACGCATCGGGTCCGAAGTAGGCCGACGGGTCATCGTCGGTGACATTCGGGAGGGCGTTGCCATCCGGATCGAGCAGCGGACTGCCATCGGAACCAACGGGCGTTCCGACAACGTCGGCGACGTTGTTGTACTGCCCGAGCTCAGCGCTCGACGAAGCGGTGCAGGTGACCGTCTCGAGCGGAGCGAGGGTGTCGGCCGGGGTATCGACGTCAGAGCTGTTCGCCCAGTCGCACACCACACCGTCGGGGTCAACAGCGGTGCCGTTATCGGTCGTCACAGTGTCCGTGACCGTGACGTCGCTCAGCGTTGCCGTGCCCGTGTTGGTGACCACGAAGGTCCACGTCACCGTGTCTCCGAGGAAGACGAGTGGGCCGGTGCCGGTGTCGGCTTGGAAGCCGTTGGTGTCCTTCTCGATATCGATCTGAGGAATGGCGTCGCCGTAGTAGTGCGACGGATCGTCGTCGGTCACGTCGGCAAGGTCATTGCCGTCGATGTCCTGGAGCGCAACCGGTGCGTCCGGGTCAGCGGTCGTTGCGTCTGCGACCGGCGTACCGGTCACGTTGGAGTCGTTGCGGTACTGGCCGGCTTCGGCGATCGAGCTCGACGTGCAGGTCACCGTCTCGCCGACCGAAAGGTTGCGAGCTGGCGTCGTCGCGTCAGAACTGTTCGCCCAATCACACACCACGCCATCAGGGTCAGCGATCGTGCCGTTGTCGACGGTCACCGTGTCGGTGACCAGGACGTCAGCGAGATCGACGTTGCCATCGTTCACGACATCGAACGTCCAGGTGACGGGCGACCCGATGGCCAGGGTGTCCTGGTCGGCGAGCACATCGGCCTGATTGCCGTTCGTGTCCTTCTCGATGTCGATCGAAGGCTGTGGCTGTGCGTAGTAGTGAGACGGGTCGGCGTCGGTGACGTCAGTCAGCGTGTTGCCGTTCTCGTCTTGGAGTGGCGTCGGGGCGTTCGGATCAGCGGTCGTCGCATCGGCGACGGGCGTACCAACGACATCGCTGTCGTTGCGGTACTGACCAGCGACTGCGACCGAGTTGGAAGTACAGCTCACAGTTTCGCCGACGCTCAGGTTGCGAGCGGGCGTTGCTGCGTCGGAGCTGCTCGCCCAGTCGCAGACCACACCGTTGAGATCAGCGGCGGTGCCGTTGTCGATCGTCACCGTGTCTGACACGGTGACGTCGGCCAGGTCGACGTTGCCGTCGTTGGTGACCACGAAGGTCCAGGTGACGGGCGCACCAATCGACAAGGTGTCTTGGTCGACGAGCACATCGGCTTGGGTGCCGTTCGTGTCCTTCTCAATGTCGATCGAGGCACTTGGACCGAAGTAGGCCGACGGGTCCTCGTCGGTGACGTCCGCAAACGGGGCGCCGTCTTCGTCGAGCAATCGGCTGCCGTTGGCTGCGATTGGCATCGCGACCACGTCTGCGTCGTTGCGGTACTGGCCGAGTTCGGCGACCGAAGAAGCGGTGCAGGTGACTTGCTCGCCTCGGGCGAGGGTGCCCGCTGGAGTCGCAGCATCGGTGCTGTTCGCCCAATCGCACACCACGCCGTCAGGATCAGCGGCGGTGCCGTTATCGAGGGTCACCGTGTCGGTGACGACGACGTCGGCAAGTGCCGAGGTGCCGATGTTCGTGACGACGTAGGTCCACGTCACGGCGTCGCCTTCGAGGACGAGTGGGCCGGTGCCAGTATCGGCTTGGAACCCGTTGGTGTCCTTCTCGATGTCGATGCCGGGGATCGCGTCGCCGTAGTAGTGCGACGGATCAGCGTCGATGACGTCGGCAAGGTCGTTGCCGTCAATGTCCTGGAGCGCAACCGGTGCGTCCGGGTCAGCGGTCGTTGCGTCCGCAACTGGCGTACCGACGACATCGCTGTCGTTGCGGTACTGACCAGCTTCCGCAGTCGAAGTCGACGTGCAGGTCACCGTCTCGTTCACGGCCAGGTTCCGAGCTGGTGTCGCTGCGTCGGAGCTGTTCGCCCAATCGCACACCACACCGTCGGGATCGGCGACGGTGCCGTTGTCGACGGTGACGCTGTCCACGACGGTCACGTCAGACAGGTCGACGTTGCCATCGTTGACGACGACGAACGTCCATGTCACTGGTGCACCGATCGGGATGATGTCCTGGTCGGCGAGCACGTCGGCCTGGTTGCCGTTCGTGTCCTTCTCGATGTCGATCGAAGGCTGCGGGTCGCCGTAGTAGTGCGACGGATCAGCATCGGTGACGTTGCTCATCGGCGTGCCGTTGAAGTCGGTCAGCGGCGATGGAGCGAGCGGGTCCGCACCGACAGCATCGGCAACGGGAGTGCCGACCACGTCGACGTCGTTGCGGTACTGACCAGCGGCTGCGGTCGACATCGATACGCAGGTGACGGTCTCATCGACGCTCAGGTTGCCGGCAGGCGTTGCAGGGTCGGACGAGTTCGCCCAGTCACAGACGACACCGTTCGGGTCGGCGGCCGTGCCGTTGTCGGTCGTCACGGTGTCCGACACCGTGACGGCAGCGAGGTCGACGTTGCCGGTGTTCTCGACCTCGAAGGTCCAGACCACGGCGTCGCCGATGGCGATGACATCTTGATCGGCGAGCACGTCGGCCTGGTTGCCGTTCGTGTCCTTCTCAATGTCGATCGACGCGGTCGGACCGAAGTAGCCGGACGGGTCTTGATCGGTGACGTTCGGAAGAGGAACACCATCGTCACCCAGCAGCGCTGAGCCATCGTCAGCGAGCGGAGCGCCGACGACGTTGGAATTGTTGTTGTACTGGCCGAGCTCGGCAGTCGAAGCTGCGGTGCAGGTCACGGTCTCGTTCACCGAGAGGACCTGGTCCGGGGTGGCGGCGTCGGAGCTATTCGCCCAGTCACACACCACACCGTCGGGGTCAGCAGCGGTGCCGTTGTCGGTGGTGACCGCATCGGTCACGGTCACGCTGCCGAGGGCAACGTTGCCGGTGTTCTGCACCTCGAAGGTCCAGACGACGGCGTCACCCTCGAACACGACGGGGCCGGTGCCGGTGTCGGCCTGGAACCCGTTGGTGTCTTTCTCGATGTCGATCGCAGGGACGGCCTGTGCGTAGTAGTGCGACGGGTCGTCATCGACGACGTCGGCAAGGTCCACGCCGTTGATGTCTTGCAGCGCAACTGGTGCGTCTGGATCGGCGGTCACCGCGTCGGCGACGGGGGTACCGACGACGTCGGCGAGGTTGGCGTACTGGCCCGCTTCCGCAACAGAGCCAGAGGTGCACTCCACGGTCTCGCCGACCGAGAGGTTGCGAGCAGGCGTCGCAGCATCGGAGCTGTTCGCCCAATCACACACCACACCAGCAGGATCAGCAGCCGTGCCATTGTCGATCGTGACGCTGTCGGTCACGACGACGTCAGCGAGATCAACGTCACCGGTGTTCTCGACGACGAAGGTCCACACGACCGCATCGCCGATGGCCAAGATGTCTTGGGTGGCGAGGGTGTCGGCCTGGTTGCCGTTGGTGTCCTTCTCGATGTCGATCGCAGGCTGCGGTGCTGCGTAGTAGTGCGACGGATCGTCATCGACCACGTCAGCCAGATCAGTGCCGTTCTCGTCCTGGAGCGGCGTCGGCGAGTTCGGATCAGCGGTCACCGCGTCGGCGACCGGCGTACCAACGACGTCACCGACATTGCGGTACTGGCCCGCTTCAGCCGCGGAGCTCGAGGTACAGGTCACAGTCTCGCCGACCGAGAGGTTGCGAGCAGACGTCGCAGCGTCAGAGCTATTCGGCCAATCACACACCACACCGGCTGGATCAGCAGCGGTGCCGTTGTCGATGGTCACGGTGTCCGCCACCGTCACGTCGGCGAGGTCGACATTGCCGTCATTGCGGACAACGAAGGTCCAGTCGATGGCGTCACCGATGGAATAGGAGTCCTGGTCGGCGAGCAGGTCAGCCTGGTTGCCGTTCGTGTCCTTCTCAATATCGATCGATGCGTCCGGACCGAAGTAGCCGGACGGATCTTGATCGACCACGTTCGGGACCGGCATGCCGGCATCGTCGAGCAGTGGGCTGCCGTCAACTGCGAGCGGCGTTCCGACGACGTTGGAGTTGTTGTTGTACTGGCCGAGCTCGGCGGTCGAAGCTGCGGTGCAGGTCACGGTCTCGTTCACCGAGAGGACCTGGGCCGGGGTGGCGGCGTCGGAGCTATTCGCCCAGTCACACACCACACCAGCAGGATCAGCAGCCGTGCCGTTGTCCGTTGTGACGGCATCGGTCACGGTCACATTGCCGAGGGCAACGTTGCCGGTGTTCTGCACCTCGAAGGTCCAGACGACGGCGTCACCCTCGAACACGACGGGGCCGGTGCCGGTGTCGGCCTGGAACCCGTTCGTGTCCTTCTCAATATCGATCGCCGGAATCGCGAGGCCGTAGTAGTGCGAGGGATCGGCGTCGGTGACGTCGACCAGATCGACACCGTCGATGTCCTGCAGCGCAACCGGTGCGTCCGGGTCGGCGGTCTCCGCGTCGGCGACGGGCGTACCGACCACGGTCGAATTGTTGCGGTACTGGCCCGCGACCGCGATGGACGACGACGTGCAGGTCACCGTCTCGTTCACCGAGAGGTTCCGAGCGGGCGTTGCCGAGTCGGAGCTGTTCGCCCAATCGCACACCACACCGTCGGGATCGGCAGCCGTGCCATTGTCGATCGTGACGCTGTCGGTGACGACGACATCAGCGAGATCAACGTCGCCGGTGTTCTCGACCTCGAAGGTCCAGGTGACAGCTGCGCCGATCGCCAGGTAGTCCTGGTCACCAAGCACGTCAGCCTGGTTGCCGTTCGTGTCCTTCTCGATGTCGATCGCAGGCTGTGGAGCTGCGTAGTAGTGCGACGGATCGTCATCGACCACGTCAGCCAGATCAGTGCCATTCTCGTCCTGCAATGGCGTCGGCGAGTTCGGATCAGCGGTCACCGCATCAGCGACTGGAGTACCGACGACGTCACCGACATTGCGGTACTGGCCCGGTGCAGCGACGCTGGTGGAGAAGCATTCGACGGACTCGCCCACGGACAAGTTCCGCGCGGGCGTCGCAGGGTCGGAGCTGTCCGCCCAATCGCACTGCACGCCGAACGGGTCGGCGCCGGTGCCGTTGTCGATGGTGACGGTGTCGTTGACGGTCACATCGGCCAGATCGACATTGCCGTCGTTGGTGACGACGAAGTTCCACGTGATCGCATCGCCGACCGCCAAGGTGTCTTGGTCGCCGATGACGTCGGCCTGGGTGCCGTTCGTGTCCTTCTCAATATCGATCGACGCATTCGGACCGAAGTAACCCGATGGGTCCTGGTCGGTGACGTTCGGCATGGGGTTGCCATCGTCGCCCAGCAAGGCCGAGCCGTCATTGGCGAGGGGTGCACCAACGACATTCGAGTTATTGCGGTATTGACCGAGCTCGGCCGTCGAGGACGAAGTACAGGTCACGGTCTCGTCGACCGAGAGGACCCGGGCCGGCGTGGTTGCATCGGAGCTGTTCGCCCAATCGCACACCACACCATCTGGATCATCAGCTGTGCCGTTGTCGGTTGTGACGACATCGGTCACGGTCACATTGCCGAGGGCGACGTTGCCGGTGTTCTCAACCTCAAAGGTCCACAGAACCGGATCGTTCTCGAACACCAACGGGCCCGTGCCAGTGTCGGCCTGGAAACCGTTCGTGTCCTTCTCGATGTCGACCGCGGGGAGGACGAGACCGAAGTAGTGCGAGGGGTCAGCATCGGTGACGTCGACCAGGTCGACACCGTTGATGCCCTGGAGCGCAACCGGTGCGTCCGGGTCAGCGGTCGTTGCGTCTGCGACTGGTGTGCCGCTGACGTTGGACAGGTTGCCGTACTGGCCTGGTTCGGCGATCGACGACGAGGTACAGGTCACCGTTTCGTTCACCGAGAGGTTCCGGGCAGGCGTCGCCGAGTCAGAGCTGTTCGCCCAATCGCACACCACACCGTCGGGATCAGCAGCCGTGCCGTTGTCGATCGTGACACTGTCGGTCACGACGACGTCAGCGAGGTCGACGTTGCCGTCATTGCGGACCGCGAACGTCCACGTGACCGGATCGTCGATGGCGATGTAGTCCTGGTCGCTCACGAGGTCGGCTTGGGTGCCGTTCGTGTCCTTCTCGATGTCGATCGAAGGGGCTGGTTCGCCGTAGTAGTGCGAGGGGTCATCGTCGACCACGTTCGCAAGATTGGTGCCGCTCTCGTCTTGGAGCGGTGTCGGAGCATCGGGATCAGCGGTCACGGCGTCGTCCACCGGCGTGCCGACGACGTCGCCGACGTTGCGGTACTGACCCGCTTCGGCCGACGAGCTCGCGGTGCAGGTCACGGTCTCACCGACCGAGAGGTTCCGGGCCGGCGTTGCGCCATCGGAGCTGTTCGCCCAGTCGCACACCACACCGTCAGGATCAGCAGCGGTGCCGTTGTCGATCGTGACAGTGTCCGACACGGTCACGTCGGCCAAGTCGACGTTGCCGTCGTTGCGGACGACGAAGGTCCAGTCGATGGCGTCACCGATGGAGTACGTGTCTTGGTCAGCGAGGACGTCGGCCTGGTTGCCGTTCGTGTCCTTCTCAATATCGATCGACGCATTCGGGCCGAAGTAGGCCGACGGGTCGTCGTCATTGACATCGCCGACAGGATTGCCGTCGACGTCGGTCAGACGGACCGGGCTGTCAGGGTCTGCCGTCTCGGCATCGGCGACCGGCGTACCGGTCACGGATGAGTCGTTTGTGTACTGGCCAAACTCGGCGGTGGACGAAGCCGTGCAGGTCACGGTTTCGTTGACCGAGAGGTTCCGGGCTGGCGTTGCGGCGTCAGAGCTGTTCGCCCAGTCGCACACCACGCCGTCAGGATCATCAGCCGTACCGTTGTCGGTCGTCACGACATCGGTCACGACGACGTCGCTCAGATCGACGTTGCCGTTGTTCGTGACGACGAAGACCCAGTCGACCGGGTCGCCTTCGAGGACGAGTGGGCCTGTGCCCGTGTCGGCCTGGACGCCGTTGGTCGTCTTCTCGATGTCAACGCTCGGCACGGCGACACCGAAGTAGTCGGACGGGTCATCATCGACAACCGGTGTGAGCGGGTCTCCCGACGGATCTTCCGATGGCGTTCCATCATCAATGCCGGGAACGCCGGTAACCGAGCCGACGTTGTCGTAGCCCGAAACAGCAGCCGTCCCGGTCTGGGTACAGCTGACGGTTTCGCCAACGGAAAGAACATTGGCGGCCGTCGCAGCATCGCTGCTCGACGCCCAGTCGCAGTTCGTTGCATCAACCGATGCCTCGATGTCATCGTCGAGGGAGACGTTGACCAACGTGACTTCACCGGTGTTGGTGATGACGTAGTTCCATGCAAGCGCATCACCAACAGGGATGAGCGGGCCGTCGCTGCACGATGCCGGTATCGCCAACGGATCGGTGCAGGTTGTCTTGACGACTTGGATTGCAGGCACGCCAACGGTGTATTCAGCATCGTCGTTGTCGGTCACCGATGAGCCACCGCCGGCCGGGTCGCCGGTGACGGTTGCCGCATTTACGAGGTCCCCCGCGCCAGCAGGCGAAGCGGCGGTGCAGGTCATTGCCGCGCCTTGGGCGAGGCTGGTCACCGGGCAGGAGATGCTCACTCCAAGTCCAGTGAGAATCGGGTCGCTGATCGAAACGTTGTCGAGTGCTCCTGCGCCGGTGTTGGTCACAAGGAATTCCCAAGCAACCGCTTGACCTTCGACCACCGAAGCGACATCGCCATCAGCGGTGCCAACGACTGTCTTGACGATGGAAATCGCAGGCGGCAATCCCACGTACCCCGATGCATCCGCATCGACGACTTCGATCGCGGCGCCCAGCGAGTCGACGGTTGCGGTGAACGTGCCACCAGGGTTAGGGGCAAAGACTGGATCGCCAGCCAGGTCGTAGACCGGGTCCCCGTTCACATCGAGCGATTGTGGGCCAGCAGCATCACCCGTCGCGGTAGCCGTGTTCTCGTGCAGGCCGGTGCCGGCCGTGCCGGATGCGGTGCAGTTCACGGTCTCGCCGACGGAGAGATTCAGCGCTGCCGTCGTCGCGTCGGAGCTGCTCGCCCAGTCACACGCGATCGTGATCACATGGTTCTGGTCATTGGCGGTGGTCGTAACGTCTGAGATCGCCACGTTGGTCAGCGGGACCGCGCCGTTGTTGCGAATCTGGAAGGTCCAGCTAACCGCGCTCGCGATCGGCGCCGGGTTCGACGCACCGTTGCTGGTCGAGGCCGGGGATTCCGAGCCGTCATTCAACGTGTCGGAGTCTGCTTCGGCCGCATTGGTCTGCTTTTCAACCGTGATCGCTGGCGTCTCGCCGACGTAGTGAGACGGGTCGGTGTCATCGAGCGGATTGCCGCCCTCGCTGCCAGTCACCGTGCCGGTGTTCATGTACTGGCCCGCGACTGCGGTGCTGCTGGCCCGACAGGAGAAGCTCGCCGGAGCATCAATTGAGCCGACGTTGTTGCCGCTCTCGTAGGTCCCGTCGGAGTCCACGTCGCACTCGATATCGCCCGCTGGTACGAGGCTGTCGGTGACGGTGACGTTGTCGACCGCTCCCCAGCCGCCAACGGTGACGTCATAGGTCCACGTGACCGATTCGCCCACCGTCAAGGTCTGACCGGGAGCGACATCAGAGTCAAGACCGTTGGTGGCCTTCTCTAACTCGAGCGATGCCGGAGGCGGAGGCGAGACACGCACAAGTCCGTTACCACCAGCAGCGGCCATGCAGCTGGCGCCAGCATTCTTCGGGTTATCGACCTGGGTAAAGGCTGGGAATGCCTCGATGATCGCAGCTTCACTCACGCCGGCAAGCAGTGCAGCCTCGGAAAGGTGTGTCGTGCCGTTGAGGATCGAGTTGTTGCCAGCCGTGTTGTAGAGCGTGTTCCAGGCCAGAGCGGTGTAGGTGAAGCCGCCGATCGTGACGCCACTGCTGGTCGTACCTGGGCCGCCGCCGGTGACCTGCCAGCTCACCGAGCTGAAGCCACTCGGGGCGAGGGCCGATGCGTCTGACGTCGCACCGTCATTCGCCCCGGTGTTGGTGCCATCGGAGCCCGCTCCATCGAACCAGATGGCGCCAGCGCCACCACCGCTTCCGGCCACAGCCGAGTGGGTAGGACCGACAGTGTTGTTTCCACCGACGCCGCCGTTGGCGGCTGTATCGACGGAGTTGACCTCGTAGGCCCGGACGTACACCTGGCCACCGCCGCCGCCGCCGGCGCCCGAAGCGGGTGCACTGAGAAGGGGCGCTCCAGCGCCACCGTTCGACACGATGTCGTTGCCGTTGCCCGAGATATTGTCGAAGTCGAGGACGACGATGCCGCCACCGGCACCGCCACCGGCGTTATTGCGGTGGTTACCACCCGCGCCGCCCATCATCAGTCGGGGATCATCGTCGTGGAGGTAGTGCTCATTCGCGACGGCGCCTTCGAGAGGTATTGCGGCGCCAAAGTTGTTGGCGCCCGGTCCGCCGTCTGCCAGATCAGCCGGAGGCCCAGTGCTCGTGCCGCCGAGACCACCGGTGCCACCGCCGGTCCAGGATGCGCCACCGCCGCCGCCTGCCGAGTACGCGGTCGAGAAGTGCGTTCCGCACGAGCCTCCACCGCCGCCATACGAACCCCCGCCAGCGCCACCAGCGCCGACCCTGTTCACATCGGAGCCCGTCACAAGGACGGCACCACTGCCGCCGTTGCCGGGGACGGCTGGATCGCCGCCGTCACCGGCGGCCCAAACGCCGGATGTCACGCCACCCGCGCCACCCGCAACGAGCGAACCGCCCTCACCAGGAGCAGCGTTATTGGAATTGAAGGTGGTGTAGTTGGACGAACCGCCGCCGCCACCACCACCGAGAATGCCGCCGCCACCGCCAGCACCGGTAAAGACCGTGTCGGGGAAGCTACGTGTCGGATCCATGGTCAGGATGCCGTCGCCACCGTCGCTGACCGTTGTCGTCGGCGGAGCCGTTTGGGTGAAGCCCGTGCCACTTGCGTCGATGTCCCCGTTCATCGTCAGGCTGGAGCCACCGAGAAAGATCACGCCACCCGTCGAACCGTTCCACGCTTGCGCCTGTACCCCTGCAGCGTCGACGGTCTGTGCGCTGGAACAACCCCCAGGCAGGATCACGAACTGCACTGCCTCAGCTGCGGCGTAGCTCCGGACTGGCGTCGTGGTTGCCGGGTCGAGGATCTCGTAGGTGCCGAGGCCGTTGGCGATCGTGCCCGTCATCTGAATCACGAGTGCGCAGTCACTACTGTTCAGGCCGGACGAGTCCGGCGTGGTGCCGACAACCGTTGCGACCTGGTAGCTGTTGACGATCCCGTTGGCGGCTTGAACCGGACGGGGTGAGATGAATAATAAAGTCGAGACGAGGACGGCCGAGACGACCGTTGCCACAGCAGTTGATCGTCGAGTTCTTTGTGGTTCGTTTCTCATTGCTTCCTCCCCGGATGCGTGCAGTCAGGCGACGGCCTACGACCCGTCAGACGACACTGGAGTTGTCGGCTCGTTCGACCTAGCTCTGAGGATCCATGGGTGAGCAATTCGGCCCAATCCGGTATCCGTGGTTCGTTAACCTCAAGTTGAGGTCGAGAGTTGCGGTACTCGCCGCCTTGGTTCTTGGCGGATTTGCAAGCTGTTCCAGCGATTCTCCTGCGGCACCCAAGATCGACCCGAGCCCGGATCTCGTGGCCGGTGTTGCATGGTTCGATGACGGAGATGAGTCGATCGGCCCAGGGGAACGGCCGGCGGAAAAGCTTGTATCCCACCTGGGCCTCGGGACTCAGATTCTTCAGTCCCCGAGCGAGGTTAGGACCGACAACCGGGGTGGATTCGTGCTCGACGTGCCCGAGCTGGACGCCGCAGCAGCCGCGGAACTGTTCGTGCAGATCACGTTTCCGGTCGAAGGGCCTGCGGGCAAAGACATCGAGGTTCAGGTGCGTCGGCCCGCCCGACCTGGCGATGTCGATGTGGAGATCCCAGTTCTGCAACCCACGCGTTGCGCGGCTGAACTCGATGCCTTGTTGGCCGGTTCGAGCGAGTGCGGCAACGCACAACTCCCCGACCTCGTGCCGCTCGTCGAAGACTTCGGGCAACCACCTACACAGCCGATCGCAACTCGATCAGCTCGAGTCGACACGACAACCCTGCCCGGAACACCGCTGCTGCGATTTGCATCCGCAACAGCAAATCTCGGTGCTGGTCCACTGCACATGATTCCGGAGCGTGCGCCAACGAACGGGCGCATCCCGACGTGGCAGCGCCTCTGGACCGACGAGAACCGGTTTGTCGATCAACGAACCGGTTCCTTCGTCTTCCACGAGGACCACGACCACTTCCACCTCGACGGCTTCGAGCACTATCGATTGCTCGGCCTCGAGGGTGAGGTCGTGGCAACGGGCGAGAAGGTCTCGTTCTGTCTCATTGACGCGCTCGCCGCATCGCCGAGCGCCCAGACCCGCGGCCAAGGCATCTTTCTTGATGCCGTGTGTGAGCAGGCTGGCGCCCAGCAAGCGCTGAACCCCGGATGGGCGGACTACTACGGTGCGGGACTCCCTGACCAGTGGATCGATATCACTGGAGTTGCGCCGGGCGACTACTTGGTCGAGATCATCGCCGACCCCGACAATGTTCTGCTCGAGTCCGACGAGACGAACAATCGGGCACAGTTCCCCGTCACGATCACCGCGGCAGAACTCAACGAGAACTAGTCCGATCACCAGCCCACGTGCACCCGCACCTAGGCTCAGGCGATGCGCATCGGAATCAATGGCTCAGGACTGCTCGCGAACCCCAATCTGGGAGCGATGACAAGCGACATCGCTGCGGCCGAGGCTGACGGGTTTTCGTCGTGGTGGCTGGCCCAAACGGGTGGCGTCGATGCGCTCACCGTGATGGCGGCGCATGGCAACACAGGTTCGACCATGGAGCTCGGCACGGCCGTGATCCCGACCTGGACCGTGCATCCGTACGTGCTCGCAGGCCAGGCGCTGACTACCCAGGCCGCGATCGGTGGCCGCCTCGTTCTTGGCATCGGCTTGTCACACGAACCTGCGGTGGTCGATCGCTGGAAGATGACGTGGGAAAAGCCGGTGCGTCAGATGATGGACTTCTTGTCTGTGCTGCAGCCGCTCATCGAAGACGGCAAGGCATCACACGACGGCCACTTCTGGAGCCTCGAGAGCGAGATCCCCCACTTCGAAGGTGAGCGACCCAAGGTCATGGTCGCGGCGCTCGGCGAGCAGATGCTCAAGCTCGCCGGACGACGCACCGACGGCACCATTCTGTGGTGCGTTGGCCCGAAGACGATCAAGGATCACATCGCTCCTGTTCTCAATGACGCCGCCGAGGCTGCCGGACGCAATCAGCCTTCGATCGTCTGCTCGATTCCGGTCTGGGTCACCGATGATCCGCAGCCGGCGCGCGACTTCATCGCGCAGATTCTTTCGATCTACGCCGAGCTGCCGAGCTATCGCGCCATGCTCGACATCGAAGGGCTCCATGGCCTCGGGGATCTCTCGCTGGTCGGCAGCGAGGCTGAGGTGACCGAACGACTCGGCGAGATCGCCCAGTCCGGAGCGACCGACTTCACGGCGGTACCTATGGGCGGCAACCCCGATGAGATCGCCCGCACGCGAGCGGTACTCACCAGCCAGCTCAACTGAGTCCAACTCAGCGCAGCTCAGCTCAGCGAAAAGAGGCTCGCGATCGCGAGCACGCAAATGTGAAATCGGTCCTGGTGGGTTGACCTGGGCCTGACGCGTGCGTATCTTCCTAATTCCGACTAATCCGATCGGATTTACCAGATTTGTCGGGATTCACTGGAAAGATACCCATGACGACCCACCACAGCTACCCCGTCCACCTCCTTTTGCAGGGGCGACCTTGCCTCGTTGTTGGCGCGGGAAACATTGCGTTGCGCAAAGCCGCTGGGCTCGTTGACGCCGGGGCCGACGTCACCGTCGTCGGCCCGTGGGTCCATCCAGATTTCCGGCATATGCCGGTGACGATCGAGGCGCGCCCGTATCGAGAGGGCGAAGTCGCCGACTATCGACTTGCGATCGCCTGCACCGATGACCCGGCCGTCAACCATCAGGTCTACGTCGAGGGCGAAGCGGCGGGCATCTGGGTCAACTCTGCTGACGACCCTGACAACTGCGCCTGGATCCTGCCGTCGGTCGCCCGCAACGGCGACCTCACCATCACCGCCTCGACCAATGGTCGTAGCCCGGCGATGGCGAGCTGGTTGCGGCGCCGGTTCCAAGCCGAATTCGACGAGCGCTACACCGAGCTGTTGGATCTGCTGGCCGAGGTGCGTGCCGAAGCACGAGCGCACTTCGGAACCAGCGAGATCCGCGGCTGGAACGAAGCGCTCGACGGCACTGGGGAGCGCGGGCTCTTCGACCTGATCGCCGACGCACGCGTCGACGAAGCCCGCGCTGTCCTCCGCCATGCGCTCGGATTCGAGGACGCCAGCCAGCTCGAAGAGGTCAGCGCATGACCGTGCACCTCGTCGGCGCAGGACCTGGCGATCCCGAACTCCTCACCCTCAAAGCCGCACGTCTTCTTGGAAGCGCCGACGTGGTTGTCCATGACCGCCTCGTCTCCTCAGAAATACTGGCGATGGCCGCCCCCTGGGCCGAGCTCGTCGACGTGGGCAAAGACCCGAACGGTCGCCGCACGACGCAAGCGCGCATCAACGAAATCCTGATCGACCGCGGCCGCGGTCACAACACAGTCGTCCGACTCAAAGGTGGCGACCCCTTCGTCTTCGGACGCGGCGGTGAAGAAGCCATCGCGCTCGCCGGCGAAGGCATCGCGGTCGAGGTTGTCCCCGGCATCACCTCATCGATCGCGGGTCCCGCCATGGCTGGCGTGCCCGTGACTCACCGCGGCGTTTCCAGTGCCTTCACCGTGGTGACTGCGCACGAAGACCCGACCAAGCCGGACGGACTCAACTGGCACGCCCTCGCCGACCTCGGCACAACCCTCGTGGTGCTCATGGGCGCCCGACGCGCCGAGAAGATCCGAGGTCGGCTGCTCGAAGCTGGCATGGCCGGGTCGACCCCCGTTGCGATCGTCACCGAAGCGACCACCCCGCGCCAGCACGTCCGCTCTCTCGAGCTCGACGAGCTCGGCATCGAGCCCGTCGCGAACCCGTCAGTCATCGTCATCGGTGCCGTAGCGGGCCAGCCCGTTCTCCCATCAACCAACGCAATCGACTTCTCTGCCGCCTCCTCATTCCCCGACCTCGAAGGAACCCTCGCATGAGCCCGCTCACCATCACCTCTGACGGCACCCAACCCCTCACCCTGCCCCAACCGGGCGACGAGCTGGTGATCGACCCCGCGATCCGGGCCGACATCGACAAGTTCCAAACCATGCTCGACGGCTACCTGGCCGGAGACATCGAAGAAGACGTCTTCCGGGTGTTCCGCCTGACCAACGGGATCTACGGCCAGCGCCAAGGTGGCGAGAACCACATGGTGCGCGTCCGTATCCCCTACGGCGCCATCAGCGCCGAGCAGCTCGACACGCTCGGTCGCGTTGTCGAGCAGTACAGCCGCGGCTGGGGCCACATCACGACGCGTCAGAACATTCAGTTCCACTACGCGCAGCTTCGCCAGATCCCCGAGATCCTCGAAGAGCTCGGGGCGGTTGGCATGACGAGCCGCGAGGCGTGTGGCGACACCGTCCGCAACGTGCAGGGTTGCCACTTGGCTGGCGCCTGCCCGTTCGAGGTCATCGACATCAGCGCCTGGGCCGAGGCGACCAACGAGTACCTCCTGCGCAATCCCATCGGCCAGCGACTGGCGCGCAAGTTCAAGATCAACTTCTCGGGCTGCGAGACCGACTGTGGTCAGGCGATGTTCAACGATGCGGGTGTGATCGCTGTGACCCGTACCCGTGACGATGGCCGCATCGAGGCCGGTTTCCGAGTGTTCATCGCAGGCGGCCTTGGCGCCTCGCCACACCCGGCGCTGGCGCTCGAGGACTTCACGGCTCGTGAGGATCTTCTGCCGACCGTCGAAGCGATCCTGCGCGTGTTCGAGCAGACCGGTAATCGCGACAACAAGCTGCGGGCCCGCATGAAGTGGGTCGTCGACGAACTGGGCTTCGAAGAGACGCAACGGCGCATCCTCAATCAGCGACGACTGCTGCCTGCCTCGGCCACTTGGCCGGGCGGTATCCCCCAGATCGTGCTCGAGCGCGGCGACGAGCCAGCGGGTCGCGACGCGACCGTCCAGGCGACCCCCGTCGGACAAGGCGTCTCGGTCGCCATCGGTGGCAGCTCGCCGTACGCCCGGTGGGACCGCGCCAACGTCGTTCGTGGCCTCGCGAAGCCGACCGTGTCGGCCTATGCATGGTGTGCGCTCGGCGATGTCACCGGCGAACAGTTCCGTGGCCTGGCTTCAATCATTCGCGAGTTCGGCGTCGAGGTTCGGGTTTCGAACCGGCAGAACTTCATCATCCGCGGCCTGACCGATGACCAGTTGCCGACCCTGTACGAACGCCTTGTCGCGCTCGACATGGCCCAGCCTGGCGCCGAGTTGTCGCGCGATGTCGTGTCCTGCCCCGGTGCGGATACCTGTGGCCTCGCCGTGACTCAGTCTCGCGGTCTTGCCGAAGCGATCGGCGAAGCGCTCGAAGAAGAAGGCCTCGCCGAAGTGGGTGGCGTGCGGATCAACATCTCAGGCTGCATGAACTCGTGTGGGCAGCATCACGTGGCCGACATCGGCTTCTTCGGGATCGAGCGACGCGCACACGGTCAGTCGGCTCCCGGCTACCAGATGCTGCTCGGCGGCTACGTCGGACAACAGCAGATCCACTTCGGCGACAAGGCACTACGTTTGCCAGCCAAGAGCGCGCCGCACGCTGCGGCCGCAGTGCTGCGTCGCTTCGTTGCCGAGCGGGTCGCGGGCGAGGCGTTCCGGACCTGGATGGATCGTGTCGGCGGCGCTCGTGAGATTGCGAAGGGTCTCAAGGAGTTCGACGTGTTCCCTACCCCCGAGGAACGTCCTGACTTCTACATCGACTACGCCGAGACCGGGCCGTATGTCGCCGAGGTTGGGCAAAGCGAATGCGCGACCTGACCCAATCCTTGGGCGATGTGTTCGCGGCGATCGACGAGGCGAATGCGAGCGACCCGAACCTGCTGACTGCTGGTCCCGACACCTCGGGGCCGCTGGCTCAGATACAGGGACGCTTGGCGACCGAGTGGCTGGCGCGGCTTGCGCCCGACGCGTCTGCCGAACTCCAGGTCGCTTCTCGGGCTCACCACCTGCGGCGTTGGGAGCTGGCGCGCACCGACTACCCCGAGGGCCGAGCCGGCTATCTCCAGTGGCGCCGCGACAACAAGGCCCATCAGGCTGAGTCCGCAGCCTCGATCCTGACCGAAGCAGGCTGGCAAGCAGACAGCATCGACCGTGTGCGCCAGCTGCTCAGTCGCACGCGCCTACGCACCGATGCCGAGACCCAGCTGCTCGAGGACGTGGCCTGTCTCGTGTTCCTCGAAACCCAGTTTGCGCCCATGGTCGAGCGCACCGAGCACGATCACATGGTGACGATTGTCGCAAAGACACTGCGGAAAATGAGTTCTGAGGGCGTCGAGGCGGCGGGCACACTGCCGTTGAACGCGGCCGGTCAACAGGTGATCGAAGATGCCGTGCTGACGCTGAGCCAGGACGACGGAGATGGTGCATAGCGACATGCATGTAGACGAGCCAGTCGGGTCGGGCTCGTGGCGGGAGCAAACCAACTTGGTGCGTGGCGGTGTCGAACGCTCAGGCTTCGACGAAACCGCCGAAGCGCTCTATCTCACCTCGGGCTACGTCTACGGCTCCGCCGCCGAGGCCGAGGCCGCGTTCGCCGGCGAGCACGATCGCTACATCTACAGCCGCTACGGCAACCCGACGGTCTCGGTGTTCGAGGAGCGGCTCCGCCTGCTCGAAGGTGCCGAAGCGTGTATGGCGACAGCAAGCGGCATGGCCGCAGTCTTCGCTTCGCTCGCGTCGGTGGTTCGCGCCGGTGACCGGGTCGTGGGCTCGCGGGCGCTCTTCGGATCCTGCCACGTCGTCCTGACCGAAATCCTGCCGAGGTGGGGTGTCGAAACCGAACTCGTCGACGGCCGCTCGCTCGACGCATGGGAAGCCGCACTCGCCAACGGGGCCCGTGCCGTCTTCCTCGAGACGCCGTCCAATCCCGGGCTCGACATCATCGACCTCGCCGCCGTGAGCGAACTGGCCCATGCTGCGGGCGCCATCGTGATCGTGGACAACGTGTTCGCAAGCCCCGTGTTGCAGAAGCCGCTTGAGCTCGGCGCCGATGTCGTCGTGTACTCGGCGACGAAACACATCGACGGACAGGGACGAGTGCTCGGCGGAGCTGTCCTTGGCACCGAGGCGTACAAGGCCGACTACCTCATGCCGTTCGCTCGCCACACGGGACCGAGCCTGAGCCCGTTCAATGCGTGGACGCTGGCCAAGGGTCTCGAGACCTTGCGTCTGCGTGTCGACGCTGCGGCCCAAAGCGCACTCGAACTCGCCGCCCGGTTGCAGGAGCACCCGGGCATCTCAAACGTTGGCTATCCCCACCTCGCCAGCCACCCGCAGTACGACTTGGCCAAGCAGCAGATGTCGGCTGGCGGCACCGTGTTGACCGTCGATGTCGGCGACAAGGCCTCGGCGTTTGCGTTCATGGATCGACTGTCGCTCTTCGACATCTCGAACAACGTCGGCGACTCGAAGAGCCTGGCCACCCATCCGGCAACGACTACGCATCGGCGTATCGGCGCCGATGCCCGTGCCACCGTCGGCATCGGCGACGGCATGGTCCGCTTGTCGGTCGGCCTCGAAGACACCGAGGACCTCTGGGACGACCTGGCCCAGGCCCTTACCTAGACAAGCGAACGGTCCTCGCAGCTTCGTGTCTCGGCCGGCATCGCGACTACCTTTCGAGGCGTGAGCGAGGGGCCAGTCATCACCGATGAGCAGGTCGCGCAGTACCAGCGCGACGGTGCGATCACCGTCCGCGGCGCCGTCTCCGAC
>CAZEMU010000001.1:10112-37946 GCA_964513315.1 uncultured Acidimicrobiaceae bacterium | reverse complement strand
CAGAACGACCCTGACTTCGGCTCGTTCTGTCTTGAAGGTCCCGGCGTCGACATCGCTCGACAATGCATCGGCGCGACGCGACTGAACCTGCTCTATGACCAGCTGTTCGTCAAGGAAGCCGGCACGAACCATCCGACCCGGTGGCACAACGATCAGCCGTACTGGCCCGTCAGTGGCTGCGATGTCATCTCGATCTGGGTCGCGCTCGACCCCACAACCGCCGCCAACGGCCGGCTCGAGTTCGTCCGCGGCTCGCACGAGTGGGATCGCTGGTTCCAGCCCGAATCATTCGGACCGAACAACGGCGCCAGCGCCTATGCCCGCAATCCCGACTACGAGGCCATCCCCGACATCGAGGCCGACCGCGACGCCTACGACATCATCAGCTGGGATCTCGAGCCAGGCGATGTCTACGTCTTTAGCGCCATGACGCTGCACTATGCCGCTGGCAATGCCACCGCAGATCGTCGCCGGCGGGGCTACACGGTGCGCTACTGCGGCGACGACGTTCGTTACGACCCTCGGGTCGGCACAAGCACGCCGGTGCATGTCCCGAACAAGGCCGCTGGCGACCTGCTCGACAGCGATCAATGTCCTCTGGTGTTCGCAGCCACGTGATCGATCAATGATCACTCGCCGACTCATCGGCTTTCTCGCAGGAGCACTCGTTCTACTCACGCTGCTCGGTGTGGCCAGCAACTCAGAGCAGCTCGAATTCGCGGACCGCGAACCATCGGTCAGTAGCAATTCCAGCACCAGCCGCGGTTCGGCTGCGGTCGAAGAACTCACCGTCGAAACCGCAACGGAGATCGACCCACCGACTCGCCAAGCTGAGCTTCCGTCGTGGTTCCTGTGGACCGTCGGCGTTGCGGCCGGTCTCGGCACGCTGTGGTTCTTGAGCCGCCAACGGTTCAAGTTGATGCTCGGTCGTCGCCGCGCCGCTCCCGCAGAGACATCGACGCGCCTCACCGAAGAAGAGCAGGCCGAGACGATCGCGGACTTCGCCGACCAGCTGATCAGCGAAGTCGAGCTTGAACAGGACCCTCGCATTGCGATTCAACGGGTGTACGCCGCGGTCGAGACCGGTCTCGGCGCGCGCGAGCTGCGACGCAAGCCCGCCGAGACGCCGCTGAAGTACCTCGATCGTGTCTTCGGCCGCCGCAAGTCAGCTGCGCCCGCGCTCGGCCGGCTGACCGACCTGTTCCAAGTCGCCCGCTTCTCGAGCGAGCCGATCGGACCAGACGCCCGCACCCAGGCCATCGAGGCGCTGCGAGAGCTCCGAGACGAGTACCGATCAATCGCTCGCAGGCGGGTCTCACGATGATCGTTCTCCTCTTGATCCTGGCCATCGTCGGAACGATCTCGCTCATCGTGTCGTCGTTCGGCGCGATCAACGATGTGACACCGACCGAGATGGAAAGCCGCGGTCGGTGGGGCGTCGTGAGTTGGCAGTGGCAACGAACTCGGCGGCTGGACGCACACGAGCGCCGCTGGCAGACCGCCCTGATCACTGCGGCGAAGCAGCCCACTCGTTGGCCAGACCTGGTTGCCGAAATCGAACACTTGGAACGATCGGCCGACGTGGCATCAGATCCGGCACCACCCTCAACCCACGATGCGGCCTGGGTCGATGCCCGACTCACCGCACTCGAACAGCACCTCGACACGCTCACCGGAGACAGCACATGACGAACACCAACACCGACCTCACGGTCGATGATGTCGCCGCGCATGGCAACGCCATGCTCGACGAGCTCGAAAAGGCCGTCGTCGGCAAACGCGAGGTCCTCACCCAGCTCTTGACCGGCGTGTTCGCGAGCGGCCATGTGCTGTTCGAAGATGTTCCCGGCCTCGCCAAGACGCTGATCGCTCGATCGGTCGCCCAGGTCGCCGAGCTCGGCTTCTCCCGGGTGCAGTTCACGCCGGATCTGGTGCCTGCCGACATCACCGGGTCCGCGGTCTTCGATGCTGGCGGCAGCACCGGCGTGTTCAAGCCCGGCCCCGTCTTCGCGAACCTCGTGTTGGGTGACGAGATCAACCGCGCACCGCCAAAGACGCAGGCCGCTGTCCTCGAGGCGATGGAAGAGCGCCAGGTCACCGTCGACGGTGTGTCGCACCCACTGCCTGCACCGTTCATCGTGATCGCGACCCAGAACCCGATCGAGTCCGGCGGCACCTATCCGCTGCCCGAAGCCCAACTCGACCGCTTCTTGCTCCGCCTGTCCGTTGGCTACCCCGACCTCGATGCCGAGGCCGAGATCGTCGCGCGCCGGGCGGCTCGTGGTCGAGAAGAGGTCGAACTAAACCAGGTGATCGATGCAACGACGCTGCGGTCGCTGCAACAAGTCGTCGAGTCTGTGCCCGTCGAGGCCAGCGTTGCCCGGTACATGGCATCGCTCGTTGCTGCGACTCGCGAAACGCCTCGTACCGACGCAGGAGCAAGCCCTCGTGGTTCGCTCGCGCTGCTTCGAGCGAGCCGAGCGTGGGCTGCGCTGCACGGCCGCAACTTCGTGACGCCCGACGATGTCCATGCGATCGCGGTGCCGGCACTCGCCCACCGCCTCATCCTCAAGCCCGACGAATGGCTTCGCGGTGTCACCGGCGCCGACATCGTCGAGAGCATGCTCGCCGTGGTTCCGACTCCGTCTTCGGTCGCCTAACTCGCATGACCATGACCCCGGCCGAACGGCCACCCGAGCTCATCGATGCCACGCACATCGTGTTGACGGGCACCCGTGAACTGCGGCAACGGACGCCGCTGTTCAACGTGCTCGTCGTGCTCACGGTGGCGGCATCGGTCGGAGCGATGGGAGCACGGCGGCCTGAGTTCCTCGGTCTTGCTGCCCCGCTGATCGCACTGCTTGCCCTGGGGTTCGCGCGATGGCGTCCCGTGGTCGGCGAAGTGCGCCTGGGGATCGACTCGCCACATCTTGTCGAGGGCGACGAGTTCGCGGTGCTCGTCGAGATCGATGGTGGCGAAGAGGGCCTCGAGCGCGTCGAAGTCGAACTCAAGCTCGGCGAACGAGTCTCGGCCCGCGGCACGCTCCGGAGCGTCACCTCGGTCGCGGCTGGCACGACGCGTCATCTCGCCTTCCCGGTCTCGGCCGACGAATGGGGCGTTGGCACGGTCGACCAGGTCACGATTCGGGTCACGGACCGCTTCGGATTGTTCGGCGGCACCGTCAGCCGCAGCGCCAACGTGTCGATGCGCATCGGCCTGGCCGAAGATCGTCTCAAGGCATCGCTCGAAGCGGATCGGTTTCGCCGTGTCGTCGGCAGCCACCTGAGCAGTGACCGCGGCCAAGGTCTCGAGATCGCAGACATCCGCCCGTACCTTCCCGGTGATTCGATGCGGGATATCAACTGGCGCATCACGAATCGGCGCCAAGAACCATGGGTCACGCTGCGCCACCCCGACCGCTCCGCCACGGTGGTTGTGATCGTCGACGCGCATGATGGCGAGAGCGACGCTCGATCGACGACCCAACGTCGTTCGGTCGCCGCAGCCATGGCGCTCGCTCGCGGCCATCTTTCCAATCACGACCCGGTCGGGCTCCTCGTCGTCGGCCACACCGTGCGGTGGCTTCCGCCCCGGCTCGGGCGCAATCAGCTCCATCGCATCGCAGACGAGCTGATCTCGGTGAGCAACGCACCCGATGCCAGCCTGCGCATGTATCGGCCTCCAGCGATTCACAACATCGGTAAGGAAACGATCGTCGTCGCGGTGACGCCGCTGCGCGACCCGCTCATGGTCTCGCTCGTCGCCGAGCTTCGCAGCCGCGGCAACACCATCGCGGTGCTCGCGCCCGAGGTCGAAGAAGAACCGCCAAGTCGGATTCCGTTCGTCGTCGAGGGCCGAACCTCCACGCTGGCGCGGCGTCTCGCGAGCGCCGAACAAGCAGTCGGCATCCAGTCGCTGCGAGCACACGGCGTTGTCATGGTCCCGTGGGAGGTTGATGAACCCGTGACGGCCGTGATCGACGCCGTCCGCCGTCTCCGCCAATCGATGCGACGGGTGACGAGCTGATGCTGACCTGGCACCTCGACCGACTCGTCCGATCAGCGACGCTCTGCCTCCTCGCTGCGGTCGCCATCACCGGCGCCATGGGCTTCGTCATCAAAGCTGGCAGCGACGTGTCGAACGTGCTCGGTGGGCTGCTCGTCGGCGCGCTCATCATGGGCGTTGGCGGCATCGTTGGCTCGATGGGAACGACCGGTTTCGGTGCGCTGCTCTTCAGCTTCATCGCATCGCTCGCCAACCCTGGTGCCGCCACGCTGCTCCTGGCCGGTTGCGTGATCGTGATTGCGTTGCTCCTTGTCGACCTTTCGATCACCCTTCGCCGAGCGCCGCTCATCGACCGGAGCGTCTGGATCGACACCGTGGTGAACGCAGCCGTTATCTCTGCTCTTGGTGCTGCGCTCTTCGGCGTTGCCTGGCTGGTCGGAACCTTGGCAACGTGGCAGGCCGTTGTGCTTCCGTTCGGCGTCGTCGCACTTGGCTACGCCGTTCGGCTGGCCGCCGATGCGCATACCAAGCGATACCGCCCGTAGAACCACCGCCTCGGTCCGCTGGCGGCGCTGACGAATAGGATCCTCCGATGGCTGACTCTGTTCTCTATGAGGAGCGCGACGGCATCGCGATCATCACGCTCAATCGCCCCGAGAAGCGCAATGCCCTGAACGACGACGTCATCCAGGGCGTCGCCGACGGCATCGATGCAGCCACGAAATCCCCTGACGTCAGCGCAATCGTGTTGCGCGGCGCCGAGGGCACCTTGACCGCTGGCTACGACCTGAGCCCGTCCGCAGACGCGCCCCCATGGTCCATGCCGTACGGAGCCCGAGGCCCGAAGCCGCGAGACGGTGCATGGGATCCGGTTCGTGACTATCAGTTCATGGGCAACAACGTCCGCCGGTTCATGAAGATCTGGGAGTGTCCGAAACCGGTGCTGGGCGAGATCACCGGTTGGGCAGTCGGTGGCGCAACCGACCTCGTGCTCTGCTGCGACCTGCTGTTCATGGCCAGTGATGCCCACATCGGATACGCCCCCAGTCGCATCTACGGCACGCCGACGACGATGCTCTGGGTGTATCGACTGGGCCTGGAACACGCCAAGCAGTTCCTGCTCACGGGCCGAGCGATCGATGCCGAGACCGCCCACCGGATCGGACTCGTCTCCTACGTCTACGAGCCCGACGAGATCGGCGAGGCGATCGAGGCCGAAGCGCGGCGGATGGCCTCGATCCCTGCGAACCAGCTCGCGCTGAACAAGATGCTCATCAACCAGGCCTTCGAGAACATGGGCCTGCGCACCAGTCAGATGCTCGGCACGTTCTTCGACGGCGTGACCCGTCACACCGAAGAGGCCTATCGGTGGGAAGAAGACATCACCGAGCGCGGCCTGCGCACCGTCGTCGCAGAACGAGACGAACCATGGCAGGACTATTCGCAGCGGCCAGCAACAACTGGCGAGGACGCATGACCGAGTCCAATGAGCGGCTTCCGCTCGAAGGCATCACCGTCGTCTCGGTCGAACAAGCCGTCGCCGCACCCGTGTGTACGGCCCGACTGGCTGACGCTGGCGCCCGGGTCATCAAGGTCGAGCGAGCCAGCGGAGACTTCGCCCGCGGCTACGACAGCGCCGCCGGCGGCGACAGCTCGTACTTCGGGTGGGCCAACCTCGGCAAAGAGTCAATCGTGCTCAACATCAAAGATCGCGACGACGCGGCGCTGCTGCACCGACTGATCGCCAGTGCCGACGTGTTCGTCCAGAACCTGGCGCCAGGGGCGCTCGATCGTTTGGGTTTCGGCGCAGCAACGCTTCGTGAGACGAACGAGCGACTGATCACGGTCGACATCTCCGGCTACGGGGACTCACCTGCGGTCGCCAAGAAGCGGGCGTATGACTTGTTGGTCCAGGCCGAGAGCGGTCTCATCGCCGTCTCGGGATCGCCGACCGAACTTGGCCGAATCGGCGTCTCGATCTGCGACGTCGGCACCGGCGTCACGGCCTACGCGGCGGTCCTCGAAGCGCTCGTCGGCCGGTCGGTCACCGGCCGGGGTGCCGAGCTCGGCGTGTCGTTGTTCGATGTCGCCGCCGAGTGGATGACCGTGCCGTTCCTGCAACACGCCGCGGGCATGGCGCCGAAACGTGTCGGGCTTCGGCACCCGACCATTGCTCCCTATGGCGCCTACGAAACCTCTGATGGATCGCTCACGTTGATCTCGATTCAGAACGAGCGCGAATGGGTGCGCCTGTGCGCCGAGGTGCTCGACGCCGAAGCCATGGCGACCGACCCTCGCTATGTCTCGAACGAGCTTCGGGTCCAGAATCGCGCTGACCTCGAACCTGATGTGTCCGCCATCGTCGCCGAGCTCGACGCCGCGACATTCCGCAACCGTCTCGACGAGGCAGCGATCGCCTGGGGGGCAATCAATTCGCTCGACGAGCTGGCCGAACATGCTGCGCTGCGTACGCGTAGTGGCGTGAGCTCGAGTGGCGTCGAGTTCACGATGCCAGCCCACCCCGTGCGGTCCAGCCGACAACTACCGACTCGCGCTGCGCCGTCGGTCGGTCAGCACAGCGACGCCATCAGAACCGAGTTCAGTTAGTCGCCGAAGATCGGGTTGGCCTTGTCCTCAGGCGGCGCAGCCAGCTCGGCGGCGAGCCCATCGATGACTCGCTGCATATTGGCGCGATGCTCGCCGATGCGGCGGAACAAGATACGCGGTTCCTTGTCGGGCATCGATGCGATCGCGCCGCTGATGCCAGACGGTCCCGGACCGAGCGCGACCGAGAAACGAACCCTCGTTGCGCCCGCGATCGAGGAGATGTCGAACCACCAGCGAGCGCCGGGATTGTCGGGATCGCTGGTGCACCAACCGAACTCTTTGCCGTCGACGTATCGATCGACCCAGCACGGAACATCCCACTCGCCGATGGCGTCGTGCTTGTTCGAGCCGATGAACTTGGCCCCGAGTGCCGGACCGTCCTGGCCGTCGTCCCACCGAGCGCCCTGGAACTCTTCGCTGTAGGGCTCGCTCAGGTTGATGTCGGTGATCCGTTCCCAGACCGTCGCGCTGGGCGCCTTGATGTCGACCTCGACGGTGGTCATCGGGCCGTCGGCGAGCGATGGCGGGTCACTCGGCCCACGTTCCCATTGATGGCCATAGCGATCGATGCCGGTGATCTCGCGGGCCGGGTGACGCGGCGCCTGCTTGAAGTCGTCGCCGGTGAACCACGCAACCGGGATCATGGCGATCTGGGTGTTTCCCTCGGGAACCCCAAGCACCTCGCGCAGCTCTTCTTGTTTGCCCAGGATCGCGGTCGTCCAGGCGGTGCCCAGTCCACGAGCTCGTAGCGCGACGCAGAGGCTCCAGACCGACTGGATGACGGAATCGAAGAGGCCGGGCCGGCCGCTTCCATCGTGGAGGCCCATGATCGTGGGCACGATGATCGCCGGGACCTCAGCGAGGTGCTCCGCGAGATACGCAGCCGACTCCATCACGCGTTCCTGCGGATGACCCGTGCCTGCGATCTTGTCGCGCGCTCCGATCATGAAATGACCGCCGGTCTCCATGTAGAGCTCGGCCATCTGCGCCTTGACGCGAGGATCGCGCACGACCACCCAACGGCGGCTCCCTTGGTTCCCGCCCGACGGGGCCTGCTCGGCGATGTCGATGCAGTCATACAAGATCTCGTTGTCCACCGGGCGCTCAAGGTCGAGTCGACGGCGCACCGCACGGGTCGTCGTCAGTACGTGGTCGACCGACGCGACGTCGATGTCATCGATGTTCATCCCCATCTGCACGATCCTAGGTGAGCTCCCCTCCCCCGCTTCTACGACGCTGTCCGGCCAACGCCTACGATCGCTCGGGGAGGTCGGCGACGAGCGTGCGCGGATTCATCGAGCGCTTGCCGCTCTACGTCGGCGGGTTCATGGGACCGTTCGGCACGATCGTCATCATCCCGATGTACCCCGAGCTGCGCGAAGAGTTCTCGGCAAGCACGAGCCAGGTGTCGCTTGCCTTCAGCTTGTATCTGATTCCGTTCGCTGTCTTCTTGTTGTTCTCGGGGACGATCGGGGAACGGCTCGGTCGTCGGCGCACGGTTCGCGCCACCTATCTGCTCTATGCGGCCGCAAGCTTGCTCGCCGCAATCGCTCCGAGCCTGCCGCTGTTCATTGCGGCCAGAGCGCTCGCGGGCATCGGCAATGCGTTCATCACGCCGCTGCTCGTCGCCGGACTCGCCGAGCTCGTACCCGCCGATCGTCTTGGGCGAGAGGTCGGCATCTATTCGAGCTTCCAAGCGCTTGGCGGCGGCCTCGGTCCGGTCCTTGGCGGCATCGCCGCCGACACGAACTGGAAGCTCGCCTTCCTGGGCACCGCGGCCATCGCAGGATTACTCGCGCTCGCGCCACCGCCTGGCGAGCCTCGGACCGACGCCGATGCGATGCCTCGACTGCGGCCATTGCTCACCAAGCAGATGATCATGCTCGGCGTTGCGTTCTTGTTCCTTGCCACCGGACCGATCGGTATTGGTGTCCTCGTTGGGCTCGCGGCCCGAGATGTCCTCGAGCTTTCGGGAACCGCGGCCGGGGTGGTGCTGTTCCTCGGCAGTATGACGGCCCTTGTCTTGGGGCCTGTGTGGGGACGCGTGCTCGATCGACACGGACCACGCACCGTCGGGCTCACCGCAGTGGCGTTGGCGAGCCTGGCGACGGCGAGCCTGATCCTGGCCAACAACGCCGTTTCACTCGCCGTGATCTGGGCCGTTGTGAGTGCCTTGACGGTGCTCACCGTCATCGTGTTCCAAGCGCTCGGCGCCAGCCTGATGCCCGAGAACCGAGGCGGCGCGCTGAGCTTCTTGCTCTCGTTCCGCTTCCTCGGCCACGCGCTCGGGCCGATCTTGCTCGTCCCGGTGATCGAACGAAACGTCGATGCCGCGTTCCTCATCGCAGCGGCGCTTGGCATCGTGCCGCTCATCTTGATCGCACTCGGGCTCGGAGCTCGCGCGACCCCGAGCGATCCGCCGGGCTAGCGAGCGATGCGTCTTAGACGCTGTCGGTGAAGGGGCCGGTCGCCCCGACGAGTTCGAGCGACTCGAGACCTTGCAGGTCGGCGGGCAGGCAGTCGCAGCGACGAGCGCGTTGCGACGCCAGCAGTTGCGGCTCGGTGATGGGGCGCTTCGACACGAGCGTGATGACAGCCTGGACGACGAGTGGATCCCATTGGGTTCCGGCGTTCTCACGAAGAATCTCGAGCACCTTGTCGAGCGGCATTCCCGAGCGATACCGCCTGGTGTAGGCCATTGCGTCATAGGCGTCGCACACCGCAACGATGCGCGCCAGCAACGGAATCTGCTCGCCGACGAGGCCATCGGGATAGCCACCGCCATCGAGGCGTTCGTGGTGGCCGCGCACGGCCGGGGCGAGCGATGCGAGCGCCGAGCTTGAGGCCACGATCGTGCCCCCGACTTCGGCATGGGTCTGGATGATGCGCCATTCAACGTCACTCAACGCGCCCGGCTTACTCAAGATCTCATCGGGTATGCGGAGCTTGCCAATGTCGTGCAACGTTCCGACCAAGCCGGCGTCGCGCTGCATCTCGGCAGGCAACCGCATGAGCGTCGCGACTTCCATCGCAAGTTCGGCAGTGCGCACGACGTGGTCCCGTGTCATGGGGTCCTTCTCGTCGAGATCGTTCACGAAATCGATGACTTCAGGATGTAGTCCAACTTCGAGGGCCGCGATCGGCTCAACCGCGACGATAGGAGCCAGCACCGCCGTCATCGAGTTGGAGCGTCGGTAGAGGATGAGGCCACCGATCGACGCCGCGAACACACCAGTGATATCGAAGCCGTGGGCCAGCCAGAACCCGGCCGACATCGGCTCGGACCCAAGCAGAACGGCGAACGAACCGGCAACAAAGCTGTAGCCAGCTGCGATGACTAACGGGGCAGGGCGACGAGCGATGCGGGCGAGGAGCACATGGCGCCATCCCAACCGCAGGCAGCCGGCAACCGAGATCGCGATGATGGCAACGCCAGGAACGGTGCGCATGTTTGGGGCCCCAACCAGATTGGGGGCGGTCAGCAGTGTGGCCCCCAGCGCCAGGATCACGGCGATCCAGGTCGCGGTCCAACAGCGCCACGCTCGCGCCATCCGGCCATGACGGGGAAAGAAGGTGGGTGACGCGGCCGCGACACCGACCGGGATGGCGAGCACGACGGACAACATGGTTGCTGCGTTCTCGCCGTAGATCACTCCCGGCGTCGTTAATCCATGCACAAGCGGCAACAACGAGACCGAGAAGAAGAACAGCCCAAACCAGGCCAGCTCAGGTGTTGCCGTGGTGAACGCGCGCCACAACACGAATGCAGAGGTCACGACACACAAGCTCGCCGCGACCACGACGATCGTGAACAACAGCTCGGGACTGCCGGAGATGCCGTCGCCAGGCCAGGCAAGGGCGCACACCAGCTGGAGCACAAAGGGCGCGAGGAAGATGGCGGAAAACCCTGCCGCTACGCCCCGATGACCCATACGTGGTCCGTCGGCTGGGGTCGAGCCAACATGAGGAGTTCGGCTCGATTCATCTGGCCGCCTGGGAGTCGGCCGCTCTTAGATGACGTCGAACCCGGCTTCGTCGATAGCCGCTTCGATCGCAGGCCGATCCCCACCAGCGACCGTGACGATCCCGGCTTTAAGGTCCACGGACACAGTGTCGACGCCTGAGACCGCTCCGACCTCGGTCGTCACCGCAATCACACAATGTTCGCAACTCATGCCTTCAACCGTGAGCACATGCTTGTGGTCATCCATGGTCTGAAGCTACCGGTGCAACCGGCATGCTGGAGGATGTGATCATCGAAGGAGATTGGGAACGCGACGGTGCGGTGTGTGTGCGCAACGCGTTCGATAGGGAGATGATGACGCTGGCTGAAGCAGCGATCGATGCGAATCTTGCAGACCTATCGCCGTTGGCGAAGCGAGCAAGCGCCGACGACGACGCTCCCTTCATCGAGGACTTCTGCAACTGGAGCCAGCTGCCTGCGATGGAGCGGTTCATTCGAGAGTCACCCGCGGCCCAGATCGCCGCAGAGGTAACGGGCTCATCAACGATCCGTCTGTTCCACGACCACATGCTCACGAAAGAGCCAGGCACGCGGCAACGAACGCCGTGGCACCAAGACCAGCCGTACTACAACGTCGATGGCTCGATGAACGCCAGCATGTGGCTTCCGGTTGACCCGGTCCCGTTCGATACGTCGTTACAGCTCATCGCCGGCACACACGTCGGCCCGTGGTATCTGCCTCGTACCTTCCTTGATGAGCAGGCGAAGTGGTTCCCCGAAGGCAGCCTGCGCGAGCTTCCCGACTTCGACGTAACAGACGACCGTTGGCGCACGCTCGCATGGGAGCTCGAACCTGGCGACGCCGTCTTCTTCAATTTCTTGACGGTTCACGGCGCTCCCGGTGTCACCGGCCAGCGACGTCGCCGTGTGCTATCAGTTCGCTTCCTCGGCGACGACATGGTCCACGCACCACGGCCATGGACGACCTCGCCCCCGTTCGAGGGACTCGAGAACGAACTCGATGCAGGCGCGCCGATGATCCATCCACTGTTCCCCAAGCTCTACGGCTGAAGAAGACACCTGGGCCGTTGCCACGGCCGATCGACCGCTACGGGCGGTCGGCGGTAATCATCGCGAGGAATTCGTCACGAGGTTTGGCTGGAGACCACAAATAGCCTTGGGCGGTTTCGCACCCACGAGCCACAAGGAAGTCAACGGTTGCACGGTCCTCGACGCCCTCGGCTACCACCGCAAGGTCGAGCCGGTCTGCAAGGTCCAACATTGCGGTCACCATCTCGTGGTCCGCATCATTCGCGTTTGGGGCGAGAAACGACCGGTCGATCTTGACCTCGTCGAACGGCAACGCGCGGAGTCGCACGAACGACGAATAGCCGGTGCCAAAGTCATCGATGGAGAAGCGAACTCCGTGGTCGGACAAGCGTCGGAACACCGCAAGGGAATCGGCCTCGTTGTCGATGAAGTCATCTTCGGTGACCTCAAGCGTGAGCTGACCCGGACCTACCCCATGGCTTGCGAGGAGCTGGACAACGGTCGCCTCGAGATCTGCATCGAGGCTTGTACCCGAGATGTTCACCGAGATTCCGATCGAAGCCCCTCTGTCTGATGCATCGTGAATAGCTACCACCGCCTGTTCGATCATCGTCGTTTCGAATCGTCGGTACTGGCTGCTCAAGCTCAGGACCTCGAGGAATGCCCCCGGAGCGAGCGTTCCGCGAGCGGGGTGTACCCACCGCGCCAGCGCTTCGGCCCCGATGAGCCTGTTGGTTGCGAGATCGAACTTTGGCTGAAACCACGCTTGGATCTGGCCTCCGGCGAGCGCTTCATCGAGTTCGCTGAGCAGCTCAAGGCGTTCGATACTGAGGCGCTGAGGGACTCCCTGATAGCGGCGGAATGACTCGGAGGAGGCCTTGGCTTCGAACAACGCGACATCGGCGCGCTGCAGCAACAGCGAGTCGTCGTCTGCGTCGTCGGGAGCCACCGCCACACCGATTGTCGACGTGAGCGACAGCTTCATGCTTTCGATCCCGATGGGCTGGGCGACGACCTCGGCAACAGTGCCCGCCAGTCCAGCAAGATCATCCAAACCCGTGTCGGCCAGTATGGCAAACTCGTCGCCCGACAGCCGGGCGAGGTACATCGCTTCATCAAGCTGGTCTCGGAGTCGGTCTGCGACGGTACGGATCACGCCATCACCCGTTCCATGCCCGAGGATGTCATTGACTTCACGGAATCGATCCAGATTCACGATCAGGAGCGCAAACGGCGTCGTGGTCTGGAGGCGACGTCTCAGCTCGACGAGCGCAGCTGGCCGGTTCGGCAGACCAGTCAGCTCATCATGCTGAAGCTGATGCTGGTGCCGCTCGTAGGCATCGGCAAGCGGCGAGATATCGAATGCGATGCCGCTCGTCACGGCCGGTGTCGACGAGATCACAACGTTGTTGAACGTCTTCGGCGTGCCGTCGCGATGCGTGACGCTGTAGGTCGACTCGCCCGGCACGGCATCGATCTGCTCGTCTCCAGGACTTTGCTCGACACGTCCTGACCAGGGAAGTCCAATGAGTTCGGCCGGAGTGAAGCCGGTCAGTCCCACCACGTTGCCAGTAATGGTCATCAGTTCCGAAGTCTGGTTGTCGACTTCCCAGAAGAACACCGATGAGTGGGCGACCAGGTCGCGTAGGCGAGCTTGATACCTCGCCGTGTTCCGCTGTTGAAATCCGCGGAACACAATCAACATGATGGCCAACGACACCATGATGAACGACGGGACGAACCAGTTCGCCTGACCCGAGACAGACAGCACGTACCCGAATCCGATGGCATTGACAACCGCCATCGACAGCGAGACTTTCCACGGATGCGAGAGAATCGCCCACGTGACCACCATCGCCGCCGCGGTCAAGGTTCCGACCACGAAGCCGGGTGCGAGAAACGCCAACAATACGATGACGATTTGGTCCGTGACGATTTGCACCATGTCCGACCGCCGGTGCTGGAGCGGGACAAACCGCTCGGTGATGACAGCTACGGGACCAGCGACAAACGCAAGAAATGCTCCCACTGCGAGTCGGAGTTCGATGCGCTCCTCGAGTGGTCCAAATACACACACCAGCGCAAATGCAACCAGAAGCGCCCATCGGACATAGGCGAACCGTTGGTCGCGTGGTTGTCGCCGTCGAGCTTCGAAGGCCTTGAGATCTGCAGGCGTGTCTGGCAGATCTGATTCAACCGATCGACGAGAGTTCAATATGTCAAACCTAGAACGTTTTGCCCCTTTTGGGCAACGGGAACGACCAATTTGAGTCGCGGGACTCAGTTGGTATCGGGACCCACATACGTCTCGCTGCTCTGGAACCAATGAGGGCGCACGACTCGCTACCACGTCGAGCCGCGGACGAGACTAACCGGGTGTCAGCCCACCTCTCAAAGTTGTGTGCGTCGTGCGGACGCACGATCGAATGGCGCAAGAAGTGGGAGCGCAACTGGGACGACGTTCGGTGGTGCTCTCAAGCGTGTCGTCGCCGCAAGGTCACCTCGACCGACGCCGCCCTCGAGGCTGCAATCCAGGACCTGCTGAGTACACGAGCCCGCACATCTTCGATCTGCCCATCCGAAGCGGCCCGAGCGGTCGCCGCATCGCAGGCCCCATCCGGCGACAGCGGTGCTCCTGGCAGCGACGCCGAGGCTTGGCGGGCACTGATGGAACCCGCCCGCGCTGCCGCCCGTCGCCTGGTGGCAGCGGGCGACGTCGTCCTTACCCAGAAAGGACAGGTCGTCGACCCGTCGACGGCCAAAGGGCCGATCCGAATCCGACGCACCTGACCCTGCTTTCGCCGGCCTTGGACGCGCGGTGCGTCTCGCTCCATGATCGAGCCATGGGACGACTTGATGACAAGACCTGCGTGATCACCGGAGCCGCTCGCGGCCAAGGCGAATCCGAGGCACGGCTGTTCGCCGCCGAGGGTGCGACGGTGTGGCTCACCGACGTACTCGATGCCGAGGGCGAGGCTGTCGCTGCGGACATGGGCGGCACGTACCGCAACCTCGACGTACGAGACGAAGCGGCCTGGTCGTCGATCATCGACGAGATCATCGCGACCCACGGTCAGGTCGATGTGCTCGTCAACAATGCCGGCATCTACGCCAACGGCCGCCACTTCGAGATCGATGTCGACGACTTCAACCGGGTCATGGACATCAACTGCACGGGCGTGTTTCTTGGCATGCGCGCTGTCTCGCCACACATGCGCGGTGCAGGGAGCGGTTCGATCGTCAATATCTCGTCGGTGGCGGGCATGCAAGGCGGCACCAACGCGTTCGCTTACTTCACCTCGAAGTGGGCCGTCCGCGGCATGACCAAGGCCGCCGCCATCGAGAACGGGCGCCGCAACGTTCGCGTCAACTCGATTCACCCCGGACTGATCGATACCGACATGCTCCACAGCGCGGTCCTTGACGGTCAGGACAGTGAGCGAACCGTCAACCAGTTCGTGCCGATGGGACGCACTGCCTCTGCCCTCGAGGTCGCCAACATGGCGCTGTTCTTGGCCAGCGAGGAAAGCAGCTACTGCACCGGCTGCGAGTTCGTGGTCGATGGCGGTATGACCGCGCTCTAAGCCACAACGCTAACGGGCAGACTGGGCCCGTGGCTCGTCTGTGGATGCTCATCGCGGTCTGCGCGCTCGCCCTTGCGGCCTGCGGCAACGAGACAGCATCGTTTACGACGTGCGAGAACGGCATCGTCGTATTCGCCGGGGTCGATTGCGCTGTCGTTGCGGTCGACGAGGCCAACCTCGACGCCGCCGTGAAAGCCCAGGTCGACGAGCTGCGTGCCGGGGCCGAAGCTGATCCGTCCAAAGCGCTGGGCAACGGGCAGACGATCATGCGACTCATGGCGACTGCCCCGTTCTCGGTCTGCGACGCACTGCAGACCGACCCCGACGGCGAGTTCCTCACGACCGAGACGATTGCTCCGATCGCGGCCGAGCTGGCGGTAACCACGTGCCCGCCCGCCGACCAACTCCCCTGACCCGTTCGGCGTCGCCTGCGTCGTCGACAATCGCCGACGCTGCCGAAGCGGCATTGAGCCCGTCGCGAGCGCGGGCAGGGTCTATTCGACTGCAGCAGCGACGCGTGCAAGCGTGGTCGTCATCGACTGCCGGTTGTAGTCGGCGCGATTCTCGACGCCGGAGATCGACGGCTTGGTGATCGCCTCATCGGGGCGCAGGTCGTCCCAGGTCTCGGTGACGGTGCAGCCGTTCTCGGTTGCTTCGAACGTGTAGCCCCAGGTCGCAAAGTGGAAGTCGCGGCTCGAACACTCGAACGTGAACTGCTTGCCGCGATCAGCAGCTGTCACTGTGTTGACGATCGACCAGTCAGCGCCGTTGTTCGAGTTGTGCCCGACAAACTGGGCGCCGACCTCGGGTCCGGTTGAGCCCTCGACCCACTCGCAGGTGTGGCACTCAGTCGACCATTCGCCCATTCGTGTTACGTCGGCGATGGCGTCATAGACGGCTTCGGGTGATGCAGCGATGTCACGGGAAACTTCAAGGTGTCGAATGGTCATGACCAAACGCTAGTCGGCGACCCTGATCCACTCAGCCTCGGCAGATGCTCGCAATCGAGGCAGCGCTACGGTCGCCACGTGGACCTCGTAGACCTACAACAACAGCGACCACCCGAAGCGTGGGGTGTTGTCGTCGACGACGAAGCGATCGCTCGAGTTGCAGAGACCTGGGCGAACGACGAGTTCCCGTTGCCGACCTTCGACTACCCCGGCACGCCTGCCGTTCGGAACGAAGCCTGGTGGTTCGACTACGTGACCTTGTCGGTCTCGGTGCTCGCCTGTCTGTGGCCGCCCGAGGGCGACGAGATGTGGCGCGCCGAGCTCAATGGCGAATGGCTCGACGACGCACCCGGGATCTTCGCGGTGTTCACCAAGACGATCACGAGCAGCGGTCTCGACCTGGAGCAGTTCGCCCGCCTCGACGAGGCTTCCGGAGCCGAACTATTCGCGGGGCGCGGCACCTTGCAAATGATCCCCGACCGGGTCGACCTGCTGCGCAGGGTTGCGGCCACCATCCTGGAACGATGGGACGGATCGACCCTCAACCTTGTCGATGAGGTCGGACGAGATGGCGTCGGTATTGCTGCCGCGTTGTCGGCGACGATGCCCGCCTATCAGGATCGGGCGACCACCGACGTTGGTGTGTTGCCGTTCGACAAGCTGTCGCATCTGGCCGCCGCGATCATGGCCGCAGGTGCCGGGTGGGCTGACGGTGGCTTCCACGGTTTCGAGAACTTCCCCGTGTACCCGGACTACATGCTGCCGCGAGTGCTCCGGTTCCTCAGCGTGATGGTCTACTCACCCGAACTCGCGACTGCGATCGACACCCATGAGCTGATCCCGGCCGACTCCACTCACGAACATGCCATTCGCTGGGCAACCGTCTTCGCTGGTGCCGAACTGCGTCGAGCGCTCGCAGCGCGGGGCGCCGACGTTCCCTCACCCGGCCTCGACTATCGGCTCTGGTCCGAGGCCGTGCTTGGTCCCAACGCCGCTTCGTTCGGCGAACATCACCGCACGATCACCTTGCGCTACTAGCACCCAGCGAGAAAGACGACGCAAGTGCGATACAACGCGCCGCGTCAACTGGCGCTGTGAACACGTTCTCGCGAACCGAGTACAAAGCAAGCCCTTACGCCGGTCTACGGTGAGTGCATGGCCACCAATCCTGACTTTGACTTTCAGGGCGTCAACCACGTTGCGCTCGTGAGTAGCGACATGGCTCGCACGGTTGCGTTCTATCGAGACACCCTCGGCATGCCGTTGGTCAAGACGCTCGAACTGCCCGGCGGGGCCCAGCACTTCTTCTTCGATTGCGGCAACGGCGACTGTGTTGCCTTCTTCTGGTTCCCCGGCGCACCCGAGCAAGCGCCGGGAATTGCCAGCGCTGGCGGCCTGCCCGGCCAGGGCGATCTTCGCTCCGCGCACGGTTCGATGAACCATCTTGCCTTCAGCGTGCCGCCTGAGAAATTCGACGAGTACGTCGAACGTCTCCAGGAAAAGGGCGTCGAGATCGGCGACGTGCTGAACCACGACAACAGCCCGTCGACGGTCGCTGCCGAACTGCACGACGGCGTCTATGTCCGGTCGGTGTACTTCTGGGATCCCGATGGCGTCATGCTCGAATTCGCCTGCTGGACGCAACCGTTCGCGGACGCAGATGCTCAGCATGCACCCGCCAACGCCACCGGCGAGCGCATCACCAACTAGGCGACTCGCTACAGCCGCATCTGTTGCACCTGAGCGGACAATCCGCCGTCGATGACCCACAGCTGACCGTGGGCATAGCGCGCCTCGTCTGAGGCCAGCCAGTGCACGAGGTTCGCGATGTCAGTCGGCGTCCCGATCGTGCGCAGCGGATGCACCGCTGCGGCCTCAGCCCGAACTGCGGCTTCGTCATCGGCGTCGCCGAAGAAGGAGCCGAGCATCGGCGTGTCCACGTAACCAGGACAGACGGCGTTGACCCGGATGCCGTCGGCTCCGTGGTCGCATGCCATTGCGCGGGTGAGTGCGTGCACTGCTCCCTTGGTGGCGCAATACGCGGCGAGCTCGGGGTCAGCGATGAACCCGTCATAGGAACCGAAGTTGACGATCGAGGCGCCCGCCCCTTCGCGAGCAGGAGAGTTCCGCAGCAGCGCCAGGGCGTACTTCGAGGTCAAGAACGTGCCCGTCACGTTGATGGCGAAGATCCGATTCCAGTCATCGAGCGAGGTGTCCTCGATGGTCTTCTCAATCTCGATGCCGGCCGCGTTGATCACAATGTCGAGGTGCCCGGCTTCGGCTTCGATGTGCGCCATCCCGCTGCGCACCGCTTCTTCTGACGTGACGTCGAAGGGCAGGAACTCGCCAGGCGCGGGATCGTCACCGACGGAACCCGCGTCGGTCAGGTCCGCGGCGAAGACACGAGCACCCTCGTCGACGAACCGAGCGCAGACCGCTCGGCCAACACCGCCGCGTCCTCCTGTCACGATTGCGACCCTGCCGTCGAGTGTTCCCATCATGAGCTCCGGTTCGTGGCGCCTCGATAGGCATCGAGGACGAGTCCGTGGAAGTGATGCAGCCCATGCTCGGACAAGCCAGAGCCTTCGGGGTCGACGACGATGCGACCGCTCTCGAACGCGGGGGTGCGCATGCCTCGCTGCACACTCTCGACCAGGTTGATGTCCTCGACCTGCAACACCTCGTCAAGGTAACGAATCGATTCGAGCTCCGCCTCGTTCGGCTCAGCGGTTTCGAGGAAGAAGTCGTAGGTCTCCAGCGTCTTGCCGGACCCGATCGGGATCACCTTGAGCACGATGAAGTTGCCACGGCCGGGGTAGCGCATCATGCAGGTGTTCGGCCATAGCCACCAGACGGCGTGGTCGCGCACGGTCGCTTCGGAAACGTCGTAGGCCGAGTTCTCACCACCGCGACCGGCCTCGGCCATGTGGCTGGAGTAGATGCCGTGGGTCGTCACCGAATACGTGTCCATGTCGACAAGCGACACGAAGTCCTCGTGGGCGACATGGCAGTGGTAACACTCGAGGAAGTTGTCGATGACGTTCTTCCAGTTCGAGTTGATCTCGTACGTGAGCCGATGCGCGAAGGTCAACCGCTCGACGTCGGGCGCCCAGTGCGCGATCTCGGCACCGAGGTCACCGGACTGCTCCTGCAGCGGTGGCGCCGCCGGGTCGAGGTTGACCCACACGAAGCCACCGAAGTCGGTGACCTGTACCTGGTCGAGGCAGATCGAATCTGTTTCGAAGTCGACCAGATGCGTGGTGTGGCGCGCCGAGCGGAGTTGCCCGCCCAGGTCGTAGCTCCAGGCGTGGTACGGACACACGATGTTGCGGGTCGTGCCCTCCCCCGCCAGCAGTTCGTGGGCTCGGTGCTTGCACACGTTGTAGAACGCCCGCAGCTCGCCCGGTCCGCCAGCGTCGCCATCACGCACGATGACAATTGGCATGTCACCGATCGTCTCGGTCACATAGCTGCCCGGCGCACGAAGCTTCTCGCCATGGCAGATCCACTGCCAGCTGCGACGCACAATCTCTTCCTGGTCAGCAACGAACCATTCCGGACGCACATAGGCATCGGCGTGCAGGGATGCCGACCGAGCTGGATCGACGTGCCAGCCGCCAGCGACCCGCTGCACTCGTTCTTCGGAGAACGAACCGTCAGCGCCCATGGACATCTTGCACCATCGCGAGGCGTAGCCAGCCGTGGCAGTCCTCGCCGTAAAACTCTCCGGGCGTGCCAACGACACCCAGCTCAGTTGCCAGACGATCCGCAAGCGCCCAACCGTCGTCGGTCTCGTCGCGGAACCAGAGATAGAACCCACCGCTCGGCATTGCACACTCGACGCCGATGTCAGCGAGCCGAGCGATCATCGCCGTCATGCGTTCGCGGTAGCGCTCCCGTTGCTGAGCCACGTGGGTCGGATCACCCCACGCCGCGATCGCCGCGTTCTGCACCGGTGCAGAGACCAGGAGCCCGGCGTGTTGGCGAACCTTGCCCAGGTAGTCGACGATCTCGCGATCGCCAGCGATGAAGCCAGCCCGAGCGCCCGCGAAGTTGGAGCGCTTGCTGAGCGAGTGGACAGCGACGACACCGTCAGAACCGTGTTCGAGCATCGAGGTCGCCGGCCGGTCCCAGGTGAACTCGATGTAGCACTCGTCGGAGAAGACCGGCACGTCGTGCGCCCGGCCCCACGCCGCAAGCTCACCGAGGTCGTCCATTGCGCCAGTTGGGTTGCCGGGCGAAGCGTTCCAGAGACACAGCGCTCGCTTGGCGTCTTCGGCTGAAATCGCCGATAGATCCATCCGCCATTCGTCGTCGAGCGGCACGGGCACGGCTCGGCATCCGGCAAGTTGCGCACCCAGCTCGTAGCTCGGGTAGCTCACCGCGGGGTAGAGCACCGTGTCGAGATCGGGACGACGCAGCCGCAGCCAATGTGGCAGGCCCGCAACGAGTTCCTTCGCACCGACGATCGCAATTGCGTCAGCGCCTTCGATGTTGGTTCCAGCGATCGAGTTGAGCCACGCCGCGGCGGCATCTCGATACCCCGGGGTACCGACACAGGGCGGGTAGCCAGCCTCGTTGCCTGACGTTGCGAGCGCTTGAATCGCGACCGCTGGCGGCGGATCGTGTGGCGCACCGATCGACAGGTTGAGCATGCCGAGCGGATGGTCCACTGCAGTGGCTTTGACCGCGTCGAGACGGTCGAACGGGTAGGGCGGCGGAACGAATGGCTCGGTGCGCATGCGTCCCGCAGGCTAGCGGTTCACCCCTGTTCGCTGTGCTGGCCGGGCCGAGTGAGCAACCGCTAGAACGGAGCGAAACCGTCCAGCGGCGCGGACGGGGTCGTCCACCGTTCCTGTGGCGTGAGATCCGAAGCAGGCGCTGGCTCACCGAAGAGGTGCCGTGGCACCTGGCCGTGGTCGCCGTAGAGCCACAGCACGAGATTCGTGCGCGAGCCCGAGGTGATTGGCTGCGCCGTATGCGGAACATCGCCCCGATGAATCATCGCCATACCCGGCTCAAACATCAGCGAGTTCACCTGATCGGTGGGCCGGTCAAAGAAGTCGACCGACGAACCGCTGAAGTCCTCGCCGGGCGTGTTGATGTTGACGTCCCAGGCTG
The DNA here is from genome assembly GCA_964513315.1 of uncultured Acidimicrobiaceae bacterium. GTDB lineage: Bacteria > Actinomycetota > Acidimicrobiia > Acidimicrobiales > UBA10347 > UBA10347. The sequence continues at coordinate 16,664 of CAZEMU010000001.1, read as the reverse complement.
CTTCGAGATAGGCCCTCAGGTCGGCCAGCCGCTCGGGGTCGAAGAACTGGAAGCAGTACACGTTCGGTGCTGCTTCGTCGAGCAAGGCGCGCACGGCCGACTCTTCGTCGGGGTTGGTCCACGCCTGGTCAACCGCGGCCCGCAAGCGTGCGTCGAGCAACGAGCTGTCGAGCGCTGGCCGGTCGCCTTGTTCGGCGCCGTCCCATTCTTCCCACGCGATCTCGAGCAGATCCCGGTTCTCGGTCCAGAACTGTTGGACGGATGGGTCACGATGAAGGGTCGCTTCTCGCCCAGGCACAGGGAGTGCGCGGGCGCGTTCGAGCTGGTCGGTAGCCATGATCTGATCCACTCCTGGTCGGCTAGTGGGAAACGGCGGCGATCGTCGACTCGACGAGCGCGACGAGGGCGGCGTTCTTGGCGGGGTCCAGTGCGTCGGGGTGCGGAGGCGCAAACTGACGCGAGTCGTTGTCGTAGTAGCGGCCGGTTGCCTGGGCGAACTCATCGGAGATCGCGGCGCGAGTCAAGATGTCGGCGCCGATACCGATGTCCTGGCCGGCGCTTCCGTAGGCCTCTTTCACCATCTTGGTGCCAAGGAACGAACCGGGGTTGACGGCAACCACGACAGGCCCGCTCGCGCCGAGCTGGCCAGCGAGGTGGTTCGACCACATGGTGATCGCCAGCTTGCTCTGCGCGTACGCGTTGCTGTCATCGAGCTGGCCTTGTCCGCGGAACGCAGCTGCGTCAACAGGCGCTTGCGCAGCCGAGGACAGATTGACGATCCGACCCTCGTTGCCGATCAGCGGGAGAAGCCGCTTGGCGAGCACATAGGGAGCGATCACGTTGACCATGAAGCGCACGTCGAGCCCGTTGGCGGCTCTCGGGTCGGCCACTTTGAACACGCCGGCGTTGTTGATCAGCGCATCGAGGTGATCGTGGTTTGCGGCGACTTCAGCGGCGAGGGCTTCGACGGCGGCGAGATCGGAGAGATCGGCTTGGTACTGCTCGATGGCTCCGCCTGCGCTGATGGAGCCGAGCTCGTTTGCGGCAGCATCGAGCTTGCTTTGGCTGCGGCCATGCAGCAGCACGTTGTGGCCTTGGGCGGCCAGGATCTTGGCGGTTGCGAGGCCGATGCCGTCGGTCGAACCGGTGATGAGGATGGTCTTGGTCATGCGTCGCTGTTCTTCTGAGCAGGGATGATTGGGGGTGCGATCGACCGTTCAACCATGAATCGGTTGCGTCCGGCGTCGCCAGTAGTCATCATGACCAAGATGGTTTCGCTCAGCAAGAAGGAACCTTTTCGACCCATAGGTACCTGAAGGAAACCACCTTGGACACCGAGCAGCTCCAGCCCGACATCGGCAACCTCTACCTCGAAGGTTGCCCCTGCCGAGACATCCTCGACCTCATTGGTTCCAAGTGGTCCGTGCTCGTGATCGGTCGGCTCGAAGAAGGCCCGCACCGATTCGGCGAACTACGTCGAGCCGTTCCCGGCATCACCCAAAAGATGCTGACGCAGACACTGCGACGCCTCGAAGAAGACGGCATGGTCGACCGCAAGGTCTTGGCCGAGATGCGGCCGCCCCGGGTTGAGTATTCGCTGACCAAGTTGGGACGGACGCTCACGCAACCGCTGGCGGCGATACGCGACTGGACCGAGAGCCATCTGCCCGAAGTGCGCGAGGCTCGGGATCGTTTCGCGCAACAGCTCGAGGCAGCCGACATCTGAGACTCAGCTGCTGGCCATGAAGTCGATCATGATCTGCGCGATCTCAGGTCCCTTGTCCTCTTGCAGGAAGTGACCGCCGTCCTCGATCGTCACGTGGGTTTGGCCCTGCGCTCCAGGTAGCGCCATGAACGGCGCTTCGCCGCCGGCGGTCACCGGATCCTGGTCGCTGAAGCAGCACAAGATCGGCTTGTCGAACTCGCGCAGAACACCCCACGCGGCCCGGTTGTTCGCCGACTCGGGATCGTCGGGAGAGGTCGGCACGAACGAAGGCCAGATCCGGGCGCCCGCCAGGAACGAGTCGTCAGGGAACGGCGCTGCGTAGCCGGCAACGACGTCGGGCGTCATCTCGGTGACGACCGCTCCCTTGATGATCATCCCGATCGGGAACTCATCGGCGGTCTGGGAGAACTTCTGCCACGCCATGAAGGCGTCGCTCATCGGCTGATCGCCTGTCGGCAGGCCCGTGTTTGCAATGACCAGGCGAGCGAAGCGGTCCGGCTGCGCCGTCACGAGACGGAGCCCGATAAGCCCGCCCCAGTCTTGGCCGAAGAACGTCACGTCGCGCAGATCGAGCTCGTCGAAGATGAGCGCCGACATCCATTCGATGTGACGGGCGTAGCTGTAGTCGGACTGTTCGGTCGGCTTGTCGCTTCGACCGAATCCGACCTGGTCAGGCACGACCACGCGGTGTCCCGCAGCGACCAGCGGCGGGATCATGTGCCGGTACAGATAGCTCCACGACGGCTCGCCGTGGAGTAGCAGCACGGGTGCGGCATCGGCTGGGCCCTCGTCGAGGTAGTGCACTCGCAAGGTTCCGCCTTCGCCGTCGGGGATCTCGACATAGTTCGGTTCGAATGGGTAGCCCGCCAGATCGACGAACTGCTCGTCGGGGGTGCGCACGGTCTTCATCGGTTCTCCAGTTCAAGGATGCTGGCAGCGTCGCGTGGGATCACTGGCGGCTCATTTCGGTCTTGGCCTCGGCCGCGGCTTGGTCTTTGGAACGCTGGCCGAGCTGGATCACGACTTCGTGCAGTTGGCCGCCGAAGCTGAACGGTGCCTCGTAGCGGTCGCTCACGGCCTGGCCGTGGTCTTCGCCGACGCTGGCGCCGATCGAGCTGATCATGCGCATCATGAATGCAAGGTCTGCCTGGCCGCACGGCTCCCCGTCGATCGACAGCTCGACGACACCAGAGGTGCGGCTGTTGCGCTTGAGCGCCACGCCGAGCGTGCAGTTGCCGGAGGGAACGGGCACGGTCGACTCGACCACGGTGTGATCGCTGAACGCGTTGTAGTCGACGACCAGCCGATCGTTCTGGACGAACACAGAGAACCCCGAGTTGAAGTTGCCGTGGGCCCAGATCACGCCCTCGTCGCCCGGTTCTCGCGTGATCGTCGCGGCCAGTTCCCACAAGCGTCCACCCGGCGTGGGGGTCGGTTGGGCCGGCAGCGGCGACATCGGCGGGACATAGCGATAGGTCCGGTCGGGACGATGCGGCGAATGCGGATGCAGATGAGCGGCGAACAACTCGAGCATGCGGTCGTCGAGCGGAAGCACGCCGTGGCGATCCGCTTCGCTCCACCACAGCTCGATCAGTTCACTCAGCTTCTCGGGATGCGTCGAGGCGAGATCGTTGCACTCGCTGGCGTCGACCGACAGGTTGTAGAGCTCCCATGGATCGTCGTCGAAGTCGACGCCTTGGGTGTGCTTGGCGACGGCCTTCCACGAGACACCGTCTTGGTGGGCGACGAGGGCTCGGCTGCCGGACATCTCGAAGTACTGCAGCGTGTTCGTCGCCGGAGCGTCGGGGTCGCCGAGCGTCGAGGCGAACGAGCTTCCCGTGACGGGCATCTGCTCGACACCTTTGTAGACCTCGGGCGCGCTCACGCCGAGCAGTTCGTAGATCGTCGGCACGATGTCGCTGACGTTCACGAACTGGTTGCGCAGGGTGCCCGCTTCCGCTGCATCGATGCCGGCGGGCCAGTGCATGACCATCGGCACGTGCACGCCGCCCTCGTGGGTGTTCTGCTTGTACCACTTGAACGGACTGTTACCCGCTTGGGCCCACCCCCACGGATAGTTGGTATGACTGTTCGGTCCGCCAATGTCGTCGATGCGTTCGATCGCTTCGTCAGGGCTTTCGAGGATTCCGTTGAAGAACTTCATCTCGTGCATGACGCCAAACGGGCCGCCCTCTTGCGACGCTCCGTTGTCGGCGAGCACGACCAAGATGGTGTTGTCGAGTTCGCCGAGATCCCGGAGCCCGTCGACGAGGCGTCCGATCTGCGTGTCGGTGTGGTCGAGGAACGCCGCGAACGCTTCTTGCAGGCGACACGCCAGCAGCTTGTGGTTTTCGGGGAGGTCGTCCCAGGCCTCGACGCCCGGGTTACGTGGCGCAAGCTGGGTCCCCTCGGGGATGACGCCGAGGTCGAGCTGGCGTTCGAACCAGCGCTGGCGAACGATGTCCCAGCCCTCGTCGAAACGACCTCGGTACTTGTCGAGGTAGTCCTGTGGCGCCTGGTGCGGCGCGTGCGTCGCTCCGAACGGCACGTAGGCAAAGAACGGCCGGTCCGGCCGGATGCCCTTGGAGTCACGGACCATCAGCATGAGCTGATCGATCATGTCCTCGCTCACGTGATAGCCCTCTTCGGGCGTGGCGGGCGGCGTGATGTGATGGTTGTCGACGACGAGCTCCGGGTGGAACTGGTCGGTCTCGCCCTCAAGGAATCCGTAGAAGCGATTGAAGCCTCGTCCGAGTGGCCATTGATCCCAGGGTCCGGCCGCGGAGATGTCACCGGTCGGCGCCAGGTGCCACTTGCCCACGCAGAAGGTTGCGTACCCCTCGGCGCCCAGGACTTCGGCGATCGTTGCCGCTTCGTTCGCGATGTGACCTCGCTGATGCGGGAAGCCGGTCCGCCAGTTCGACACGCCGCGCATGCCGACGGCGTGCTGCGAACGACCGGTGAGCAGCGATGCGCGCGTCGGCGAGCACAGCGGCGTGACGTGGAAGTTCGTGAACTGCAGTCCGTTCGCCGCGAGGGCGTTCACCGTGGGGGTCTCGATGTCGGAGCCGTAGCAACCGAACTGGGCGAAGCCCGTGTCGTCGAGTAACACGATGACGACGTTCGGGGCGTCCTCGCCCGGATGCACCGGGTCGACGAAGTGCGCCTCCGATTCGGCCAACGTGCGACCGATCGTGCCGGTCCAACCGGTGGGAGGAATGGTGGTGCTCATCGTGCGCTCTGCTTCCTTTAGATGGAGATCGTGGTCAGGTCGTCGCCGATGACAACCTCGCCGTCGAAGTGTTCGGCGGCTCGGGCGATCCACTCGGGATACTGCTCGGGGGTTGGCGTCGGGACCATGTGGGTGAGCACCAACCGCTTGGCACCGACGCGTGCCGCGGTCTGAGCGGCCTCGACCACGCCGGAGTGGTAGTCGAGGATGTCTTGCAGCATCTCGTTGGGGATCTGCTCGACGATGTCGCGGCGGATCACGGTTTGCACGTAGGCATCGGCGTCTCGAGCAAGCTCGTCGACGCCGTCGCACGGAATGGTGTCGCCGACGAGCGCAGCGCTGGCACCCTCGTGCTCGATGCGGTAACCGAGCGTCGGTTGCACCGGTGCGTGCATCGTCGCTGCAGTCGTGATGGTGACATCGTTGATCTGGAACGTCTCGCCCGGTTCAAGTTCGGTGACCTCGACCTGGGGACCGACCGTCAGCTGGTCGTGGTGCGCGATCCGGTAGCCAATGTCGGCTTCGAGCGCATGTAGTTGCCGTTCGACGAACTCGGCCGTTCCGGGCGGGCCAAAAATCTTGAGGGATGCATTCCCTTGCGTCATCACCCAGTGCATCGTCATGACGTCGTTCAACGCGCAGATGTGATCGCTGTGCAGGTGCGTGATCAGCACGCCGGCGAGGAACGGCGGCATCGAGCCTGCGCCGGTCATCCGCATGACGACGCCTCGACCGGCGTCGACCAGAACATGCGTGTCGCCCGCTTTGATGAGCGTCGACGGTCCTGCTCGGTTCGCATCAGGGAGCGGTGAACCGGTTCCTGTCAACACGATGTCCATTGGTACCTCTCCTGGTGTGCCCCATTGCTTGGTCTTGCTACGACAAGCTTCGCACAAGTGCCAGTTCTACTGCCACAATCTAGGTCGAGGAGACAACGACGTGCCAACCACGCCGGGCGCTGCAGCGAACGAAGCTCGCTAGTGCGCGAGGAGTCCGCCGAGTCCGCGCACCAGCGCAGCTCGGATCTCTTTCGAGGTCGCGCCTTGCGAGGCCATGAGGTGCACGGTCTCGAGCTGGGTCAACACGTCGCCGGCTTGCAGCAATGCTGTGCGCTGCGCTTTGGGTCCGGTCAGCTCAGGAGCGAACTGCTGCTCGAACTGCGTCCGCATCCGTTGTCGACGGTCGACGACCTCCTCGGCCACGAGCGCATGGCGATGTGCGTTGGCCAGCGTGGCCCGAAACGCTGGGCCAAAGCTCTCGTACAGCCCGACTCGCATGGCGACAAAGGCGTCGATGCGATCGCCAAGCGGGCCTTCGCCGATCGACGACAGGTGCGCTGCTTCGCTGGTGAGACCCTGATGCCACTCAATGGCTGCGTGTACGAGCTCGGATGGATCGGCGAAGTAGCGGTACAGCGACCGCAGCGACAGACCAGAGCGTTCGGCGACTTGATCCATCGTTGGAAAGAGCGCGTCTTCGGAGAACATGTCGATGACGACGGCAAGGACCTTGGCCACGTTGCGCTCGCGGCGAGCGTTGCGACCGTCAGCGGGCGCAGCGGGTTCCCCGGTGCTTGGTTGCCCGGTGCTTGGTT
>CAZEMU010000001.1:0-10012 GCA_964513315.1 uncultured Acidimicrobiaceae bacterium | reverse complement strand
CAGCGCTCGGTTGCGCAGCGCTCGGTTGCCCAGTGCTTGGTTGCGCAGTTTCCGCAGACCTCGCGTGCGCTTCGGGATCGATCACGGTCTCGGACCGTACCAATCGACACGCCTGTCTCGTAAGTATTCGCCAGTTGCACTGGCAGTATCCTTGCTGCGTAGTGTCGGACCATGACCGCTGAACACCCGCTCGTGCTGGCCGGACAGTACGGCTCGCCGTACACGCTCAAGATGCGGGCGGTGCTGCGCTATCGCCAGATCGCGTTTCGCTGGATGCTCCGCGACTCCAAGTGGGACGACCTGCCGGCTCCACCGGTCCCGATCATCCCCGTGATCGCCTACCCCGATGGCGAGGGCGGATACGGCGACATCACCGTCGACTCGTCGCCCCAGATCCTGCGCCTCGAGGCTGAGTTCGAGGGCCGAAGCGTGGTGCCGACGGATCCCGCGCTGGCCTTCATCGACATGCTGATCGAGGACTTTGGCGACGAGTGGTTGACCAAGGCGATGTACCACTACCGCTGGGCGTACCAAGCCGACATCGACAAGGCCGGCAAGCTGCTGCCGATCTCACGCAACCTGCAGATGAACTCGGATCAGGGTCAGCAGATGTACGAGTTCATCACGCAACGCCAGATTGGTCGCCGTGAGCTCGTCGGCTCGACCGAGCTGAATACGCCGATCATCGAGGACTCCTACAAGCGGGTGCTCGATCTCATGCAGGCCCAATTCGCGGTGCGCGATTTCTTCTTGGGTGATCGTCCCGGTCGTGGTGACTTCGGCATCTATGGCCAGCTCACGCAGCTGGTGCGGTGGGATCCGACGCCGATGGCAGTGGCGACCGATCGCGCTCCCAAGGTTCTGAACTGGGTCGACCGGGTCGACGATCTGTCATGGCTGCCGGTCGACGATGCATCATCGGCAGACGGTGAAGGCTGGGTCGAACTCGAAACGCTCGATCCCGCAACAAAGGACTTGCTGGGCGAGATCGGACGCACCTACGCGCCATTCATGGTCGCGAACGCGCAGGCTCTCATGTCGGGTGCCACCGAGGTCGTGTGCGAGATTCCGTCGGTCGACGGCCAGTCGAGCATGACGTATCGCCAAGGGCCGTTCGGTTACCAGGGCAAGTGCCTGCAGTGGCTGCGCGAAGCGTACGAGGCGCTCAGCGACGATGATCGAAGCCGTGTCGACACCGCACTCGCGGGCACGGGCTGCGAGGTTCTCGTCGCCTCGTAGTTCGCCTTTGCTCGCGGGCTCGCAAACGCGTGGTTCAACGTTCTGAGCATGCGGTCCGAGCGAAGTTCAGCACCCTGCCAGCTAGCCGTAGATTCTCAGGACGTTGCATCGGCGAGTGAAGCGGTTTCAGGTGCGACCCCAGAGTTGGCGGCGGCGAGCTTGAGCATCTCGCGAGCGACCATGGGCGCCGCGTTCTGGTTCTGGCCAGTGACGAGGTTTCCGTCGACCACCCAGTGGTTCGCGAAGGGGTCGCGGAAGCGCGTCTGGCTTTCGAAGTCGCCGCCGGCTCGTCGCAGCTCGGTCTCGGGATGCTTCGGTGTGCTCCCAATACCGAGCTCGCTGACCTGCTTGTCCGTCACCCCGGTCACGCGTCGGCCGGCGACCAACGGGCCGCCATCGACGCCACGCGCGGAAACCAGGCCGAGCGGCCCGTGACAGACGCCTCCGAGCACGCGGCCCAACCGGTTGGCGTCGGTGATCTTGTCGGCAAGTGCTTCTGACTGGGCGAAGTCGAACGCCGCTCCCCAACCGCCGGCGAGGAACACGATGTCGTAGTCGGCCATGTCGAGGTCGGCGATCGCGAGCGAGTCGTTCACCTGGGCCCGAAAGGTGTCGTCGCCCAGGAACCGGTCGTCGGCTTCGGTGCGGAGGACAGGCTTGAGTGACTGAGGATCGACGGGAATCGCTCCACCATTCGGGCTGGCGACGTCAACGTCCATGCCTGCGTCGCGGAACGCGTAGTACGGCACGGTCATCTCGCTCGCGAACACGCCGGTCGGCTTGCCGACATCGAGGACGCCGTGATTCGTCGCGATCACCAAGGCTCGGCGACCCGTGAGGTCAAGGTCGATCGATTCCTCGTCCTCGGGATGCATCCCGACCCGCTGCAGCACCTTGCGCAGACCACGGGCTGGAGGCGGCACCCGCTTGGGAGTCGCACGAGGCGGCTGCTCGACGTAGGGCCACGCGTCATTGCGCTGCGGCACCTGCGCAGCTCGTTCACGGCCGAGTTGGTCGACCATGTGGGCGAAGACACCAGCGGCTGCGGGGTCGTTCCAGCGGTTGACGGCCTCGATCGCATCGACATCGAGGTCGTAGAGCTCCCACTGGTCAGGAAGCACCTCGGTGCGATGCGTCTGACCGGTTGGACCGTCCGCCGCCAGGTGCCGGACGTTCGGCTCGGTCCAGGTGTCCGGGTCATCGAAGCTGCGCACGAGCTTCCAGAGATGGCCGGCACCGCCAGCAGCAGCCGACTCGGGAACTCGAGCGACGATGCCTTCGAAGTTTGCGCCGACATGCGCGGGCACCTGGATGCGCATCGGAGGCGGCGGGTTCGCCTCGCGGCCCATGCGGCGAGCGACCCCGCTCGCACCGGAAACGCCCTCGGGCATGTTGTCCCGGGTGAGCATGTAGATGATGCGGTCCCGATCGGGCTCGGCCTGTCCGTCGACGACCGGCATCAAGTCCGTGCCGGGAAGCGGGTGCACTTCGCTGAACGAGGCGCCCAGCTCGACTGCGACTTCGTCGACATCGATTCCAGCCGCGCCGCACAGGGTCGGGACGAGATCGACGTGCGATGTTGGCGCATCGGCAACCACCTGGCCGGTCGTCGCGCCATCGCCGATCCGAGCGACGATGAACGGCACACGCGTGGCCTCGTCGTAGAGGTTGAACCACTTCTGATGCAGGCCGCCGTGCGCACCCAGCATCTCGCCATGGTCCGACGTGCGAACCAGCACCGCATGTTCCGAACCACCGTCGGTTACGGCCTTGCGCACACGATCGAGCGGTCCGTCGACTTCGCGGTGCAGCCGGTAGTAGAGGTCGCGGTACTCCTGCGCCCGAGTGCGGTAGATCCGCTCAACGAGCGGGGCCGCTGCGTAGGTCGAGGGATACGAAGCACGAAACGCGATCTGTGCGGCGGGCTTGGTGCGCAGGTCTTCATCGTCGGTCGGTGATGCGGCGACGGCGGGCGGGTCGTCGGGGCGCGCCTCGAGCGGCACATCGGGGCCAAGCCGGGCAAGCCAGGCCGGGGCGAACACAATGTCGTGTGGATTCACGAAGCTGGCCACGAGCAAGAACGGACGGCGTGCGTCCGCGTCGCCCGCGTGGCGACGGGCGTAGCGATCCTCGAGCCAGGCGACGACCCGGTCGGCGATGAGACGGTCTCGGATCAGGCCGCTGTCTGCGGGATCGCCGCCATGCGGTTCCGGCCCGACCCAACCTGAGAAGCCGAATGCGGCGAGCGGGTCGGCATCGAGATAGCGCTGGACGGCCGCGGCATCGACCGCGCCATCATCGTCGTTGGTCGTGATCCGCTCGCCAGCTGCGTCGTGCAGATCGGCATGGGAGATGTGCCACTTGCCGTCGTAGTGCGTGTCATAGCCCGCAGCCCGGAACCAGTGGCCGAGCGTCGGGACCTCGCCCTGACGCATCCAGCGCATGCGCGGATCGTCTTCCATCTTCCCGAGCCCGTTGGTCTGGGTGACGCCATGGACATCGGGGAACTGCCCGGTGAACAGCGTCGGGCGTGATGGCACGCAGGCGAGCGAGCCGGTGTGGTGGCGGCGAAACGAGACGCCGTGATCCTCGAACCACTGGGTGCCAGGCAGAGCGCGCTTCCGCCATGCGGCGAGTTCTTCAGACTCGTACGGCGGCGCGGCTCGCTCTTGGTCCGTCATGATCACGACGACGTCGGGCCGGGTCGTCATTGCGTAGCGCCTTCGTTCGCGTTGTTCTGCCGTGCGATAGCGGCGATGAGTCCGTCGAGCATCTCTTCATTCGTCGATGCCAGACGGCGGCCGATCCCCCGCGCGATGAGTTGTTGCGGAGGCCGAGGCCCGGTGTCGAGCGTGGCGGTCAACACCAGGTCGGTGTGATCACCGTGGTCATCGAGTCGCCATGTGTTCGTGAGCGATCGCACGATGGGTGGCAATCCCTCGATCGTGTACGCGAGCTGCACGCCGGGCTCCCACGAGGAGACCCGCTCGACGACAGCAATTCGGCCTGCCTGGATCCGACGAGTGGCGCCGACACCTTCACTCTCGTCGGTCATCAAGCACGAGTGGTCGACGTTTGGCGCCCACCGGCTGATGTCGCCGAAGTCGGACAGAACCGCCCAAAGTTCCTGGACGCTCGCATCGACGTGCCTCGACCTTGCGATCTCAACCATGTTGCTCTATCCCTCCAGCGACCTCACACCTCGAAGCATATTGTGCCAGTGCGACACGCAAAACATTGAGCAGGTGTCGCTGGGTCGGGCGCGGGCGCAGCGGTCAGCTACTACACAGGCTGAGGAACGGCTCGGCGGGCGATCGTCGCGACGTCGACGTCGGAGCTCAAGGTGCCCAGCTCGGCGCCATGATCGCCATCGAGGCGTGAGCGCACGTACGCGTCTGCGATCACGGGTTGGTGACGAAGACACAACGAAGCGCCCCACACCGTCGCCAGCTGCTCCACCAGTCGACGCGCACCCGCCTCGTCGCCCGCGCTCGCCAGGGCCTGGGTAATCGAGGCCAGCTCGCGATCGAAGACCCGGTCCGCGCCGCTCGCCTTGCTCACCTCGGCAATGAACGCTTCGCCCGCTTGCGGTGCGCGTTGCAGCGCTCGGAGCACATCGAGGGCAATGACGTTGCCCGCTCCTTCCCAGATCGCGTTGAGCGGAGCTTCGCGATAGAGCCGAGGCAGGATCGACTCTTCGACGTAGCCGTTGCCCCCGACGCATTCGAGCGCCTCGCGGACCACCGGCGTCGAGCGCTTCGTGAGCCAGTACTTGGCGACCGCTGAGCCGAGGCGCAGAAAGGCCTCTTCGTGCTCGTCGATCGGCGCACGCTCGTAGGCCCCTGCAAGCCGCATGACCATCATCGTGCCGACCTCGGTTTCGAGTTCAAGGTCTGCGAGCACGTTCTGCATGAGCGGCTTGTCGATGAGCAGATCGCCAAACGCTTCTCGCTGGCTGAGATACCAGGCCGCCTGGCTGACGGCTTGGCGCATCAAAGCCACCGACCAATTGGTGACATCGACCCGGGTGCCGTTCACCATCTTGATGATGACGTTGATACCGCGACCTTCTTCGCCGACGAGCCAGCCGGCGGCGTCGCTGTACTCCAGCTCGCTGGACGCATTCGACCGGTTCCCCAGCTTGTCCTTGAGTCGCATGAGACGAAGCGAGTTGCGCGTGCCGTCCGGCAGGATCCGAGGCACAAGGAAGCATGAGATGCCAGCCGGCGCTTGCGCGAGCACCAGGAACGCGTCGGACATCGGTGCCGAGGTGAACCACTTGTGCCCGGTGAGTCGATATTCGCCGCCCGGACCGCCCCCGTCGACGGGAACAGCGGTCGACGTGTTCGCCCGCACGTCGCTGCCGCCCTGCTTCTCGGTCAGACCCATGCCCAACAAGTTGCCGGACTTGGCGGCGGGGTCAATCAGCCTCGGGTCATAGGAACGGGTCCGGATCCGCGGCTCCCAGACCGCGGCCAGATCAGGCTGCTCCCGCAACGCCGGAAGCACCGCACCGGTCATCGACGTCGGACAGTTATGGCCGACCTCGACCTGGCTGATCAGGTGCATGTGCGCGGCGCGAGCAATGTAGGACCCGTCCCCGGGTGCGCCGTCGTAGTGCGAGGCGTGAACTCCAGCACCCACGGACAGTTCCAGCAGCCGGTGATACGACGGGTGGTAGCGCACCTCGTCAATGCGTTCGCCGTACGGATCGTGGGTCACGAGCTCGGGGCTATGCCGATTAGCGTCGAATCCCCAGGCGTAGACCTCTTCGGACCCGACCCGGGCGCCGAAGGTCACCAGCTCTTCTTCGAAGTCAGCGCCGCCTTCTCGGGCGACCGCCTCGCGCAGCACCGGATCGCTGGCATAGACGTTGTACGGCTCGAGCGGCTTCACCATGGGGCCAGGATTGCGGCACCCATCGTCACCGTCCAAAGCGACGACCGATTGTCCCGGGTGGTCAGGCTTTGGCGAAGTCGAGGTTGAGGCGCAGCGTGCCGAGCATGATGCCGGGCTGATGGAGCCAGTCGTTGTCGGCCGAGTAGCTGATCGATTCGATGCGATCGAGCAGCACGTTCCAGCCGATCTGTTGCTCGAGCCGAGACAGGCTGGCGCCCGGGCACACACGCGGCCCGGTCGAGAACGTGACGTGGCGGGTGAGCCGTTCACGATCGAGGTCCAGGTCGAACGGACACTCGAACTCGTCGGGGTCGACATTGGCTGCCCCGTAGCGCAGATGCAGCAGTGATCCGGCCGGAACCTCGACGCCCTGGAACACCTCGTCTTGTGACGTCATCCGTGTGGACAGGCCGTGCGTTGGTGACCGCATGCGCATGGCCTCTTCGGTGAACGCACGCACCTTGGACCGATCGTTGCGGAGCAGCTCGAACGTGCCCGGGTTCTCGCACAGCAGCTGCGCCTGTTCTTCGAGCGCGTACTGCGTTGTTTCGAGCCCACCGATGATCATGGCGTGCACGATGCCGGCGATCTCGAGGTCGGTCAGCTTGCGGTCGAGCGGCTCGTAGTGCACGTCGCACAAGAAGCTGACCATGTCGTCTTGCGGGTCGCTTCGCTTCGCCGTCACGTGCTCGTAGATGTAGTCCTGGAAGCCGTCGAGGCGGGCGAGCATGTCCTCGGTCTGCTCGGGAGTGAGCTCGTGGCGAAGACCGGTGCCGTGCACAAACGGGGTGACGACTGCATCGCCCCAGGCAGCCAACTGCGAAATGTCTGCATGGGGGAAGCCCAAGATGCTCGCCATCACATGTTGCGGCAGAGGCCGGGCGAACTGACTGATGAACTCAACCTGACCGTCGTCGATCCACGCATCGAGCAGCTCGTTCGCGTGACGCTCGATCATCTCGCGATTGCGGGTGGCACCCGCGCCGACCCACGGATCGGTGAGCTCGCGACGGTGCAGGTAATAGAGCTGTTGGGTCGGACGCAGCGACACCATCGAGGCCGTCATCAGATTGCGCTGCGCGGCGTACGCATCCTCGGCCGACATGCCAGCTTCGGCAAGCTTCTCAACCCGCGATTGGGTGAGGGCGATGTAGCGGTCTGCGTCTTTGACGACTCGGGTGATGTCCTCGTGCTTCGTGAGGACGAACGCATCGGTTCCCGGTGTTGGACCGCCGCCTTCGATGCGCAACACCGGCGCTTCTCGGTGCAGGATCTCGTACGCCTCGTACCAGTGCTCCTGAGCTCCGTCACCGAACAAGTCGACGTCGTCGAGATGCATCGGACAGGCCATCGGGCTGAGATCATGATTGACATGCTTCGGATACGCCATCGCCACTCCCCCTCGAAATCCGGGCCACTTCCCTCCAATCAGCAATAGCAGACGCGAGCGCGACGGCACCTAGGTTCGATCGCATGACCCAAACCGGACGCTGCCTCTGCGGCAACATCAGCTACTCGATCGAAGGCGACCTTTTGGCCACGGCGATCTGCCATTGCGAACACTGCCAGCGCCAGAGCGGTGGCGCCTTTTCGACCAACCTGGTCGTGCACGAATCCCAGCTCACCGTCGACGGCGAGCTCACGATCTATGAGGACCGCGGTCGCACCGGCGACGCGGTGTACGTGTTGCGCAAGTTCTGCGGAAGCTGCGGCTCGCCGATCGTGTCCGAGCTGATGGAACCTGCTGGCGTCCTGGCGGTCAAGGCCGGCACCCTCGATGACACGTCAGGCGTGGAGCCGAACATTCAGGCGTGGTGCGTCGACAAGCAGCCGTGGGTCGACCTCGGCGACATCCAGGCCATGGACCGCGAGTAGCCCTCGCCGACATACGCCGGTTGCACTTCTCCGACACCCGCAACTTTTCCAACTCGGGCGCCGGGCACTATTCCGCCAAACCAGCTTGGATGGCTTCGTTGGTGAAGGCTTGGAACTTGGCGACATCGAAGCCGACCACGAGTCGAGCGTCGGTCTCGATGATCACTCGATGTTCTGAGTCGAGGAACTTGGCGAACGCCTGGCGGTACGCGTCGTCCGGTTGCGACGACAGGCCGGACAGGTCCGCGTAGAACCATTCCTTGAGTTCGTCGAAGCCAGGGTCGCCGGGCGCATGCACGATCGATTCACCCTTGTAGGTCGCCGTCTTTCGACCGGTGTTGATCACGATCGCGGACTGGGGACGTGCCCGCAGCGCCGGCACCCGCTTGCGCTTCTCTGCGCATGTCGTCCAGAACTTGCCGTTGCGGTAAAGGAACGCGACAACGACGCCGACCGGGTACCCGTCGCGGGTTGTCCAGTTGAAGACGCACTCGCCGCCAGCGTCGAGCAGTTCCTGCAATGCGTCGTCGTCGAGACGCATCGTCGTGAGGTCCTCGTAGTCGACCTTTTCATCATTCGCACCCATTGCCGAACCCCCTTGTTCCCTTCGGACCGTAGTGGGCTGGGCCGATTGCGTTTAGATCGCGGGGAGGCCCCTATCCCTATGATCGTCAGATGACCGACGTGATGCCGCAGCAAGAATCGATCTCGCTCGAGGACTTCCGGACCCCCGAGCAAGAGATGGCCGAGCTGGGCGCCGAGGTCGCGCCTGCCGCTGACCTGGCGATCGAGGACATCAATCCGCTCAACGCGCATCTGTTCCGTGATCACCGGTGGCACGACTACTTCGCTCGCCTTCGCGCCGAAGACCCAGTGCACCTGAACGCGATTGAAACCGCGGGCCGGTTCTGGTCGATCACGAAGTACGACGACGTCAAGGCCGTCGATGGCGACTGGCAGAACTTCTCCTCGGCCGAGGGCATCACACTCGGCGTGAAGATCGGTTCGGCGATTCCCGATCGCATCTCCAACGCATCAGCGTTCATCGCCATGGACCCGCCCGAGCAGACCCAGCAACGCAAGACGGTCCGCGGGATCTCGGCACCGAGCAGCCTGCGCAACCTCGAGGATCAGATCCGTGAGCGCACCGTCAAGGTCCTCGACGACCTGCCCGAAGGCGAAACCTTCGATTGGGTCGACACGGTCTCGATCGAGCTCACGACCATCCTGCTCGCCGCGCTCTTCGACTTCCCGTTCGAGGATCGCCGAAAGCTGACTCGCTGGTCCGACATCGTCTTCGCGATCCCCGAGCCTGGTGGCATCGTCGAGTCGCACGAACAGCGCCAGACGGAAATGCTCGAGATGGTGCAGTACTTCGATCGCCTCTGGGACGAGCGGCGGAAGAACCCCGGCTTCGACCTGGTGTCGATGCTCGCGAACGGCGAGGCAACCAAGGACATGCCGACGCTCGAGCATCTCGGCAACCTGCTGTTGCTGATCGTTGGCGGCAACGACACGACCCGCAACACCATGTCGGGCAGCATCTATGGCCTGAACAAGTTCCCCGATCAGTACGACAAGCTCATCGCCGATCCCGGACTCATCCCGAAGATGGTGCCCGAGATCATCCGCTGGCAAACCCCGCTCTCCTACATGCGCCGCACCGCGACCCAAGACGTCGAACTCGGCGGCAAGCAGATCCTCAAAGACGATCAGCTACTCATGTGGTACGTCTCGGCGAACCGCGACGAAGACATGTTCGGTGCGACCGCGAACGACATCGACATCGAACGCGACAACGCTGACCGCCACCTGTCGTTCGGCTATGGCGTGCACTTCTGCATGGGCAGCCGCCTGGCTGAACTGCAGCTGCGCATCCTCTGGGAAGAACTGCTGGGCCGCTTCGAACGGGTCGAGGTCGTCGGCGAACCCGAGCGCACGTTCTCGTCGTTCGTCAACGGCTACCAGCATCTCCCCGTGCAGGTGAAGCGCAAGTAGC